>CAZQXQ010000161.1:0-6582 GCA_964597235.1 uncultured Burkholderiaceae bacterium | reverse complement strand
CCGGCCTGCCCATCATCGCCGCCGACACCATGGCCGAAGCCGCGACCAAGATCGTTGCCGCCGTCAAGTAAGACCGCAGAGGAAAGAACATGTCGATCTACATCAACAAAGACACCAAGGTCATTACCCAGGGCATCACCGGCAAGACCGGCCAGTTCCACACGGAAAAATGCCAGGAATACGCGAACGGCAAGAACTGCTTCGTCGCCGGCGTGAACCCCAAGAAGGCTGGCGAAAAGATTTTTGACATCCCAATCTATGGCTCCGTCAAGGAAGCTGCCCAGCAAACCGGTGCCACCGTCTCGGTGATCTACGTGCCGCCCGCAGGCGCTGCCGAAGCCATCTGGGAAGCCTGCGAAGCCGACCTGGACCTGGCGATCTGCATCACCGAAGGCATTCCCGTCAAGGACATGCTGATGGTGCGCAACCGCATGAAGGCCAAGGAAGCCGCTGGCGGCAAGAAGACCCTGCTGCTGGGCCCCAACTGCCCCGGCCTGATCACGCCCGACGAGATCAAGATCGGCATCATGCCCGGCCACATCCACCGCAAGGGCCGCATTGGCGTTGTGAGCCGCTCCGGCACGCTGACCTATGAAGCCGTGGCCATGCTGACCGAAGTGGGCCTGGGCCAATCCAGCGCCGTCGGCATCGGTGGCGACCCGATCAACGGCCTCAAGCACATCGACGTGATGAAGGCGTTCAACGACGATCCCGACACCGACGCCGTGATCATGATCGGTGAAATCGGCGGCCCCGACGAAGCCGAAGCGGCCCAGTGGTGCAAGGCCAACATGAAGAAGCCCATCGTCGGCTTCATCGCTGGCGTCACTGCCCCTCCCGGCAAGCGCATGGGCCACGCCGGCGCGCTGATCTCCGGCGGCGCCGACACCGCCGACGCCAAGCTGGCCATCATGGAAGAGTGCGGTTTCGTCATCACCCGCAACCCTTCCGAACTGGGCAAGCTGCTAAAGGCCCAGCTGAAGTAAGCACAAAATAAGAGCGAAATTGGCCTCTAGGCCAATGAATACCAGCGGTATTAGCTCTCATTTTTGAAGCAATTGAACCCCCTGAAGGCGACTTCAGGGGGTTTTGTTTTGGGGGATTCTTTGCGTGTGAACGCTGGACCTCAGCGGGTTGATCTGACGCCAAAGACACACACAAATGTCAGCCCAACGACCCAAGCTGTGACATAAATGTCAAAACGCGCAGAAAGCAACAGGACCGCCACAAAAGCCCACCGGCGGGCACGCGTATTGCTTAAACTCACACAGCAGGCAAAACACTGCTTGTTTCTTGTTCCCCCACCTAAGGAGAGATTGATGAAAAAGACATTGCAACAGGGTTTCACCCTGATCGAACTGATGATCGTGGTCGCGATCATCGGCATCTTGGCCGCTGTGGCGCTGCCGGCTTATCAGGATTACACAATCCGCGCAAAAACTACTGAAGGCTTAACACTGGCATCGTCTTACAAAACTGCAATTAGTGATACCTTTGCATCGAAAGGTCCTTCTGGAATTGTTGCATGTGCCGCAGCCACAAAAGACACTAACTGTGCAGCCATGGGTATTACGTTTGTTGAAAACAACAGGAACGTAAGCGCAATTGAAGTAGGAGCCACAGGTAAAATTATAATCAAACTATCAACTGCTGTAGTTCCAGCCACAGCAAACACGATTATTATCGCGCCGCAAACCAATGCAGCCACTCCTGCCGATCTGGACCTGAGTGCAGCGGCCAGCGCTGGCTCTGCATTTCAATGGCAATGCCGTCCTGCTGCGACAGCAGGCGTAAATGCAAAATATCTTCCAGCAAATTGCCGAAATACAGCGGCAGATTAAAAGAAATTTCAAAAGCCGGTTTTAAACCGGCTTTTATATTGAAAGCATTTCTTAATAACATTTATAAAAAGCCAATTTGTAATCTAGCTAAATGGCATTTATTAATTAGAACTTCAAGTGGTGCTCTCTTTTGGAATTGCCCCCAAACCTTGCTACGATTCATCCCCCTTACCGCCGCGCGGCGCCCGCTCACCACCGCGGGCGCCGCGCTTTTCATGTCCCCCACAAGGAAACCCATGTCCACTTACACCGAAGCCTCGACCAGCAAGTTCTTCCGCCTTCAGGATGGCGAGCTGGATCTGCAACTGCACTACAACGACATTGGCAGCGGCGCCGAAACCGTGGTGATGCTGCACGGCTCGGGTCCGGGGGCCACGGGCTGGGCCAACTTCAGCCGCAACGTGGAGCCGTTTGTCAACGCCGGCTACCGCGTCATCCTGCTGGACTGCCCGGGCTGGGGCAAGAGCGACACCATCGTGAACACCGGCTCGCGCTCGGACCTGAACGCCCGCGCGCTCAAGGGCCTGATGGACACCATCGGCCTGGAAAAGGCGCACATCGTCGGCAACTCCATGGGCGCGCACAGCACCGTGGCCTTTGCGTTGGCCAATCCCACGCGCGTGGGCAAGCTCATCCTGATGGGTGGCGGCACCGGCGGCCCCAGCCAGTTCGTGCCCATGCCCACCGAGGGCATCAAGCTGATCGGCCAGCTCTACCGCAACCCCACCATCGACAACCTCAAGAAGATGATGAACGTGTTCGTCTATGACGCGAGCCATCTGACCGAGGAGCTGTACGAGGCGCGCCTGAACAACATGCTCAACCGCCGCGACCACCTGGAAAACTTCGTCAAGAGCCTGGAAGCCAATCCCAAGCAGTTCCCCGACTACGGCCACCGCCTGGGCGAGATCAAGACCCCCACGCTGGTGGTCTGGGGCCGCGACGACCGCTTTGTGCCCCTGGACGTGGGCCTGCGCCTGATCTGGGGCATCCCGAACGCGCAGCTGCATGTGTTCAACCAATGCGGCCACTGGGCCCAGTGGGAACACGCCGACACCTTCAACCGCATGGTGCTGGACTTCCTGACGCATTGATCGGAGGGACGGCCCCAGCGGGTCGCCCGGAGAGACAAACGCCCGGCTGCGGTGACGCGCCGGGCGTTTTGTTTTGAGGAATTTGGCCCAGCGAGCTCACAGCTCGTGGTTGATCCCGGCAGCCTCGGGGTACAGATGGGGCAGCAGGATGTGCAGCGCGTCCAGGGGAAAGTGGAAGGTCACCGGGCCCTTGGGGGTTTCGCTGCGCAGCAAGCCGTCTTGGAGCAGCTGGCTGAGCACCCTGCTGGCGCTGCGGGTGGGAAGGCCCGTCATGCCCATGAATTCGCCACGGGTGACCGGTCCAGCCAGCAAGACATGGTGCAGGGCCAGGGTGGCTTTGGTGCTGTAGTTTTTGTACTGGGGATGCTGCGAGCGCAGCAGCATCAGGGCGGCAATGCTGTCCTTGAGCTGGTCCAGTGCGAGCACCTGGGTCATGAAGCTGACCTGGTCATCCACCAAGGCCACAAAGTAGTCACACCATTGCCGCAGCGCTTTCTCCGAGAGGTTGCCCCGCCCGTCCAGATCTCCCTGACGGGGGGCATCGGCGGCGTCCAGCATGTCGTAGTACTTGTCACGCTCACGCGCCAGGCCTCGGTTGATAGACCAGAGCC
The DNA here is from genome assembly GCA_964597235.1 of uncultured Burkholderiaceae bacterium. GTDB lineage: Bacteria > Pseudomonadota > Gammaproteobacteria > Burkholderiales > Burkholderiaceae_C > CAYZPX01. Next base: position 3,036 of record CAZQXQ010000161.1, on the reverse strand, counting down.
CCGCTGTCAGCGGCAGCATGGCGCAGTGGGTCTGTAGCCGGCAGGTACGGCCGTTGCCATCGCCAAAGGGGTGCACCCAGGCCGCGCGGTGGTGCGCGGCAGCGATGGTGTAGAGCAGGCTGTCCAGCCCCTGCAGGCTCGGGTAGGTGGCGTCCATCCTGGCCAGAAACGCCGGTACCGCAGAAGCGATGGGGGGCTGGTGGCGCCCCACGCTCACATCTTCCTGACGCAGGACGCCCGGAGCGATGGTGCGGCCATCCTGGGTGATGCGGTCTGCTCTGGGCAAGCGCTGGTAAAGCGCGGCATGAGCCTGGATCAAAAAGGACGAACGCAGCGCAAAGGGTTCCACGGCCGTCTCGGGCAAGGTGGCTTCGAGGGCTTTTTCCGCCTCGATGTGTGCCAGCGCAATGCGCTGGCGCTGCGCCACGTCGGGCCGGCTGGAAAAGTCGGAGCGCAGCGCCCGCTCGATGTTGCTGGGATGGGTGCCCTGCCCCTCGATGCGGTTGGAGTAGTACGAGTTCATGCCACGAACCAGTTCCTGCAAAGCATTGCGCGTGCTGGGCGCCACGGCATGCTGCAGCCGAAACGCCTTCTCGATAACGACCCGGGTGCGCTCGACCAATCCACCCAGCTGCAGCTGGGGAAGCAGGGGCTCGAACTGATGGGGCTGGGTACAGGCGGCAATCGTAGTGCTTGACATGGTATTTGGCAGATTTTTCTGAAAATTATTTCATCGGTAACTTCATGTTTTTCAATGAATTTTAGAATTTTTCAGTATTAAATCGCTTAATGATGGCAGATCCTCTGGCAGGAATTTTGGCCGATGCTGTGGCTGCTCAATGTCGCAGCGGCGGGCTGTTGCACAGCCGGGTGTCTTGTTTTACAACACACAATTCTGTGCAACACTGAACTCTGTGTTTTCAAGTAAAGGAGGCCGCCCATGGCAGACACCGTGAATTTCACCGGCTCGGTGGACCGCGACTTGCTTCGACGCGCGAAGGTGATTGCGGCCAAGTCGGACACCTCGGTCAATGCGCTGTTCAATGCCGAGCTGCGCCATCTGGTCGAAACCTTTGAGGCAGCGGAGCAAAACGGCAACCAGAACTTCAAGACGCTGCTGGATTTTTCGCTGGGACGCATTGGCGATGCGCAGGCGCTGGACGCCTTGGGCATCGACAGCCAGGAAGACCTGTTCCTGCTGATGGCCCAGGCCCACTTGCCCATGCCCCGCCTGGCGGCAGCGCAGACGCGGCAGATGGTGGACAGCCTGCACGCGCTGGTGCCTTGAGCCATGAATGCCGTTGTTACGCCGGCACCGGTCGTTTTGTTGCCCGATGCCGGGCCCCTGATCACGCTGGCTTATTCCGATGCGCTGGACCTGCTGTTCAAGCCGGGGTGGCAGCTTGCGCTGGTGGACATGGTGCTGCACGAGGTCACGCGCAACCAGACCCCCACCAGCGAGAAACTGGCGCGCTGGGCCGAAACCCACCGACTGCCCATCTTGTCCACCCGCATCCACGAACGCTACCAGCAGGAGCTTTCTGCCGGGATAGCGGCGCTGCGCAAGTCCAATCTGGGCGAACTGGCCATTCAGGAAGCGATGCACCAGTTTGCGCTGGAGACGCCACCCCGCACGGGCGTCTTTCTGTTCGAGGACCACAAGATTGCCCGCGCCAGCTTTGTGGTGCCGGACAACTGCCGCAAGGTCAGTACACGGGCGTTTCTGCTGTTCCTCGAAGAACGGGGGTGGCTGGCCTCTGCCACAGAGATCGAGCGCAGGGCGATTCAGGCAGGACGGGCGTTTTCCGGTCTGCGCTTTCCGCCGTGAGGTCTTTCCAGCGGATTGGGTCTATCAAAATTGATAGCGCCTACCGCAGGTATTTCAAGGCCTAGCGGCCATTTTGGCCATGATCCAGCGGGGACCCAGCACCACGCAGCCCAACGCGGCCACCACCAGCGCCACGCCGGCCCATTGCCAGGGCGCGACGGGTTCGCCCAGCACCCACAGGCCAGCCGCCAAGCCGACCACGGGCACGCCCAGGCTGAACGGGGCCACGCGGTTAGCGGGGTGGCGCGTGAGCAGGTAGGTCCACAGCCCATAGCCCACCACCGACGACATCCAGCCCAGGTACGCCGCCGAGGCCCAAGCCAGCCAGGGAATCGCTTGCAAACTGCGCCCGTCCAGCCAGCGGCCGGCATCGGGGTCAAACAGCGCGGACAAGCCCATGAAGGGCAGGATGGGCACCAGGCTGATCCACACGATGAAACCCAGCGGGTGGTAGCCGGGGCTCTCGCGCTGGGCCATGCGGGCGACGATGTTGGACGAGGCCCACATGGCGGCGGCGCACAGCATCAGCCCCAAGCCGGCCAGGGTGGTCACATCGGGTCCCTGCCGGGGGCGCAACTCGTGCACGACAAAGCAGGCCAGGCCCAGCGCCGCCAAGCCCAGCCCCCAGAGCAAGGGGCGCCCCGGGCGCTCGTGCAGCACCCAGAAGGCCAGCAGCGCGGTGAAAAACACCTGGGTCTGCAGCAACACGCTGGCCAGCCCCGCCGTCATGCCCACCCGCATCGCCAGGAACAGAAAGCCGAACTGCCCCACGCCCTGGCACAGCCCAAACAGCACCAGCCAGCGCCACGCCACCCGGGGGCGGCGCACGACAAACACCAGCGGCAGCACCGCGAACAGGTAGCGCACGGCGCCCAGCTGGAAGGGCGTGAAGCTGTCCAGCGCCCAGCGCATCGCGACGAAGTTGATGCCCCAAATCCACACCACCGCCAGCGCGGCCAGCAGGTCGCGGACGGGCATCGGGGCGTGGAGCGTGCTCATGGGCAACGCCCGAACGCCACACGGACGGAGGCCAAGGTGGGACGAAGGGGCATGGTGACCTCAGAATCAATCAAAATTAATAGCTAGTACCGCTGGTATTTATTGGCCTAGAGCCCGTTTTGGCTGCAAATACGGCTTCAGGTAGCGCCCGGTGTGGCTGGCCGGGTTGGCGGCCAGCTCCTCGGGGGTGCCCACCCCCACCACCTGGC
>CAZQXQ010000160.1:0-6583 GCA_964597235.1 uncultured Burkholderiaceae bacterium | reverse complement strand
GGCAGCTTCCCAAGCTTCATACGAGGGTTCGATTCCCTTCACCCGCTCCAGATTCAAGTTTCACCAATCCGAGCGCCATCCCATAACCCGCTGATTCCTAAAGGAAAGCGGGTTTTTTCTTGCCCCATACGGTCCCAGACGGCACCATCACACACCGCAATTCGTGCGGTACTTTTTACGGTATTTCACTGCGGTATCTCACGCCAGACAGCCGGGAAATCCGTTGAGGGCTAATAACGGAACCCGTTACCATCTGCCATGCTCCAAACCTTCCGCTGTGCCCAAACCGAAGCCCTGTTCAATGGTCGGAGAGTGGCCCGGTTCGTGAACTTTGAAGCCGTGGCCCTGCGCAAGCTGCAACAGCTTCAAATCGTGGATTACCACTGAGAGGCCCCACCATGACCCGCATGAACCGCGAAGTTCCTTTGATTCACCCCGGCGTCATCTTGCTGGAGGACTGGCTGAAGCCCTTGGGCCTGAGCCAATACGCCCTGGCCAAAGCGATTGGTGTCCCGCCGCGCCGCATCAATGAAATCGTGAAGGGCCTGCGCGGCATCACGGCAGACACTGCCCTGCGGCTGGGGGCGTACTTCGGTACAGACGCTCAAAGCTGGCTGAACCTGCAAACCCACTACGACACAGAAAAGGCCCGCGAGGCGATGGCCGACGTTCTGGACCGCATCGCAAGGCATGAGGCCGTCCCTGCCACCCACGCTTGAACTGCGTTCGCCGCCATAAATTTGACACCCCAAGGAACTCCATGAGCCTGATCCTGAAACAGAAAATCACCGGTCCCGTTGCCTGGAAGGGCAGCGATTTCCCCAGCGAAGCCAGCTATGTCCAGACCCTGACGCCCGCGCAGATTGCCGAGCTGGACCAGGCGCTGGCCACCGTCAAGCAGCGCGGCCTGGGCTTCCCGGGCTTTGGCAAGGACGACTTTCCGCTGAATACCCTGCGCCCGGTACTGGCCGGCATCTCCGAAGAATTGGAAAACGGCCGCGGTTTTGCCTTGCTGCGCGGCCTGCCGGTGGCGCGCTACAGCGATGAAGAAGTGCGCATCCTCTACTACGGCATGGGCCTTCACATGGGCCTGCCGGTCACGCAGAACGCGCGCGGCGACCTGTTGGGCCTGGTGATGAACGTGGGCGACCTGTCCAACAAGAACACCCGGGTGTACGAAACCAACGCCTACTTGCCCTACCACTCGGACCTGTCCGACGCCGTGGGCCTGCTGTGCGTGCGCAAGGCCAAGGCGGGCGGCCTGAGCAGCTTGGTCAGCTCGGCCACGGTCTATAACGAGTTCCTGGAAAAGTACCCCGAGTACCTGGCCCTGCTGTGCAAGCCGATCTACTTCGCGCACCTGGGCGAGGCGCTACCCAGCCTGTCGCCGATCTTCAGCTTCCACGAGGGCAAGATGAGCTGCCGCTACCTGCGCCAGTACATCGAGCTGGGCCAGGAGCTGCGCGGCCAGCCCCTGTCGCGCGTGGAAATCGAGGCGCTGGACCGGTTTGACGAGATCATCCACGACCCCGCCATCCGCCTGGACATGATGCTGGAGCCGGGCGACATCCAGTTCGCCAACAACTACGCGATGCTGCACTCGCGCACCGAGTTCGAGGACTTTGAAGACCCCGCCCAGCGCCGCATGTTGCTGCGCCTGTGGCTCAAGATGCCCAACGCCCGCCCGCTGGCGTCCGACTTTCCTGGCCGCAACGGCATCCCGGCCGCGACCGCCTGATGTCTCGCCCACCTGCCGCCCTCTGCCCCTGCGGCCGCAAAGACGCCCGCCAGCGCCCTTTGGCCTACGCCGACTGCTGCGGCCGCTACCTGGACCACTGGGACGAGGCCCCCGCGCCCGACGCCGAAAGCCTGATGCGCTCGCGCTACACCGCCTTTGTGCGCGAGCGGGCGGACTACTTGCGGGCCACCTGGCACCCCGACCATTGCCCCGCCACGCTCGACTTTGACCCCGGTACGCAATGGCTGGGCCTGGAGGTGCGCGAACACCGCGTCACCGGCCCCGACCAGGCCGAGGTCGAATTTGTTGCCCGCTACCGCCTGGGCGGCCGGGCGGTGCGCTTGCACGAGCGCAGCCGCTTTGTGCGCCAGGACGGCCGCTGGGTGTATGTGGACGGTGACCAACGATGAGACAGGTCGCAAGGAATTTGGCAATGAAATTAGCCTCTAAGTCAATGAATACCAGCGGTACTAGCTATGAAATTTGAAGCGGTTTTGTTCGATTGCGACGGCGTGCTGGTGGACAGCGAGCCCCTGACCCACGGCGTGCTCTGCGCCATGCTCAACGAGGCGGGCTGGGCCTTGTCGCTGGACGAGTGCATGCAGATTTTTGTCGGCAAGACCGTGCGCAGCGAGGCCGCCCGCATTGAGGCGCACACCGGTCAGCCCTTGACCGACGCCTGGATGGCCGCGTTCTATGCCCGGCGCAATGTCGAGCTGCAGACCAAGCTCCAGCCCATCCCCGGCGCGGTGGACGCCGTGTGCGCGATCCACACCCAGCTCGATGGCCGGCATCGCCTGCGCTTCGGGCGCCGACCGGCAGAAGGTGGAGATGCAGCTCGCCCAGGTCGGCCTGGCGCCGTACTTTGGCGACCGCGTCTTCAGCGGCCACGAAATGCCGCGCACCAAGCCGGCGCCGGATGTGTACCTGGCGGCGGCGGCTGCCGTGGGGATTTCGCCTGACCGCTGTCTGGTGGTGGAGGACACGGTCACCGGCGTGGCGGCAGGCGTGGCGGCGGGGGCGACGGTCGTTGGCTACAGCCCGTCGGCGTTTGGGCACGGATCGCCGGAGGCGCTGCGCGCAGCAGGGGCGGTGTGGGTGATTGATGACATGGGCCGCCTACCTGGCGTGGTGGCCGGCGGGATCTGAGGGCGGCGTCTGCGCTTGCCGCCGAAACTCCGCCGGCGTCAACCCGGTCCACTGGCGGAAGGCGCGGCTAAAGCTCTTTTCGTTGCTGAATCCCGCTGCCTGGGCGACTTGCTTGATCGCCAGGCGGCCCCGGGTCAGCAGGGTTTCTGCGCGCTCGCGGCGCACGGCGTCTTTCAGGCCCTGCAGGCTGGCGCCCTGTTCGTGCAATTGGCGGTGCAGGGTACGGGGCGACAGGTGCAACGCGGTGGCCAGGCCCTCGGCGGTTTGCTGGGGCGTGGGCAGGGTGTGCAGCCATTGGCGCACGCGCTCGACCAGCAGGCGGTCGCGGCGGTAGGCCTGCACCATCAGCGGCAGGGCGTTTTGCAGCATCTTGTTCAGCGCGGCCTCGTCGCGGCGCAACGGCAGGTCCAGGTAGCGGGCGTCAAAGCGCAGCGCGGTGTGCGGCGCCCCAAAGCGCACCGCCCCCGGCGTGGGGAAGAGCACCGCGTAGCTGTCCTGGTGCGCGGGCGCCGAGCCGCTGAACTGGGCTTCCAGCAGCGGGATGCGCGAATCGATGTACCAGCTGGCCACGCCATGCAGGTTGCGCAGCACCGAGACATGGCAGAACTCGCGCAGCAGCGGGGCAATGCCCGTGCGGGTGTCGTGCAGCGCGACCTCGGCGGTGGGGCCCTGCACCGTCAGCTGCAGGTGGATGTCGTCCGTCAGCAGGCCGTGGTGGCGGCACCAGCGCTTGAGCGCCAGGCCCAGCGTGGGCGCGCTGACCGAGGCCCGGGCCAGCATGCCGTAGCTGCCCCAGGGCAGGCGGCGGCCAAACCAGCCCAGAGCCTCGTCGTCCAGCTCGCGCATGGCGTGGTCGGACAGGCGTTCGAGCTGGCTGGCCGTGATGCGGGCCTGCGGGTCGCTGACCTGGTCTGGCGGAATCTGTGCCTGCGCCAGCGCATCCGTGGGGTCCAGGCCCCGCGCCTGGTAGGCCAGCACGATGGCCTGCGCAAAAGCCATGGGCGTGACGGCTTTGGGAGCGGGGGCTGGTCCAGCGGAAGGGGGAACGTGGGGCATAAAACCGAGTGAAAACCTGGGGGTTAGCTGGCGTGAATTGCAACCATTCTGGCATGGCACCGGAACCCGACTTGCCTATCATGGCTTCGATAAAAAACGCCAAATCCTCTTCACCTGGAGACATGCATGCCCCATTCCGCCGCGCCGGCCCTGTCCTGGGCCCAGGGGGCCACCGAGCCCCCCCTGATTGAACAGACCATTGGTGCCTTCTTCGACGCCATGGTGGCGCGCCAGCCCGAGCACGAGGCCCTGGTCAGCGTGCACCAGGGGAGGCGCTACAGCTACCGCCAACTGCAGCAGGCTTCGCGCCAGTTGGCCAGCGCGCTGCTGGGCCTGGGCCTGGGCCTGGCGCCGGGCGACCGCGTGGGGATCTGGTCGCACAACAACGCCGAATGGGTGCTGATGCAGCTGGCCACCGCCTACGCCGGACTGGTGCTGGTCAACATTAACCCCGCCTACCGCAGCGCCGAGGTGGAGTACGCGCTGAACAAGGTGGGCTGTCGTGCGCTGGTGACCATGCCGCGCTTCAAGACCAGCGACTACCTGGGCATGTTGCAGCAGCTTGCGCCCGAATGGGCGCACGGCACACCGGGCCAACTCGAATCGGTGGTGTTCCCGCACCTGCGCACTCTGGTCTGGATCGACGAGCCCGGTCAGGGCGAGGAGGTGCCCGGCGCCCTGCGTTTTAGCACCCTGCTGGCGCAGGGGCAGGCCGACGACCCGGCGCTGCCGCGCATCGCTGCCGGCCTGGACCGCCACGACCCGATCAACATCCAGTTCACCAGCGGCACCACGGGCTTTCCCAAGGGCGCCACGCTGACGCACCGCAACATCCTGAACAACGGCTTTTTCGTCGGCGAGGCCATGCGCCTGTGCCCTGCCGACCGGCTGTGCATTCCCGTGCCGCTGTACCACTGCTTCGGCATGGTGCTGGGCAACCTGGCCTGCTTGACGCATGGCAGCACCATCGTCTATCCGAACGACGGTTTCGACCCCCTGAGCGTGCTGCAGACCGTGCAGGACGAGCGCTGCACCGGCCTGCACGGCGTGCCCACGATGTTCATCGCCGAGCTGGACCACCCGCGCTTTGCGGCGTTCGACCTGTCCACGCTGCGCACCGGCATCATGGCCGGCTCACCCTGCCCGATCGAGGTGATGAAGCGCGTGGTCCGCGACATGAACCTGGCGGAAATCACCATCGCCTACGGCATGACCGAGACCAGCCCCGTCAGCTGCCAGAGCGCCGCCGACACGCCGCTGGACAAGCGCGTGTCCACCGTGGGCCTGGTGCAGCCGCACCTGGAGGTCAAGATCGTCCACCCCGAGACCGGCGCCACCCTGCCGCGCGGCCAGTCCGGCGAGCTGTGCACCCGGGGCTATTCGGTGATGCACGGCTACTGGGCCGACCCCGAGAAGACCGCCGAGGCCATCGACGCCGACGGCTGGATGCACACCGGCGACCTGGCCACCATGGACGAGCAGGGCTACGTCAACATCGTCGGCCGCATCAAGGACATGGTGATCCGGGGCGGCGAGAACATCTACCCGCGCGAGATCGAGGAATTCCTCTACCGCCTGCCGCAGATCCAGGACGTGCAGGTGGTGGGCGTGCCCGATGTGCGCTATGGCGAGGAGCTGTGCGCCTGGATCGTGCTCAAGCCCGGCCAGTCGCTGACCGAGGACCAGGTGCGCGCCGCCTGCCAGGGCCAGATCGCCCACTACAAGGTGCCGCGCTACATCCGCTTCGTGGACAGCTTCCCGATGACGGTGACCGGCAAGATCCAGAAATTCAAGATCCGCGAAGCCATGAAGTCCCAACTGGGACTGGGAGAGGCCCGGACGGCGTAAGCCCTTCTTTTGCAAGAGACCCGCACATGACCACCCTGTCTTCCCAACTCAACCCCCGCTCGGCCGAGTTTCAGGCCAACGCCGCCGCGATGCGCGATCTCGTCGATGACCTGAACGCGCAAATCGCCAAGGTCTTCGAAGGCGGCGGCGAGGCCGCCCGCGCCAAGCACGTGGCCCGTGGCAAGCTGCTGCCCCGCGAGCGCGTGCAGATGCTGCTGGACCCCGGCACGCCCTTTCTGGAGCTGGCACCGCTGGCCGCGCTCAACATGTACAACAACGATGCCCCGGGCGCCGGCCTGATTGCCGGCATTGGCCGCGTGAGCGGCGTGGACTGCATGGTCGTTTGCAACGACGCCACCGTGAAGGGTGGCACCTACTACCCCATGACGGTGAAAAAGCACCTGCGCGCCCAGGAAGTGGCGGCGCAGAACCGCCTGCCCTGTATCTACCTGGTGGACTCGGGCGGCGCCAACCTGCCCAACCAGGACGAGGTCTTCCCCGACCGCGACCACTTTGGCCGCATCTTCTTCAACCAGGCCAATATGAGCGCCCAGGGCATCGCGCAGATCGCGGTGGTGATGGGCAGCTGCACGGCGGGCGGCGCCTATGTGCCGGCGATGAGCGACGAGTCCATCATCGTCAAGAACCAGGGCACCATCTTTTTGGGTGGCCCTCCGCTGGTCAAGGCCGCCACGGGCGAAGTGGTCAGCGCCGAGGACCTGGGCGGCGGCGATGTCCACACCCGCCTGTCCGGCGTGGCCGACCACCTGGCGCAGAACGATCTGCACGCGC
>CAZQXQ010000159.1:0-6612 GCA_964597235.1 uncultured Burkholderiaceae bacterium | reverse complement strand
GGAAGACCGGAATCGCGCCGGTCATGATGATGCTGTGCAGGATGGACTTGTGGCAGTTGCGGTCCACCACGACCACATCGCCCGGCGCCACCGTGTGGTGCCAGACCATCTTGTTGGAAGTGCTGGTGCCGTTGGTGACGAAGAAGCAGTGGTCGGCATTGAAGATCCGGGCGGCATTGCGCTCGCTCTCGCCGATGGCACCGTTGTGGTCCAGCAGCTGGCCCAGCTCTTCCACCGCGTTGCAGACGTCGGCGCGAAGCATGTTCTCGCCGTAGAACTGGTGGTACATCTGGCCGATAGGGCTCTTGAGGAAGGCCACGCCGCCCGAGTGGCCGGGGCAATGCCAAGAGTACGAACCGTCCTCAGCATAGTCCAGCAGTGCCTTGAAGAACGGCGGCTGAATGCCTTCCAGGTAGCTCTTGGCCTCGCGGATGATGTGGCGCGCCACGAACTCGGGCGTGTCCTCGAACATGTGGATGAAGCCGTGCAGTTCACGCAGGATGTCGTTGGGCAGGTGGCGGCTGGTCTTGGTCTCGCCATAGACGTAGATGGGCACGTCCAGGTTCTTGCGGCGCACTTCCTCGATGAAATGGCGCAGGTTCACCACCACAGGGTCCAGATCCGGGCCCTGGGTGAACTCCTCGTCGTCAATCGACAGGATGAAGGCGCTGGCGCGGCTTTGCTGCTGGGCGAACTGGGACAGGTCGCCATAGCTGGTCACCCCCAGGACCTCAAAGCCCTCGCTCTCGATGGCCTGCGCCAGGGCACGGATGCCCAGACCCGAGGTGTTCTCGGAACGATAGTCCTCGTCGATGATGACGATGGGGAAACGAAATTTCATAAAACCTCCGGCAAACCCATCCCGCATGGCGCGGTGCACAAAAATAGGCGCGAAGTGTAAGGAAGTTCTGTGAAGGTCCTCTGACGACCGGAGTTTATTTTTCACCCACAATGTCCGTCGGACCCTGAACCTGTGGAGGATGCATGGACTTTTCCACGATGTGGTGGATCGCCGCCGGTCTGGCTGTATTGGCCGAACTGCTGAGCGGCACTTTTTTTCTATTGATGCTGGCACTGGGGCTTGCGGCCGGTGCACTGGGCGCCCAGGCGGGGGCTTCGCTGAGCGTGCAGCTGGTGCTGGCGGGCGTGACCAGCAGTGGCGCCGTGCTGGGCTGGTATGTGTGGCTGCAGCGCCAGCGTCGCCCTAAGCCTGGCCTGACTGAAGAAGATGCCCCCCTGGACCAGGGCGCCACCGTGCAGGTGACCCACTGGCATCCGGATGGCACCGCCCAAGTGCACTACCGAGGTGCCCGCTGGACGGCGCAGTTACCCCATGGCAGTGGCCCGCCCCAGCCTGGGCTACATCGCATCGTCGGCCTATCTGGCAACCGCCTGGTGGTCGAACCGCTCCCCCCTCACACCTCCCATCCTTGACGCCCATTTTTGAAAGGTCTGACCATGGAATTCGCCATCCTTCTGTTTGCCATTGCGGCCCTGTTCATCGCCAAGGGCGTCAAGGTCGTGCCCCAACAACACGCCTGGGTCAAGGAGCGCCTGGGCAAGTATGCGGGCACCCTGTCGCCGGGGTTGAACATCATCGTCCCGTTCATCGACCAGGTGGCCTACAAGCACAGCCTCAAGGAAATCCCCTTGGATGTGCCCAGCCAAGTCTGCATCACCAAGGACAACACCCAGCTGCAGGTGGATGGCATCCTGTATTTCCAGGTGACCGATGCCATGCGGGCCAGCTATGGCTCCAGCAACTACATCATGGCGGTGACCCAGCTGGCACAAACCAGCCTGCGCAGCGTGATCGGCAAGCTAGAGCTGGACAAGACCTTTGAGGAGCGCGACATCATCAACGCCCAGGTCGTTCAGGCGATCGACGAAGCGGCGCTGAACTGGGGCGTGAAGGTGCTGCGCTACGAAATCAAAGACCTGACCCCGCCCCAGGAAATCCTGCACGCCATGCAAGCGCAAATCACCGCCGAGCGCGAAAAACGCGCGCTGATCGCCGCCTCGGAAGGCCGGCGTCAGGAGCAAATCAATATCGCCACCGGTGAGCGCGAGGCCGCGATTGCGCGCTCCGAGGGTGAGAAACAAGCAGCGATTAACCAAGCGCAAGGCGAAGCTGCCGCCATTAAAGCCGTGGCCGAAGCCAGCGCGGAAGCCATCGAACGCATCGCCGCCGCCATTCGCCAACCGGGTGGCGACCAGGCCGTGCAATTGAAGGTGGCGGAGAAAGCGGTGGATGCTTACGGCAAGGTGGCCGCCAATGCGGCCAGCACGCTCATCATTCCCAGCAATCTGGCCGATGTGGCCAGTCTGATTGGCTCGGCCAGCAAATTGATTCAGCCCCCTGCCCAAAAATCTTGATGGGCACAAGCGCCAAGATTTACCTGGCATTTTCGACGGGCGATCAAAGTACGATTCGCACAATTTTTCACCCAACAAAAAAGCCCGCGATGCGGGCTTTTTCTTTCGAGGAAAATTTTTTGATCAGATCAGGAACTGGCTACGATCTTGATCGGCAATCCACTTTGGGGCTTTACCACGGCCTGTCCAGGTCTCACCAGTGCTGGGATTGCGGTATTTAGGAGCCACTTTTTGACCAACACTGGCACTGCTGCGCGCTTTGGCGGGTGGGAAGACATCTTCCACGTCCATTTCATATTCTGCGACCAGCGCGCGGACCTTTGCGACGGCATCGCCAAACTCTTTCTGACGGGCCTCCGCGATTTGGGCGTCGAGGGCGGCACGTTGCTGTAAAAGTTCTTTGTAACTGGTGGTCATGGTATTTTCCAAAAGAAATAGCAGGCCGCGATTGTAATGGCAATGCATCCATGGAAGATGCGGATCGGCGTGAATCTGAAAGCCCCAACCGGGTAAACAAAATCCTCAAACAGGGCTATCTTCAGATTCAGAGTCGGGCGCCATTCGAATGGCCAATACCTTGTCAATGCGCTTGCCATCCAGGTCCAGCACCTCAAACAGCCAGCCAGCGCAGGTTATGCGCTCGGCAATCGCCGGTAAATGGCCGGATTCCGCCATCAGCAAACCGGCCAAGGTGTTATAGCGGCGCCGTTCTTCTTCGGGCAAATCGCGAATTCCCAGACGGGCCTTTAATTCGGTAATGGGCATCAAGCCATCCAAAAGCCAACTGCCATCCTCGCGCTGGGTGGCCCAGGCATCGGCCTCGGCACCGGGTTGCAGTTCGCCAGTAATCGCTTCGAGCAAATCCAGGGGCGTCATGATTCCCTGCACTACCCCATATTCATCGACCACGAAAATCATCCGCACCAACCGTTCGCGGAATTGATCGAGCAATTCCATACCGCTGAGGGTTTCGGGCAAAAACGTGGCGGGTTGGGCATGGCGCTGGATGGGACCTTGTGCTTCAGGGCCCAATTCCAGCAAATGGGCCACGCTGATGACGCCCACCACCTCGTCCAGCGAGCCCCGGCAGACGGGGTACCAGGAATGGGCGGCGTGGCCCTGACCGCCACCAGCCAGGCGCAGAGCCTCAGCGACATCCAGATGGGCTTCAAGCCAGTGCACATCGGTGCGAGGCACCATCATCGATGTCAAGGGCCGGTCGTCCAGGCGAAACACGTTCTGCACCATCTGATGCTCCTGGTGCTCGATCACGCCGGCTTCTCGTCCCTCCTCCAGGCTGGCGGCGATCTCTTCCTCGGTGACCGGACGGGATGCATCGGTGTTCACGCGCAGCAGCTTGAGCACCGCCTGGGTGGACAGCGACAGCAAGCGCACAAAGGGCTTGGCGAAGCGGGCCACGCCCATCATGGGCAGCGCCATGAAACGGGCCACGGCCTCGGGGTAGAGCTGGCCAATGCGCTTGGGCACCAGTTCGCCAAACACAATCGTGATGAAAGTGATCACCGTGACCACCAGCGCGGTGGCCGTCACGCTGGCGGCTTTTTCCGGCGTGCCCACCGATTGCAGCCATTGGCCCAGGGACTGGCTAAAGGCCGCCTCGCCCAAAATACCGTTCAACATGCCGATCGAGGTAATGCCCACCTGCACCGAGGACAGAAACTGCGTGGGCTGTTCCATCAGCGCCAGCGCCGCCTTGGCGCCCTTGTCGCCCCCTTCCGCCATGGCCACCAGGCGCGACTTACGGCTGGCAGCCAAGGCCATTTCCGACATTGCAAACACCCCATTGAGCAAGGTCAGAAAGGCAATCAGCAGAAAATCCATGACTTATTCAGATTGAAAAACACGATGGCACTGTACTGTATTGGCGATATTCAAGGCTGCGACCAAGCCCTGGGCCGCTTGCTGGAAACGGTCGATTTTTCCCCCAGCCGCGACACGGCCTACCTGCTGGGTGACCTGGTCAACCGGGGGCCGGATTCGGCAGCGGTGCTGCGCCGCTGCCTGGCCCACGACGGCGCGCTGCAAGCGGTGCTGGGCAACCACGACCTGCACCTGCTGGCCGTGGCCCATGGTGCGCGCTCCACAGGCCGGCGCGACACACTCGACCCCCTGCTGCACGCCCCCGACCGCGAGGGGCTGCTCGGCTGGCTGCGCCAGCAACCCCTGGCGCGCACGCTGGCGCTGGGGGATCAGCGCCTGCTGATGGTCCACGCCGGCGTGCTGCCCAGCTGGACCGTGGACCAGACTCTGGACTTGGCCGAAGAAGTAGCGAGGGTGCTGCGCAGCCCCGATTTGCCTGATTTCCTGCACGCTATGTACGGCAACCATCCGGCAGCCTGGAACGACCACTTGCAGGGCACTGAGCGCCTTCGGGTGATCATCAACGCGCTGACCCGGCTGCGCTTTTGCAGTCCGGAAGGGATCATGGATTTCGACAGCAGCGAAAGCGCCAGCGCCACGCCGCCGGGACTGCTGCCCTGGTTCGACGTTCCGGACCGCCAGACGGCCGAAACGCTGGTGGCATTTGGCCACTGGTCCACGCTGGGCTGGGTCAATCAGCCCAATCTCCTGGGGCTGGACACCGGCTGCATCTGGGGCGGCTGCCTGACGGCGGTGCGCTTCGGCGCCACGCTGGCTGAACGGGAGCGCCTGCAGGTGCACTGCGAACAAGCGCAAGCCCCTGGGCGTTAATTGGAACGCGGCATTCCACTATTAAATCAATAGCTACCACTGCTGACATTGATTGGCCTAGAGGCCAATTTGGCTCAAAACCTCAAGCCAGGGCCTTGAACAGCGCGGCGACCTTGCGCTTGGGCTTGATGTTGGCCGAAAGCGCATTGCGGGCTGCCGGCTTGGCTGCAGCCTCCCAGGCAGGTGGGGTATCGCTGGCGCTGGGCTCGTAGGGTTTTTCGAAGAAGGGGTCGCGCGACGGGGCCGCGGGGCGGAAGCCCCGGTAGTCGCGGGCTTCACGGCCCTCGCGCTCGCGGGGTTCGCGGGCTGCAGAGCGACGCTCGCGGGCCCCATCGCGGGCATCGCCCGTCTCGCCGGCATCGCGCCAGGCGCGGCGGCCGTCGTTGATGCGACCACGCGGGCGGTCTTCGTCGTACTCGACCGCTTGCAGTTCGATTTTTTGCTTGGTGAGCTTTTCGATGTCCCCCACCAGGCGGGTATCGCTGGAATTAACCAGCGTGACTGCAATGCCCGAGGCCCCGGCCCGGCCGGTGCGGCCAATGCGGTGCACATAGTCTTCGGCGTTGAACGGCACATCGAAATTGAAGACGGCGGGCACATCCTTGATGTCCAGACCGCGCGCGGCCACGTCGGTGCAAACCAGCAAATCGACCTGGCCCTGCTTGAAGGCATCCAGGGCCTTGAGGCGCTCGTCCTGGCTCTTGTCGCCGTGCAGGGCTGCAGTGCGCAGGCCTTCACGCTCCAGGTTGCGCGCCAGGCGGGCACAGCCCAGCTTGCTGTTGACAAACACAAACGCTTGCTTGACGCCGTGGTTTTTCATCAGCTGCTGCAGCGCATGGCGCTTGTCGTCGTCGGTGGCGCTGTAGAAATGCTGGGAGACAGTGGCGGCCGTCTCGTTGGGGCGGGCCACCTCGATGAGGACCGGGTCCTGCAGGTAGCTGCTGGCGAGGCGCTTGATCTCGGGCGAGAAGGTGGCGCTGAACAGCAAGGTGGTGCGCTGCTTGGGCAGGTAGCTCAGGATGCGCTGCAGGTCGGGCAAAAAGCCGATGTCCAGCATGCGGTCGGCCTCGTCCAGCACCACGTACTCGACCTGGTTGAGCACGGCGGTCTTGGCCTCGATGTGGTCCAGCAGGCGGCCGGGCGTGGCCACCAGCACCTCAACGCCTTTTTTCAGCTCGATGGTCTGGGGCTTCATGTCCATGCCACCAAAGACCACGGCGCTGCGCAGCTTGGTGTACTTGGCGTACATCGCGATCTGCTGGGCGACCTGGTCGGCCAGCTCGCGGGTGGGCAGCAAGACCAGGGCGCGCACCGGGTGGCGGGCGGGGGAAGCAGAGCTGTTTTCGTGCTGCATCAGCCGCTGCAGCAGGGGCAGCGAGAAGGCGGCCGTCTTGCCGGTGCCAGTCTGGGCGGCACCCATCACATCTTTGCCGGTGAGCACCACCGGAATGGCCTGGGCCTGGATGGGCGTCATGTGCTCGTAGCCCATTTCGGCCACGGCACGCTTGAGGGGTTCGGCCAGCG
>CAZQXQ010000158.1:0-6643 GCA_964597235.1 uncultured Burkholderiaceae bacterium | reverse complement strand
GTTCGCTGGCGGCGATCATCGCCAAGCAGTTCTTTGCCGGGCTGGACCCCACGTCTGCGTTCATCTTCGCGTTGCTCGCCTTCGCGGCCGGCTTCATCGTGCGCCCCTTTGGCGCCCTGGTGTTTGGCCGTCTGGGCGACATGATTGGTCGCAAATACACCTTCCTGGTCACCATCTTGCTGATGGGGGGCTCCACCTTTGTCGTGGGCATCTTGCCCAACTACGCCAGCATTGGCGTGGCCGCCCCCATCATCCTGATCGTGCTGCGCATGCTGCAGGGCCTGGCGCTGGGCGGTGAGTACGGCGGTGCCGCCACCTACGTGGCCGAGCACGCACCGCATGGCCGCCGCGGCGCTTACACCGCCTGGATCCAGACGACCGCGACCCTGGGCCTGTTCCTGTCGCTGATCGTGATCCTGAGCACCCGCACCATCGTGGGCGAAGCCGCCTTTGCCGACTGGGGCTGGCGTGTGCCGTTCATCGTGTCCATCGTGATGCTGGCGATTTCCGTCTATATCCGCCTGACGATGAACGAATCCCCCGCCTTCAAGAAGATGAAGGAAGAGGGCAAGACCTCCAAGGCGCCGCTGACCGAGTCCTTCGGCCAGTGGAAAAATCTGAAGATCGTGCTGCTGGCCTTGTTTGGTCTGGTGGCTGGTCAGGCCGTGGTCTGGTATTCGGGCCAGTTCTATGCGCTGTTCTTCCTGACCAGCGTTCTGAAGGTCGATGGCTCCACCGCCAACCTGCTGGTGGCCGCTTCGCTGATCATCGGCACCCCCTTCTTCGTGATTTTCGGTAGCCTGTCCGACAAGATTGGCCGCAAGCCCATCATCCTGGCCGGCATGTTGCTGGCGGCACTGACCTACTTCCCGCTGTTCGAGGCGCTCACCAAGGCCGCCAACCCCGACCTGGCCGCTGCCCAGGCCAAGAACAAGATTGTGGTGACCGCTGCGGCCGGCGACTGCTCCTTCCAGGGCAACCCCGTGGCGCGTGAAATCGACTTCTTCAAGTCCTGCGACATCGCCAAGCGCTTCCTGGCCCAGAACTCGGTCAGCTACGACAACGCCGTGGGCGCTGCCGGTCCCGCCACCATCCAGATTGGCGACAAGACCATCACCGCACCCGCGGCGAAGGTCGTGAACAGCAAGTTCGACGAGGACAGCACCAAGGCCATCGCCGCCTTCAAGAAGGAAGTGACCGATGCCCTGCGGGCTGGCGGCTACCCTGCCAAGGCTGACCCCGCCAAGGTGGACAAGCTGACCATCGTGCTGATCCTGTCGGTGCTGGTGATCTACGTGACCATGGTCTATGGCCCCATCGCCGCCATGCTGGTGGAGATGTTCCCGACCCGCATCCGCTACACCTCCATGTCGCTGCCCTACCACATCGGCAACGGCTGGTTCGGTGGCCTGATGCCCACGATCGCCTTCGCGATGGTGGCCCAGAACGGCAACATGTACTACGGCCTCTGGTACCCCATCATCATCGCTGCGGTGACCTTTGTGATTGGCCTGCTGTTCGTGCGTGAGACCAAGGACGTGGACATCTACGCCGACGATTGAGTTTTGTTTGAAGAGGAGAGACCCCATGTGGAAAATTGCACTGGCCTTCATCGCGTTTGCCGCCATTTCCTTGTTCGTGATCATGAAGGGTGGTGACAGCATCGACATGAGTGGTGAGAAACACGGCACCGAAACCACGCATTCGGAGCCCGCCCCTGCCGCGGCGCCTGCTGCCGCAGCACCCGCACCGGCTGCAGCCCCTGCGACCGAGGCCCCTGCCAAGTAACGCCCCCAGCCTGACGGCTGCCAAAGCCCAGCCCTCTTCGGAGCGCTGGGCTTTTTTCATGGGCCTGGGCGCTTGGGCCTTGGGGCAATGGCGCAGGGCGCTGCGGGGGCATGCTGCGGTGGAAGGGCCCAGCGGGCAGGCCACTCCTAGAATCTTCGCTCCCTTGACTGCCGACCCCTCCCCATGACCGACGGCCTGATCCGCATCCGTGGCGCCCGCCAGCACAACCTGAAGAACCTTGACCTCGACCTGCGCACCGGCGAGCTCACGGTGGTGACCGGGCCCAGCGGCTCGGGCAAGTCCAGCCTGGTGTTCGACACCCTCTATGCCGAGGGTCAGCGCCGCTACGTGGAGACCTTCAGCGCCTACGCCCGCCAGTTCCTGGACCGCATGGACAAGCCGGCGGTGGACAAGGTGGAGGGCGTGCCGCCGGCGATTGCCATCGACCAGACCAACCCAGTCCGCTCCTCGCGCTCCACCGTGGGCACGATGACCGAGCTGAATGACCACCTCAAGCTGCTGTTTGCCCGAGTTGGTCAGCTGTTTGATCGCCAGACCGCGCAGCCGGTGCGCCACGACAGCCCCGAGTCGATTTACGCCGAGCTGAAGCAGCGCTGCCAGGAGCACGATCCACGCATCGTGCTGACCTTCCCGGTGGAGTTGCCCGCCGACACGGCCCCCGAACAGATCGAACAATGGCTGTCGGCCAGCGGCTACACCAAGGTCCAGGCCGAGCGCGAAGTGGCCACGCCCACGGGGCCCAGGAAGCGCCTGGACGTGGTGGCCGACCGCTTTCGCCTGGGCAAGGTGGAGAAGGCGCGCGCCATCGAGGCCATCGAGGTGGCCCTCAAGCGCGGCGGCGGCCGGCTCACGGTCTATCGCCTGGGCGAGGAGGGGCAAGACGACCTCCTCTGGCGCTTTTCCACGGGCCTGCATTGCCCGGACAGCGACCTGCGCTACGCCGAGCCCATCCCGTCGATGTTCTCGTTCAACTCCGCTGTGGGCGCTTGCGAGACCTGTCGCGGCTTTGGCCGGGTGATTGGCGTGGACTGGGGCCTGGTGGTTCCCAACGACAAGCTCACGCTGCGCACTGGCGCGATCAAGCCCATCCAGACCCCCGCCTGGCAGGAGGCCCAGGACGACCTGATGCGCCACGCCGAGGCCGAGGGCATCCCGCGCGACACGCCCTGGCACCGCCTGACCGAGGCGCAACAGCGCTGGGTGATTGACGGCTCGCCGCTGTGGAAGGGGAAGTGGAACCAGCAGTGGTACGGCATCCAGCGCTTTTTCGATTACCTGGAGAGCAAGGCTTACAAGATGCACATCCGGGTGCTGCTGTCCAAGTACCGTAGCTACACCGAATGCGGCACCTGCGGCGGCGCGCGGCTCAAGACCGAGAGCCTGCTGTGGCGCATCGGCAGCAAGGAAGATGCCGATGCCGTGCTGGCGCCGGAAAAGCGCTTTATGCCCAAGGGCATGGACTGGTCGCGGGAACAGCTGGAAGCGCTGCCGGGCTTGTCGCTGCACGACTTGATGCTCTTGCCGCTGTCCCGGCTGCGAACGTTTTTTGAGCGCTTGCATGCGCCTGCTCCCATGGCCGGGGCCGCACCTGGGGGCATGGACAGTTCCTCATACTGCGAGCAGAAATCGTCACTGCCCACGCCCCCAGGCACGGCGGGGTCATCCACCGGAGAGGAGAGATCGGTCCATTCAAACCCCGATGCCGGGGGAGTCGGTGCGCCGGGCGACGATTTCTGCTCGCAGCATGAGGAGTCCGGCGTACCGGCTTCCCTGGCATCCCCCGCAGGAAGCACGAAAAATGACGCTGAGCAAAAAACCTTAGGCCTGCTGTTCGAAGAAATCGGCACCCGCCTTAAATACCTCTGCGACGTGGGGATTGGCTACCTCACGCTGGACCGCCAAAGCCGCACCCTCTCGGGCGGGGAGGTGCAGCGCATCAACCTGACCACCGCCCTGGGCACCTCGCTGGTCAACACCCTGTTCGTGCTGGACGAGCCCAGCATTGGCCTGCACCCGCGCGACATGCACCGCATCACCCAGGCCATGCTGCGCCTGCGCGATGCGGGCAACACCCTGGTGGTGGTCGAGCACGACCCCGCCGTGATGCTGGCGGCCGACCGCATGATCGACATGGGCCCCGGCCCCGGCGCGCAGGGCGGCCAGATCGTGTTCGACGGCACCACGGCCGCGCTGCGCCAGGCCGACACCCTCACCGGTGCCTACCTGGGCGGGCGCAAGCAGGTGGGCTTTGGCTTCAAGCGCATGGTCACCGAGTCCACGCCCCGCCTGATCCTGGAAGGCGCGCGGGCGCACAACCTGCGGGATTTGTCCGTCGAATTCCCGCTGCAGCGCCTGGTTACCGTCACCGGCGTCAGCGGCTCGGGCAAATCCACCCTGGTGCAGGACATCCTGGCCCCGGCGCTGCTGCGCCACTTCGGCAAAGCCACCGAAACCCCGGGCGCCCACGACCGCCTGCTGGGCGCCGACCATCTGAGCGACGTGGTGTTCGTCGATCAGTCGCCCATCGGTAAGACCGCCCGCTCCAACCCCGTCAGCTACGTGGGCGCCTGGGATAGCATCCGCGAGCTGTTCGCCACCGCGCCGCTATCGAAGCAGCGCGGCTACACGGCAGCCAAGTTCAGCTTCAACAGCGGCGATGGGCGCTGCCCGACCTGCGGCGGTTCCGGCTTCGAGCATGTGGAGATGCAGTTCCTGAGCGACGTCTATCTGCGCTGCCCGGACTGCGACGGCAAGCGCTATCGGCCCGAGATTCTGGAAATCACCATCGAACGCCCATGCCCGCCCGCTCAAAAATTGGAATCTGACCCCAATTCTTCATTGAACCTGTCCGTGGCGGATGTGCTGGAGCTCACCGTGGCCGAGGCGGTGGCGGTGTTTGCCCAGGACCGCGATGTGGTCCGGGCGCTGCAGCCCATCGTGGACGTGGGGCTGGAGTACGTGAAGCTGGGCCAGCCCGTGCCCACGCTCTCGGGCGGCGAGGCGCAGCGCCTCAAGCTGGCGGGCTTTCTGGCCGAGGCCGCCAAGAGCGCGGCCAAGTCCCGCCAAGCCGTGGCGCGCAAGGGCACGTTGTTCCTGTTCGACGAGCCCACCACCGGCCTGCACTTCGACGACATCGCCAAGCTGATGCGCGCGCTGCGCAAGCTGCTGGAGGCCGGCCATTCGCTGGTAGTCATCGAGCACAACCTGGACGTGATCCGCGCCAGCGACTGGCTGATCGACCTGGGCCCCGAAGGCGGCGAGGGCGGCGGCCTGCTGGTGGCCGAAGGCACGCCCGAGGACCTGCGCGTTCACCCCAGCTCCCACACCGGCGCCGCGTTGCGCGAATATGCCGAAGCCCTGGGGCTGGATGGGCACCAGGTCGCCGAAGCCCCTGCCGCCTGGGCGGCAGCGTCACCCCAAGCCACCCGCGAGCGCCCTGCGCTGGGGGCGGACGCGATCCAGATCGTCCACGCCAAGGAGCACAACCTCAAAAACCTGTCGGTGGACATTCCGCGTGGCCAGTTCAGCGTCATCACCGGCATGAGCGGCTCCGGCAAGTCCACGCTGGCTTTCGACATCGTCTTCAACGAAGGCCAGCGCCGCTACCTGGAAAGCCTGAACGCCTACGCCCGCAGCATCGTGCAGCCGGCCGGCCGGCCCGAGGTGGACGCGGTCTATGGCATTCCGCCCACCGTGGCCATCGAGCAGCGCCTGAGCCGCGGCGGGCGCAAGTCCACCGTCGGCACGACCACCGAGGTTTGGCATTTCCTGCGCCTGCTGTACGTCAAGCTGGGTGTGCAGCATTGCATCCACGATGGCGCAGCGGTGCAGCCGCAGACCGCCGACCGCATCGCCGCGCAGCTGCTGACCGACTACCGGGGCCAGCACATCGGCCTGCTGGCGCCGCTGGTGCTCAACCGCAAGGGCGTCTATACCGAGCTGGCCGACTGGGCCCGCCCGCGTGGCTACACCCATCTGCGGGTCGATGGGGAGTTTTTGCCCACGGCCGGCTTCCCGCGCATCGACCGCTTCAAGGAGCACACCATCGAGTTGCCGGTGGCCAGCCTCACGGTCAGCCCCGAGAACGAGGCCGCGCTGCGACAGGCCCTGGCCCAGGCGCTGGAGCATGGCAAAGGCGTGGTCCATATGCTGGCGCCGCTGGACGGGCTGGAAGCCGCGCTGCAGGCGGGCGAGTCCACGGCGGGCATCGGGCGGCTGCAGGTGTTTTCCACCCAGCGGGCCTGCCCGGTCTGCGCCACCTCCTACGCCGAGCTGGACCCGCGCCTGTTCTCCTACAACAGCAAGCATGGCTGGTGTCCGGACTGCGTGGGCACCGGCGTGCAGCTGACCCGCGAACAGCGCAAGGCCCTGGACGACTCGGTGCGTGACGACAAGGACAAAGGCCGCGAACAGACCTTTGCCGAGCCCGAGCTGGAAGACGTGGCCGACCTGGCCTGCCCCAGCTGCCAGGGCACCCGCCTGAACGCCACCGCCCGCGCCGTGCGCTTTGGCGGCGGGGTAGCCAGCGATGGGGGCCACGGCGAGGGCCTGGCCATCACCGACCTGGCCCGCTTGTCGGTGGTGCAATTGCGCCAGTGGGTGCAGGCCCTGCAGCAGTCCGGCCGCCTGAGCCCGCGCGAGGCCGACATCGCCCGCGACCTGCTGCCGGAAATCCAGAGCCGCCTCGAATTCTTGGAAGAAGTCGGCCTGGGCTACCTGACCCTGGACCGGGGCGCCCCCACCCTGAGCGGTGGCGAGGCCCAGCGCATTCGCCTGGCGGCCCAGCTGGGCAGCAACCTGCAGGGCGTGTGCTACGTGCTGGACGAGCCCACCA
>CAZQXQ010000157.1:0-6702 GCA_964597235.1 uncultured Burkholderiaceae bacterium | reverse complement strand
GCGCTAAGGTTTCACGTGAAACACACCCCAGACCTGCCCCATGGAATGCCGCCCCCACTGCGCTGCCTGCTGCATCGCGCCCTCGATCTCCAGCCCGATTCCCGGCATGCCGCTGGGAAAACCTGCGGGGGTGCGGTGCGTGCAGCTGGACGCGGCCAACCGCTGTCGTATCTTTGGCCAACCCACCCGGCCCGCCGTCTGCGGCGGCCTGCAACCCTCGCCGGAGATGTGCGGGAACAGCACGGAACAGGCCATGCACTGGCTGACCCGGCTGGAGCAGGAAACGACCCCGCGCCGGGAGGAGGAAGGCTGGATGCCGATTTCTGCGGCGCAGCCGCCATGAGGCGTCCGGCCTTCCCCCTCCCGGCGCCCCCCATGAAGCTCGCCACAGCGCTACAGTAACCCTCCCCACCAGGAGTGCCCACCATGTTCGAATCCGCTGAAATCGGCCACAAAATCTCCAAAGCCGACTACAAAAAAGCCATCCCCGCGCTGCGCGCCGAGCTGCTCGATGCACAAGTGGACTTGTACGAGCAGGGCAAGATCCCGGTGGTGGTGCTGGTCAGCGGTCAGGACGGTGCCGGCAAAGGCGAGACGATCAACCTGCTGTACGAGTGGATGGACGCCCGCTTTCTGACCACCCTGGCCTTTGCCAAGCCCAGCGAAGAAGAGCGCGAGCGCCCGCCCATGTGGCGCTACTGGCAGGCGCTGCCGCCCAAAGGGCGCATCGGCATCTTTGCCGGCTCGTGGTACTCCGATCCGATCCGGGAGCACATCGAGGGCGACATCTCCCAGAAAGAGCTGGACGCACGGGCCGACCAGATCAACCGCTTCGAGGCCATGCTCGTCAACGAAGGCGCGCTGGTGCTCAAGTTCTGGTTTCACCTCACGCGCGATGCCCAGAAAAAGCGCCTGAAGGCCCTGGCCAGCGATCCGCGCACCGCCTGGCGCGTGACGCAGTGGAACTGGGACCGTCTCAAGACCTACGACCAGCTGCAAGACACCGCCGGCCACCTACTGCGCATGACCAACACCCCTTGGGCGCCCTGGGTGGTGATTGATGGCTCCAACGACAACTACCGCGCGCTCACCGTGGGCAAGGTGCTGCGCGATGCGCTGCGTGCCAAGCTGGCCAACACCAACCGCCCTGCCCCGCCCGTGGCTCCCATCGTGCGGGTGGACACCGACGGGCGCAACGTCCTCACCGCGCTGGACCTGGGCCTGTCGCTGACCGACAAGCACTACGAGAACGAATTGGCGCACTGGCAGGGCCGCCTGGCCGAGCTGGCGCGTGACCCGCGCTTCAAGCACCGGGCCCTGGTCTGCGCCTTCGAGGGCGCCGACGCCGCAGGCAAAGGCGGCTCGATCCGGCGCATCGCCGGGGCACTGGATGCGCGCCAGTACCGCATCGTGCCCGTGGCGGCACCCACCGACGAAGAACGCGCCCAGCCCTACCTGTGGCGCTTCTGGCGCCACCTGCCCCGGCACGGCCACATCACCCTGTTTGACCGCACTTGGTACGGCCGGGTGCTGGTCGAGCGCATCGAGGGCTTTTGCCCCGAGCCCGACTGGCTGCGCGCCTACACCGAGATCAACGACTTTGAACACGAGATGGCCGAGGCCGGAATCATCCTGGTCAAGTTCTGGCTGCAGATCAGCCAAGAAGAACAGCTGCGGCGCTTCCAGGAGCGGCAACAGGTGGAATTCAAGCGCTTCAAGATCACCGAGGAAGACTGGCGCAACCGCGAGAAATGGGATGCCTACCAGCAGGCTGTCTGCGACATGGTCGAGCGCACCAGCACCGGCACCGCCCCCTGGACCCTGGTGGAGGCCAACGACAAGCGCTATGCCCGCATCAAGATCCTGCGCACCCTGTGCGAACGGCTGGAGGCCGAACTGGCCCGGGGGCCCAAACATTGGACCGATGGAGAAGACCTCCCCGCCAAGGACAGCGAGAAGCCCGAGAAGAAGCGCCGCAAAAAACAATGATCAAATTGGCCCCAAGACCAATCAATGCGGGCGGTTATAGCTATTATTTCAATAGCAAAATGCGTATTTATGACGCCTCCCGTGGCTCCGCCTGTTCCCCAGCGGACAGCCCCCTGTGGCCGGGCGGCCTACAGTGAAGGCATCACCTGTCCACTGGAGACTTTCGATGCACATCCCTTCCCTGAAAGACGAGATCCATCCCGACGAATGGCAGCTGCGCTGCGACCTGGCCGCCTGCTACCGGCTGGTGGCGCTGTACGGCATGAGCGACCTGGTGTTTACGCACATCAGCGCCAAGCTGCCCGAGTCGGTGGCGGGCCCCGAGCACCAGTTCCTGATCAACCCTTATGGGCTGATGTTCGAGGAAATCACCGCCTCCAGCCTGGTCAAGGTGGACATGCAGTGCCAGAAGCTGCACGACTCCCCCTTCCCGGTGAACCCGGCAGGCTTCGTCATCCATAGCGCCGTGCACGAGGCCCGGCCAGAGGTCCAGTGCGTGCTACACACCCACACCCGCGCCGGCGTGGGGGTCAGCGCCCAGGCAGACGGGCTGCGGCCGATCAGCCAGCAAAGCATCTTCGTGCTGCCGCGGCTGGCGTACCACGACTACGAGGGCGTGGCCTTTCGCGACGATGAGAAGCCCCGGCTGCAGGCGGACCTGGGCAAAGCCACCTTCCTGATGCTGCGCAACCACGGCCTGCTGACCGTGGGCCGCACGATTGCCGATGCCTTCCTGTCCATGTACACCTTCGAGAGCGCCTGCCGCATTCAGGTGGATGCGCTGGCCGGCGGCGGCGCACTGACGCCCATCCCTGACCACATCCTGCGCACCGGCCCAGAGGCGGGCCGCAAGCAGACCGAGGGCCAGGGTGGCCGCTTCGTCTGGCCCGCCCTGCTGCGCAAGGTACAGCGCGAGGCACCGGGCTTCGACACCTGAGCCCCCTGCCCCGCCAAATCCCGCTGCGCCACAGGGCCTGCGCAAACGCATAGGATGACGGCTGTTGGTTTTGTTCCACCCTTTCTTAACCCTTTCCAAAAGCAAAAAGGAAATGTCGATGAAGCTGTACTACTCCCCCGGCGCCTGCTCGCTGTCCCCCCACATCGCGCTGCACGAGGCTGGCCTGGCCTTTGAAGCGGTGCTGGCCAGCACCAAGAGCCACAAGCTGCTGGACGGCACGGATTTCTACACCATCAACCCCCTGGGCTATGTGCCCGTGCTGGAGCTGGACAACGGCGAGCGCCTGCGCGAAGGCCCGGCCATCCTGCAATACATCGCCGACCAGGTGCCCGACAAGCAGCTGGCCCCCGCCAACGGCACCATGGGCCGCTACCGCCTGCAAGAGTGGCTGACCTTCATTGGCACGGAAATCCACAAGGGCTTTGGCCCGCTGTTCAAGCCGGGCACGCCCGAAGACTACAAGCCCCAGGTCAAAGAGCAGCTGCTCAAGCGCCTGGAATGGGTCAATGGCGAACTGGCCAGCAAGCCCTACCTGCTGGGCGAGCAGTTCAGCGTGGCCGATGGTTACCTGTTCACCACCCTGAGCTGGTGCGGTTATGTGGGTCTGGATATCTCCAACCTCGAAAACCTCAAAGCCTTCCAGGCCCGCGTGGGCGCACGTCCCGCCGTGCAAGCCACGCTCAAGGCCGAAGGCCTGCTCAAGTAAGCGCAACGGAGCCCATGAGCATGACCACCCTGTTTGAACCCATCAAAGTCGGTGCGCTGCAGCTGGCCAACCGCGTCGTGATGGCGCCACTGACCCGCAACCGCGCCCCCGAGGCCATCCCCACCGACCTGATGGCCACCTACTACCGCCAGCGCGCCGACGCCGGCCTGCTCATCACCGAGGCCACCGCCATCAGCCCCCAGGGCCAAGGCTATGCCGACGTGCCGGGCCTGTATGGCACCGAGCAGCTCGATGGCTGGAAGAAGGTGACCCGCGCCGTCCACGAAGAAGGCGGCAAGATCGTCGTACAGCTCTGGCATGTGGGACGCGTCTCGCATGTCAGCCTGCAGCCGAACAATGGCAAGCCCGTGGCCCCCTCGGCCATCCGCGCCCACGCCAAGACCGTGCTGATCAAGGACGGCGTGCCGACCTTCGTTGAAACCTCCGAGCCCCGTGCGCTGGAGCTGGAAGAGCTGCCCGGCATCGTGCGCGACTACCGCCACGCTGCGCGCAACGCCATCGCCTGCGGCTTTGACGGGGTGGAAATCCACGCCGCCAACGGCTACCTGCTGGACCAGTTCCTGAAAACCGGTGCTAACCAGCGCCAGGACGACTACGGCGGCAGCATCAAGAACCGCGCCCGCCTGCTGCTGGAAGTGGTGCGCGCCGTCACCGAAGAAATCGGTGGCGAGCGCACCGGCATCCGCCTGTCGCCAGTCACGCCGGCCAATGGCATCTCGGACGAAGACCCGCAGCAGCTGTTTGATTACGTGCTGCACCAGCTGGGGCCGCTGGGCCTGGCCTATGTGCATGTGATCGAAGGCGCCACTGGCGGGCCGCGCGAGATTCCAGAGCAACCCTTCGACTACGGCAGCCTGCGCGCCGTCTATCGCAAGGCCGGCGGCCAGGGCGCCTGGATGGTGAACAACGGCTACGACAAGGCCCTGGCCGACCAGGCCCTGACCGAGGGCGCTGACCTGGTGGCCTTTGGCAAGCCCTTCATCAGCAACCCGGACCTGGTCTTGCGCCTGCGCCGGGGCGGCCCGTTCAACGAGCCGGACCGCCATACGTTCTACGGTGGCGGCGAGAAGGGCTACACCGACTACCCCACGCTGGCGGATGCGTGATCAGAAACTCCTGATTCCATAGCACATACCGCTTAAAAACAAAGGGCTGGAGGCCAAAACCTCCAGCCCTTTTGCTTTTGCTTGGGCGCCCCGTCGGGATCGATCAGCCCCCTGCCAGGCGGAACTGCTGCACCACCTGCGACAGGCGGGCGGCCTGTTCCCGCAGGGACTGCGCTGCAGCGGCGGACTCCTCGACCAAGGCCGCGTTCTGCTGGGTCATGCGGTCGATCTCGCCCACCGCCTGGTTGACCTGGCCAATGCCACCCGACTGCTCAGACGCTGCCGCCGTGATCTCGCCAATGATGTCACCCACGCGCTGCACGCTGGAGACGATTTCCTGCATGGACGTGCCCGCCTGCTCCACATGGCGCACCCCGCCATCCACGGCCGCCACGCTGGTGTTGATCAGCTCCTTGATGTCGCTGGCAGCGCTGGCCGAACGTTGGGCCAGGCTGCGCACCTCGCTGGCCACCACGGCAAAGCCCCGGCCCTGCTCACCCGCGCGGGCGGCCTCAACCGCGGCATTTAGTGCCAGGATGTTGGTCTGGAAGGCGATGCTATCGATCAGGCCAATGATGTCGCCGATCTTGCGGCTCGATGCGGCAATCTCGTGCATGCTGGCCACGGCCTGCGAGACCACCGCGCCCGCCTGCTGCGCCGCCCCAGTGGCCGAGCGCGAGAGCTGGTTGGCCGTCTGCGAGGATTGCGCGGTCTGCTGCACGGTACTGGTCAGATCGGACAAGGAACCCACCGCCTGCTGCGCATGGGTGGCCGTCTGCTCGGTGCGGTGCGACAGGTCTTGGTTGCCAGAGGCAATTTCCTGGCTGGCAGTGGCAATGCTGCCGCTGGCATCACGCACCTGGGCGACCAGGCTGCCCAAGCCATTTTGCATGTCACGCAGCGCACGCAACAGGTCGGCCACTTCGTCCTTGCCATCCGCCTGAATGCGCTGGGACAGATCGCCGCCCGCAATCGCCTGCGCAATCTGGCGGGCACCGGCCAGGGGGCGGCAGATGGATTCCATGTTGAGCAGGGTCGAAGGCACCACGATCACCACCGTGAGCAGCACGGCGATCCCGAACAGCCACTTGGTCTGGGTGCTCACCCGGTTCTGCTCAACCAGGGACGTGTCCACCTCCTGCTGCATCAGCTCTTCGAGCTCGTGCAGGCGCTTTTCTGCCTCAGCAAATTCGGCCACAGCCCGGGTGCTGACGCGGTTGGCAATGGTGGCGGAGTCATACCCGCCGTTTTCCAGCTGGCGGGCAACAGGCGTGAAGAGCTGGCGGTAACTGTCCAGACGCTTGATGATGTCTTGCACCAGGGGGTTGTCGGCATCTTCCTCCCCCTCCAAAAACTGCTCTGCTGTCTTCTTGGCCGCATCCAAGCTGGCCACCCACTTGACTGCGGACGCCTTGACCTGCTCGGGCTTCTCATAATTGATGATCATGTCCTTTTCGAGCTGGCGGACCATGCCCAGCTCGCCCTTGAGCGTGGCCATGTGCCGCACCTCGGTGAAGGTGTGGTCCACGAAATACTGGCTCATCGCGTGGATGCGGAACATGCCCAGTAGCCCCGCCCCGCCCAACAAAGCCAACAAGGCCAACACCACGGCAATCGCACCCAGCATGCGAAAACGAATGGTGAAACGGCGCATCAGTGCAAAAACGTCCATGACTCTTTCTTCCTTTCGAGCAAAGGTTTATACGCGATATCCGTGGACCTGACGCGTCACTGACACATCACTTACGAGGCAAGGTCAAGGCTGCTTCCACCGCTTCAGGAGCAAGGCGTTGCTCATCACGCTGACCGAGCTCAGCGCCATCGCAGCCCCTGCCACCACCGGATTGAGGTAGCCCAGCGCCGCCAACGGAATGCCGGCCACGTTGTAGGCAAAGGCCCAGAACAGGTTCTGCCGGATCTTG
>CAZQXQ010000156.1:0-6703 GCA_964597235.1 uncultured Burkholderiaceae bacterium | reverse complement strand
CCCGCCCAAGCTGGATGCCACGGCAACCCGCGTGATCGGTTGATCGGAGCCTGACGGCCATGACCCCTGAGCAAAAGAAGAACAACGCACGCCTGGCCTGGATCCTGGCCTCGATCGCAGCCGTCTTTCTGCTGGGGTTCATGGCCAAGGTCATTTGGCTGACCCGCTGACGGATCGGAACCACACGCCATGAGCCTGCGCCGCGAAAACGCCAAGATGGTCGGCAAGTTGGTCGTGATTGCGGCTGGCATGTTCGCTTTTGGCTATGCCCTGATTCCGATCTACGAGCACATTTGTGAGATGACCGGCATCAACATCCTGTCGCTTTCCGAGCGACAGGTGCCTGGCAACGGCGTCGCGGGCAGAGACGTGCGGGTGCCCGCTAACACCCAGGTGGATCGCAGCCGCACCATCACGGTGGAGTTCGACGCGAATGCCCGTGGACCGTGGGATTTCAAGCCCGCGCAGCGCTCCATCCAGGTGCATCCGGGGGAGCTCAGCACGGTGATGTACGAATTCCAAAACATCCAGAACCGCCGGATGGCCGCCCAGGCCATTCCCAGCTATGCCCCTCGCCAAGCGGGTGCGCATTTCAACAAGCTGGAATGCTTCTGCTTTAATCAATACGTGCTGGAGCCGGGCGAGAAAAAGCAATGGCCCGTAGCCTTCGTGATCGACCCCAAGCTTCCCAAGGATGTGACGACGATCACCCTGTCCTACACCTTCTTTGAGGTCGGGGGGCAGACCCCTGCTGCACCCGCCAGTACGGCCGCCGTGCCTTTGGATGCTCCATCTGGCAAGGTGGGTTCATGACGACCAAACCTACGTCCTCCGCAGACAAGCCCCTGAAGCGCCAGGGTTCGCTGCTACGCACGGTGCGCGCGGTGGCTTGGTCGCTGATTGGCATGCGCAAGGGCAGCGAATACCAAAAAGACCTGCAAAGCCTCAACCCCCTGCACATCATTGTGGTGGGCCTGACCGCCTTGCTGCTGTTTGTCGTGGGCTTGCTGGTCTT
Organism: uncultured Burkholderiaceae bacterium; assembly: GCA_964597235.1. Classification (GTDB taxonomy): domain Bacteria; phylum Pseudomonadota; class Gammaproteobacteria; order Burkholderiales; family Burkholderiaceae_C; genus CAYZPX01. Next base: position 5,688 of record CAZQXQ010000156.1, on the reverse strand, counting down.
GGTCAATCTGATGGTGTGAGTTCAACAAAATAACGATTTAGTGAGTCAGGAGCTGTAATGAGTGCATCAACCCACGGTGGAACACCGTATTACTACGTGCCAGCCGAGTCTCGCCATCCCGTGATGGCGTCGGCTGGGCTCTTTTTTGTGATGCTGGGCGCTGGCCAGTGGATCAATGGCCACGAATGGGGCAAGTATTCCCTGATGTTCGGACTGGTCTGGTGGCTCTTCGTGCTCTACCAGTGGTTCCGCGATGCGGCCCGTGAGAGCGAAGGCGGTCTGTACGGCTACAAGATCGACCTGTCCTACCGCTGGAGCATGAGCTGGTTCATCTTCTCCGAAGTCATGTTCTTCGGTGCCTTTTTCACGGCGCTGTGGTGGGCTCGTTCGCACTCCGTGCCGGCCTTGGGCAGCTTGGAAAACGCGCTGCTCTGGCCCGACTTCAAGGCCGTCTGGCCTAGCGTGGCCGCTGGTGTGACCGCATCGCCTGCAGGCATCATCGAGCCCTTCCAAACCGTGGGCCCCTTCTGGCTGCCCACCATCAACACGGCCTTGCTGCTGACCTCGGGCGTGACCCTGACCATTGCCCACCACGCCCTGCGTGAAAACCAGCGTGGCAAGACCATCGCCTACATGTGGATGACGGTGCTGCTGGGCGTAGTCTTCCTATGCGTGCAGGGCTATGAGTACTACCACCTGTACACCGACCTGAACCTCAAGCTCACTTCGGGCATCTTTGGTTCCACCTTTTTCATGCTGACCGGTTTTCACGGTTTCCACGTGCTCGTGGGCATGCTGATGCTGTTCTTCATCACCCTGCGCCTGCAAAAGGGCCACTTCACGGCCGACAAGCACTTCGGTTTTGAAGGCGCTGCCTGGTACTGGCACTTTGTGGACGTGGTCTGGCTGGGTTTGTACATCCTGGTGTATTGGATGTAAGCCCTTGGGCCCGGTCTTTTCGCCTTCGGATTGACGGGCCTGCAATCAAAAAAGCGCCGCAAGGCGCTTTTTTTACGAATGCAGAGCCTGGCGGCTGTTCGCCAGATCCACGACGCCTGGGCTGCAGATTCCTGGGCGAGCGCTGGGTTCAGCGGCCGCTGGTCGGCAACCCGCTGGGCTGGATCCAGCCCAGTTGCCATGCCACCAGAATGCACACGAACAGGACTACCGACAGCCCTACCCGCACGGCGAGCGCCGTGGCCATGTGTTTGCCCTTGGCGTTGGCGTCGGTATCGGTAGCTCGGCCCTGGCGCATCATGAAGAACAGGGCGGTGCCCAAACTCGCGAGGATCGCCAGGAAACCCAGAATGACGGCGTATTTCATGGAAGGAATTATCCGGTGATTGCAGCACGAAGGCCTTGGGACTGGCGTTTTGCCCTCATCACGCTCGCGGCGCTGATCGGCATCGCCGTGACCGCCTCACTGGGCCGCTGGCAGCTGTCGCGGGCTGCCCAGAAAGAAGCCTTACAGACCGCTTTGGCCGAGCGCCAGGCGCTGCCAGCCATCGACGGCAACCGGCTGCCTTGGTCGGATGCTGCATCTGACGACTGGGCCACCTTGCAGCACCGCCGCGTGGTACTGGAAGGTCAGTGGCTTGCCGACCAGACCGTGTACCTTGAGAACCGCCAGATGGGTGGGCGCCCCGGCTTTTTTGTCGTCACGCCCCTGCAATTGCCTGGGCAAGACACCATGGTGTTGGTCCAGCGCGGCTGGGCGCCTCGGCATTTTCAGGACCGTACCCGCCTGCCCGAGGTGGACACCCCGGCGGGGGCGGTGCGCCTGGAGGGCCGGCTGGCGCCGTGGCCGGCAAAACTCTACGAGTTTGATGCCCCCGCAGCGTCTGGGGCGGTGCGCATCCGGCAAAATCTCGACTCTCAGGCGTATGCCACCGAAGTCGGCCGTTCCTTGGCCCCGGTCTCCCTGCTGCAGACCGATGCGCTGGCCGACGGACTCCAGCGCGACTGGCCCCAGGCTGCCCTGAGCGCCGACAAGAACTACGGCTACGCATTTCAATGGTTTGGGCTTTGTGGCCTGATTGCACTCCTCTATGTCTGGTTCCAAATCGTCCGCCCCTTCCTTCGCCCAGGCCGCCAGCCAAACGCCGACTCCCGGTAACGCAGATCCCATGGGCATGACCGTCTATCCCATGCCGCAGGCCGCCGAGGCACTGGCCGCCGCCGAGCGTGCCCGCTCGGGCCGGTGGAAGATGATTGGCATCCTCCTGGCGTGCGCTGCGCCGGTGATTGCCTCGTACTTCACCTATTACGTGGTGCGCCCGGAGGGCCGCCGCAATTTTGGTGAACTGATCGACCCACAGCGAACCCTGCCCGATGTTCCCGTCCGCAGCCTGGCTGGCGAGCAGGTCCCGCTGTCCTCGTTGAAAGGCCAGTGGCTGCTGGTCAGCGTCGCCGGCGGGGCTTGCGACGCGGCTTGCCAGAACCACCTGTACCTGCAACGCCAGTTGCGTGAGGGTCTGGGCAAGGACAAGGACCGGCTGGACTGGGTCTGGCTGGTGAACGATGACGCGACACCTTCCGAAGCGCTGCGCCAGGGTGTACAAAAAGCCACCGTGCTGCGCATGGATCCGACTGCGCTAGCCGCCTGGCTGGCCCCGGCCGCGGGTCACCAGATCCAGGAACATTTGTACGTGGTGGACCCTATGGGCAACTGGATGCTGCGTTTCCCTGCCGGCCTGGACAAGTCCACGGCCCCCAAGGCCAAACGTGACTTGGAGCGCCTGATGCGCGCCTCGGCCTCCTGGGACAAGGCAGGCCGTGAGGGGCGGGAAGGGGTTGCGCCGTGACCCCCGAGTCGCAAGCCCTGTACGACCTGGCCCCCGTCATCGAGCTGATGCTGGTCGGGCTGTTGCTCGCTTTGGGGCCTTTTGTCTGGGTGTTCTGGCGCAATCGCCAGGCATCGCCGCAGCGGCGACTGCAGGCCCTGACGGTGCTGATCCTGTTTTTGACCTTTGATCTGGTGCTGTTTGGCGCCTTCACCCGCCTGACCGATTCGGGTCTGGGCTGCCCGGACTGGCCCGGTTGCTACGGCAGCGCCACGCCCGTGGGCGCACGCGCCGAGATCGCTGCTGCCGAGGCGGCCATGCCGACCGGCCCCGTCACCGTCCAGAAGGCCTGGATCGAGATGATCCACCGTTACTTGGCCACCGGCGTGGGCGTGCTGATCATTGCCCTGATGGTCATGACCTGGCGCCTGCGCGCCCAAGCCCGGCGCGGGCAGGCGTCTGCCTTGCCACTCAGCCCGGGCTGGGCAGCGTTCACCCTGTTCTGGGTGTGCTTGCAGGGCGCGTTTGGGGCGTTGACGGTCACGATGAAGCTGTTTCCGGCCATCGTCACCCTGCACCTGTTGGGCGGATTGGTCTTGCTGGCCCTCCTGGCCTACCAGACGGTGCGCTGGCAAACGGCGGTTTGGCAGGGCGGCGTCACGTCCACCCCCTTGCCTGCTCTGGCAGGTCGCTGGCGCTTGGCCTTGATAGCCCTGACGGTCCTGCTCGTGCTCCAGATCCTGCTGGGCGGTTGGGTCAGCACCAATTACGCCGTGCTGGCCTGCACCACCTTCCCGCAATGCCAGGGCAGCTGGTGGCCGCCGATGGACTTTGTGCAGGGCTTTAGCCTGTGGCGCCCGTTGGGCATGACGCCCGAGGGCCAGCCGATTGCATTTGCCGCATTGACGGCCATCCACTACGTGCACCGCTTGGTGGCTTACCTTGTGCTGCTCGCCCTCGCGTGGGCCGGATGGCGCATGGTGCAGCAGCCCAGCCTGCGCGCGCCTGGCCGGGCGGTGCTGGTCCTGTCGGCGCTGCAGCTGGCCACCGGCCTGTCGAACGTGGTACTGGGCTGGCCGCTGCTGGCGGCGGTGCTGCACACCGGTGGGGCTGCGGCGCTGCTGGCCGTATTGGTCTGGGCGCTGGCCCTGCTGCAACCCCTGCGCGTGGCCATTGCCCAGGCGCCTGTCCGCAATTGCGCGCCTGCGGGCGCAACGAGAGTGAGTGCATGAGTGCCGTTTCCGTGAGTGCCAAGCCGTCGCGCGTGGCCCAGTTCTATGCGCTGACCAAGCCGCGCGTGGTGCAGCTGATCGTGTTTTGCGCCCTGATCGGCATGGTGCTCGCCGTTCCCGGCCTGCCCACGGCCGAGCAGTGGCAGCGCTTGCTGCTGGCCTGTGTCGGCATCTGGTTGGTGGCGGGGGCGGCCGCCGCCTTCAACTGCATCGTCGAGCAAGGCATTGATGCGCGCATGAAGCGCACCGCCTGGCGCCCCACCGCCAAGGGCGAGCTGTCCAACGCCCAGACCCTGCTGTTCTCGGCCCTGTTGTGCGCGGCGGGATCGGTCCTGCTGTACTTCATGGTGAACCCGCTGACCATGTGGCTTACCTTTGCCACCTTCGTGGGCTACGCGGTGATCTACACGGTGATCCTCAAGCCGCTGACGCCGCAAAACATCGTGATCGGCGGTGCCTCGGGCGCCATGCCGCCGGTGCTGGGCTGGTCGTCGATGACCGGCGAGGTCGGGCCGGAGGCCCTGCTGCTGTTCCTGATCATTTTCCTGTGGACGCCGCCGCATTTCTGGGCCCTGGCGCTGTACCGGGTGGAGGATTACCGCAAGTCCGGCCTGCCGATGTTGCCCGTCACCCACGGCAACGAGTTCACCCGCCTGCAGATCCTGCTCTACACGCTGATCCTGTTTGCCGGCTGCCTGCTGCCCTTCATCTACGGCATGAGCTCCTGGATCTACCTGGCCACCGCCGTGGTGCTCAGCATCGGTTTTTGTGCCTATGGCTTTGCGCTCTGGCGTCAGTATTCGGACGAGCTGGCCCGCAAGACCTTCCGTTTTTCGCTGATCCACCTCAGCCTGCTGTTTGCGGCGCTGCTGGTGGACCACTACGTGCTTTGAATTTCACCTGGACGGAATGCCCATGCAAGCCACCCGCCGCCATGCCCTTGAACGGATCGTTGGCACCGCCCTGTTAGCCGGTGCCGCAGGGCTGCTGACCGCCTGTTCCGAAAAGAAGATCGCCTTTCGCGGCGTGGACCTCACTGGCGCGGAATACGCACGCGACCTGCCGCTGACCGACCACCATGGCCAGGCGCGCCACCTCAAGGACTTTGCCGGCAAGGTGGTGGTGGTGTTTTTTGGCTACACCCAATGCCCGGATGTGTGCCCCACCAGCCTGCAGGAACTGGCGGAGGCCAAGCGCCTGCTGGGTGCCGATGGCGAGCGCCTGCAGGGCATTTTTGTGTCGGTGGACCCCGAGCGCGACACGCCCGAGGTGCTCAAGGCCTACATGGGCAACTTCGACCCCAGCTTCCTGGCGCTGCGCGGCACGCCCGAGCAGCTCGCCGCCGTGGCCAAGGACTTCAAGGTCTATTACAAAAAGGTGGAGGGCAAGACGCCCACCAGCTACACCATGGACCACTCGGCGGGCAGCTACCTCTACGACCCCCAGGGCCGGCTGCGCGTCTATCACCGCTATGCCAGTGGCGCCTCCGCCCTGGCCGAGGACGTGAAAACCCTACTGCAAAGCCGCTGACAGCGCTTGAGAAGGCGCTGTAGCGGCAAATTCACTCCTAAATCAATAGCTAGTACCGCTGGTATTTATTGGGCTGGAGGCTGTTTTCACCCGCAGATTCAACTGCAAAGTGCAACGATTTTCAGTGTAACGGACGCATCTCC
>CAZQXQ010000155.1:0-6718 GCA_964597235.1 uncultured Burkholderiaceae bacterium | reverse complement strand
GCCAGGTCGAGGAAGACTTTGGCAAGAACGACTGGTGGTTCAAGGTCTGGGGCCCCGAAGCGCTGGCCGACGAAGGTGTGGGCAGCGCTGAGGACTGGATCATCCGTACCGATGGCAAGGGCCGCGGCAAGAAGGCCGCCAGCAAATGGCACGGTTTTGGCGAGCTGGCCGATGGCTTCAACATGCTGGACCCGATCAAGTCCACCATCGTGACGCCGGGCCTGGACCTGGACGGCAAGTTTGCGCCCACCGGCATTCCGGCGGCCATCGTCACCAAGTACCTGGCCGAGCATGGCGTGGTAGTCGAAAAGACGGGCCTGTACAGCTTCTTCATCATGTTCACCATCGGCATCACCAAGGGCCGCTGGAACACGCTGCTCACGGCGCTGCAACAGTTCAAGGATGACTACGAGAAGAACCAGCCGATGTGGCGCATCCTGCCCGAGTTCTGCCAGCAGCACAAGCGCTATGAACGCATGGGCCTGCGCGACTTGTGCCAGCACATCCACGAGCTGTACGCCAAGTACGACGTGGCCCGCCTGACCACCGAGATCTACCTCTCGGACCTGACGCCGGCGATGAAGCCGTCCGATGCTTACGCCCACATCGCGCAGCGCAAGACCGAGCGTGTGGAGATTGACCACCTGGAAGGCCGCATCACCGTGGGCCTGATCACGCCGTACCCCCCCGGCATTCCGCTGCTGGTGCCCGGCGAGGTCTTCAACAAGAAGATCGTCGAATACCTCAAGTTCGCCCGCGACTTTGCGCTGCAGACTCCGGGTTTTGAGACCGACATCCACGGCCTGGTCGAGGAAGTCGATGCCCATGGCGTGGTCCGCTACTACGCCGATTGCGTGGTCGAGGGAAAGCCCCGCAAGCTGGGCCGCAAGCTCGCCACAGCCGATAACCTGGTGCAGGTGGGCGACGACGGCCCGTTTGGCAGGAACGTTTGACGGGAGGCGGCGGCTTCAGTCCGCCGCTGGCCGCAAATAGCTGGCAAAGCGGGGCAGGCCATCCGGATGGTGGCCCCGGTAACGGTAGGTCACCCGGCTCCCAATGGCCGGGGGATTTTGGCGCTCCGCATCGCTCAAGCCCGTGCCCAGCCGAAAGCGCTTTCCGTTGGGCAACTCCACCCGCAGCGCGCCCAGTTTTCCCTGGTGCTTGCCCTGGCCGGGCAGGTGCGCCACGACCAGCGCTTCGGCATCCTGGTAGCTTTTGACCTTGAGCAGATCGCTGCTGCGCCCCGCGCGGTAAGGCGCATCGCCCCGGCGCAGCATCAGGCCCTCGGCGCCTTCGCGTTCCAGCTGGCGCAGCTGGGCGTGGAGGGCCGCCTCGCTGTCCACCCGCCAATGCGGCACGGCCTGAACCCAGGGCTGTTGTAGCGCTGCGACTATCCCCGGCAGGGTGGCGAGCCGCTCGTCAAACACCCCGCCCTGCGCTGGCAGGTCAAACACCATGAAGCGAATTTGCCGCCAGGCGGCATCGCCCGCGTTCTGGCTGCGCACGGTGGACAAGGCCTGGGTGAAGGCGCCCCGGCCTGCCCACAGCTCGCCATCGAGCGGCGTGGCCGGCCAGCTGGCGGTGAACCAGGCGGGGGCCGCGACGACCTCGCCGCCCCGCGTGCGCAGGGTGGTGCCATCCCAATGACCGCGCAGGCCGTCGTATTTCTCGCTGACCCAGTGCCCGGACCGCCATTGCCCGGGTCGGTACTCCTGCGCCAACGCAAGGGCTGGGGGTCTGTCGTCGGCGCTGCCAGACGGACCCGGTCTCGCCCAGGTGGGCAGGGCGGGCGCCAGGACCCCCGCTATGGCCCCTGCCAATGCCTTACGGCGGTTGAAAATGCTATGAAATAAATAGCTGGTACCGCTCGTATTCATTGGTCTAGAGGCCAAAAAGCCTGTGAAGTAACAAAAAAGCCCGGGGTTTGCCCGGGCCTTGGATGAAGGTTTAACCGACCATCGTCCGGCTGACGCCGGCGGTCTGGCTGAAGCCGCCATCGACATAGGTGATCTCGGCGGTTACGCCGCTGGCCAGGTCGGACATCAAAAAGGCGGCCACATTGCCCACGTCTTCAATGGTCACGTTGCGGCGCAGCGGGGCGGCGTCGGCCACCATGCCCAGCAGCTTGCCGAAGTCCTTGATGCCGCTGGCGGCCAGGGTCTTGATGGGGCCGGCGCTGATGCCGTTGACGCGCATGTTCTTCGGGCCCAGCGATTCGGCCAGGTAGCGCACGCTGGCTTCCAGGCTGGCCTTGGCCAGGCCCATGGTGTTGTAGTTGGGGATGGTGCGCAGCGCGCCCAGGTAGGACAGGGTCAAGAGCGCCGACTTCTCGCGCAGGTAGGGCAGGGCGGCCTTGGCCATGGCGGGGAAGCTGTAGGCGCTGATGTCGTGCGCGATGCGGAAGGACTCGCGCGACAGGCCGTCCAGGAAGTCGCCGGCAATCGCCTCGCGAGGGGCGAAGCCAATGCCGTGCACAAAGCCGTCAAACTGGCCCCAGGCAGCGCCCAGGTCGGCAAACATCTTTTCGATCTGGGCGTCGTCGCCCACGTCGCAGTCGAACACCAGCGTGGAGTTGAACTCGGCGGCGAACTCGCTGATCCGGTCCTTGAAGCGCTCGCCAACGTAGCTGAAGGCTAGCTCGGCGCCTTGCTGGTGGCAGGCCTTGGCAATGCCGTAGGCAATCGACCGGTTGGACAGCACGCCCGTGATCAGCAGTTTTTTGCCGCTCAGAAAACCCATTTTTTACTCCTTGAAAATGCGCGAAGCCCCCGGCAAGGGGGCTGTGAGGGTGATGCAGAATTATCGCATGCGGTTTTTGCTCCCTTTTCTCTTGTGTGGTGGTGCTTTCCCGGCCTGGGGCGCGCATGCGTATGCGCTGTGGGGGGCGCCCCGGTATCCGGCGGACTTTGCCCATTTCGACTACGTCAACCCCCAGGCGCCCAAGGGCGGCGAGCTGCGGCTGGTCAGCAACACCCGCGCTTCCACCTTCGACAAGTACAACCCCTTCACCATCAAGGGCAGCGCGCCGGCGTATTTGGCGCAGCTGCTGTTCGATAGCCTGCTGGTCGGCGCGCAGGACGAGACCGCCACCGGCTACGGACTGCTGGCCGAGGACGTGCAGGTCGCGCCCGATGGCCTCTCCGCCACCTTCCGCCTGCGGCCCCAGGCGCGCTTTCACCACGGCAAGCCCGTGCTGGCGCAGGACGTCAAGCACAGCTACGACACCCTGGTGGGCCCCCACACCTCGCCCGCGTACAAGACCCTGCTGGCCGATGTGGCCGGGGCCGAGGTGCTCGATGAGCGCACCGTGCGCTTTCGCTTCCACAAGCCCAACCGCGAACTGCCGCTGACGGTGGGCGGCCTGCCCATCTTCAGCCGCGACTGGGGCGTGCAGGAGGGCGTGCAGGGCGGCCAGCCCAAGCCCTTTGACCAGGTCATCACCGACATTCCGCTGGGCAGCGGCCCCTACAAAATCGGCCCGGTGCGCTTTGGCAAGGACATCACCTATGTGCGCGACCCCGCCTACTGGGCGCGCGACCTCAACGTGCGCAAGGGCACGGCCAACTTCGACCGCATCACCGTCAAGATCTACAAGGACAACACCGCCCGGCTTGAAGCGCTGAAGGCTGGCGAGTTCGACCTGATGCGCTTTTTCAGTGCGGGCGACTGGGCGCGGCGGGTCAACGGCAAGAAATTCGACACCGGCGAGCTGGTCAAGGGCGAATTCACCCACCGCCTGCCCACGGGCTTTCAGAGCTACGTGCTCAACACCCGCCGCCCGCTGTTGCAGGACCGCCGCGTGCGCGAGGCCCTGGGCCTGGCGCTGGACTACGAGTGGATGAACCGGCAGATGTTCTACGGCGCCTACCAGCGGGTCAACGGCCTGTTTGGCAACACCGACTGCCAGGCCCAGGGCCTGCCCAGCGCGGAAGAAAAGGCGCTGCTCGAACCCTGGCGCGCCCAAGTCCCGCCGGCCACCTTGGGCCCCATGACCGTGCCCCCGCGCACCGATGGCGGTGTCGAGGGCGCGCCGAACTCCCTGCGCGGCAACCTGCGCCGCGCCCAGGCCCTGCTGCAGGACGCAGGCTGGCAGGTGCGGGACGGCGCACTGCGCAACGCCCAAGGCCAGGCCATGGTGCTGGAGTACCTTGATAGCAACGAGGGCGGTATGCGCGTGGTCAGCCCCTGGATGCGCAACCTGGAAAAGCTGGGCGTACAGCTCAAATTCCGCTCGGTGGACTTTGCGCTATACCAGCAGCGGCTGCAGAAATTCGATTTCGACCTCACCTCCATGGCCTTCCAGGGCACGCATAACCCGGGCCAGGAATTTGCCGACCTGTTCGGCAGCCAGGCGGCGGATACCGAGGACTCGGGCAACTTCACCGGCCTCAAGAACCCAGCCGTCGATGCGCTGATCGCCGCGATGACCGCCGCCAAGACCCAGGCCCAGCTGCTTCCCGCCTGTCGCGCCCTGGACCGGGTCATCGCGCACAGCCATGTGCTGATTCCGCAATGGTCCGCCGCCACCCACCGCATGGCCTACAACGCCTGGCGCCTGGCCGGCCCCCGCCCCATGCCCCCCTACGCCACCGGCGAGGCCTGGGCCATGGACACCTGGTGGTCCCGCCGCCCCGGTGAGGCGGCGACGTGGGAGGTTGCTCCTGAAAAGAGAGCTGGTGCTGATGGTCAATAGGGGCTTTGAAAAGGATTTGGCATGTTTTTCTACATTCTCAAACGCCTGCTGCTGATGGTGCCCACGCTGCTGGGCGTGCTGCTGCTCACCTTTGTCGTCGTGCAGTTCGTGCCCGGCGGTCCCGTGGAGCAATACCTGGCCGAGGCCAAAGCGGGTGCGGGCGGCGCCGAGGGCGGGGGGCTGGGCTACCGGGGCGGGCAGGGGGTCGATCCGCAACGGCTGGAACAAATCAAGGCGCTGTACGGTTTTGACAAGCCGGCGCATGAGCGTTTTTTGCAAATGCTGGGCCAGTTCGCCCGCTTTGACCTGGGGCGCAGCTTTTTCCAGAACAAGGACGTGGGCGAGCTGGTGCTGGAAAAGCTGCCCGTCTCCATCAGCCTGGGGCTGTGGACCTTTCTCATCAGTTACCTGGTGGCCGTGCCGCTGGGTGTGGCCAAAGCGGTGCGCGCGGGCTCGCGCTTTGACCTGGTGACCTCGGTGCTGGTGCTGGTGGGCTACGCGATTCCGGGCTTTGTGCTGGGCGTGGCGCTCTTGGTGGTGTTTGGTGGGCAGTTGCAGTGGTTTCCGCTGCGCGGGCTGACCTCGCCGAACTGGGAGGAACTGTCCTGGGGCGCCCGGGTGGTGGACTACCTCTGGCACATCGCCTTGCCGGTCACCGCCATGGTGCTGGGCAGCTTTGCCGTCACCGCCATGCTGACCAAGAACGCCTTCCTGGAGGAAATTCGTAAGCAGTACGTGCTCACCGCCCGCGCCAAAGGTCTGAGCGAGCGGCGCGTGCTCTGGCGCCATGTGATGCGCAATGCCTTGATTCCCATCGTCACCGGCTTTCCGGCGGCCTTTGTCGGGGCCTTTTTCACCGGCTCGCTGCTGATCGAGACTTTGTTCTCGCTCGATGGCCTGGGCCTGCTGAGTTACGAGAGCGTTATCCGCCGCGACTATCCGGTGGTGCTGGGTACGTTGTACCTGTTCACGCTGATCGGCCTGGTGACCAAGCTGGTGTCCGACCTTTGCTATGTCTGGGTGGACCCGCGGGTGAAGTTTGATTGATGGGTTTGGGTAAGTTGGACATAATTCAAGCCCAACTTGTCCAGAATAGAGGTGCCACATGACCTGGAACATTGCCAACGCCAAGCAGCAGTTCTCGGAGGTGGTCCGCCTGGCCGCCCAGGAGCCGCAGCCCATCTACAACCGCGACAAACCCGTGGCGGTGCTGATTTCCGCGCAGGACTACGAGGATTTCAAGCAATGGCAGGCACAGCGCAAGCAGCCCAGCCTGTCGGAGCTGTTCGCCGAAATCCGCGCCATCCTGGCCGCCGAAGGGGAGGATGGCATCGAAATTCCGCCGCGTACCGATCGCCCCAATCCCTTTGATGATCCCCGCTGGAGCGAATGACCATGCAGCTCGTGGATACGAATGTCATCAGCGAGTTGATGTACAAGGCGCCGGATTCCGGCGTGATCGCCTGGATGCAGGCGGTCGAGGCCTCCCGGGCACAGCTCTGGGTGTCTGCGATCACAGTGCATGAAATCGTCTATGGGCTGACCCGCAAGTCCCATCCTTCCCGCCTGGCTTGGTTCGAGCATTTTCTGGGCCGTTATGGGGTGCTCGAAGTGAGTGAAACCATTGCGCGTGGGGCAGGGGAGATGCGTGGGGCGCTGGCGGCACGCGGTCAGGTGCGCCATGTGGCCGACATGCTGATTGCCGCCACGGCCCAGGTCCACGCGCTCACGCTAGTCACCCGCAATGTGCGCGACTTTGATGGCTGCGGGATCGCGTTGCTCAACCCTTTTTCGTTTTCGGAATGACCCCGGACATCCCTGCCTCCCTGTCCCCCTCGCGCCGCGCCTGGCTGCGGTTCAAGCGCAATCGCCTGGGCTTCTGGAGCCTGGTCCTTTTTTCTGCGCTGGTGCTGTTGAGTTTGGGTGCTGAACTGGTCAGCAACGACCGGCCGCTGCTGGTGCGCTACGAGGGCCAGTGGTACACGCCGCTGTGGAAGGACTACCCCGAGACCACCTTTGGCGGCG
>CAZQXQ010000154.1:0-6734 GCA_964597235.1 uncultured Burkholderiaceae bacterium | reverse complement strand
CGTGCAGGATGGTGGAGCGATGGCTGTAGAGCGCTGCCTTGGGGTGGCCCGTGGTGCCACTGGTGTAGCACATGCTGGAAGCGGTGTTTTCGTCAAACTCGGGCCAGCGGTACTGGTCGGAAGCCGCGCCAATCCAGGCCTCGTAGCTGACCAGGCCGGGGATGCCGCTGTCCGCGGGGAGCTTGTCGGCATCGCACAACGCCACCCACTGGCGCACGGTGGGGCAATGGCTGTGCACGGCCTGCACCAGCGGCAGGAAGCTCATGTCAAAGCACAGCACCCGATCCTCGGCGTGGTTGACGATCCAGGCCACCTGCTCCGGATGCAAGCGCGGGTTGATGGTGTGCAGCACCCGGCCCGAGCCGCTGACGCCAAAGTACATCTCCATGTGGCGGTAGCCGTTCCAGGCAATCGAGGCCACGCGGTCGCCAAAGTTCAGCTGCTGGCCATCCAGGGCATTGGCCAGCCGGCGTGATCGGGCCGCCAGATCGCGGTACGTGTAGCGGTGAATATCACCCTCCACCCGGCGCGAAACGATTTCGGCATCCCCGTGGTGGCGCTCAGCAAACGTGAGCAGGGACGAAATCAAGAGGGGTTGGCTCTGCATCAGGCCCAGCATGGCATCTCCTTCGGTGTCGTTGTGGAACAGGGATCAGTATCGATCCTGAGTTTTATCTGCGCCAGTGTGCATCCGTGCCAACAGACTGCCAATACCTGTCGGCGAAGCGACAAAGCGCTCGGGAAAACCCGGTATGACTTGGATGCGGAGCGACAATTGGTGCCCATGTTCCATCACATTTCGCCGATCCAACGTTTTATCGCAGCCCAGCCGTGGTTTGCCAGCCTGCCTGCCCACCTGCAGGAACAGGTCCAGCAAGAAATCTGTACCGTCTGCAGCGATAAGGGCAGTACGATCTTTCCGGTTGGATCCGAAGTGGGCGGTTGGTATGCCGTTCTCTCCGGCCTGGTGATGCTGCAAAGCCCTTCGGTCGGCAAGCGGCAATCCTCCTTCATCGGCATACCGGCGGGAGAATGGTTTGGCGAAGGCTCAGCCCTGAAGCCCGAGCCCCGCAAATACAGCGTGATCGCTTTACGGCCCACACAGTTGCTCTGCCTTCCGATGCCGGTCTTCACCACGCTTTATGGCACCAGCCTGGCGTTCAACCAGTTTCTGGTGCAACACCTGAACATGCGACTGGGCCAGGCCATGACCATCATCGAAGCGGGGCGTACCCAGTCCAACGAACACCGCGTAGCCCTGCATTTGAGCCGCCTGTTCTGGCGCAGCACACGAAGGCTGGATCTGACCCAGGAAGAACTCGGCCAACTGGTCGGTCTGTCCCGCCAGACCGTGAACCAAGTGTTGAGAACCCTGGAAGGGCTGGACATCGTCACGCTCGATTTTGGCCGGGTTGCGATCGTGAACGATGAGGCCCTCACCAATTACTTGGCCGCTACCCAGGCCAAAACGCCTGGAGATTCCTGTCAGCCAACGACCAACGCCAAGCCTTGAAACCGCTGGAGTTGGCGCAAAGCGATCGCGGTTGCTGGACAATGCCGCCATGAATTCCGCTGCTGCTGATGCCGCCATCCCGACCCAGGCCACCGCCCCGCTGAGCAGGCCCCGCTTCATGGACCTGGGTCCGGCGTTTTTCACCGCCCTGCCACCCACCCCCCTGCCCCAGCCCCACTGGGTGGGCCGCAGCGCTGCGCTGGCCGAAGCCCTGGGCCTGGACCCGGCGTGGTTGGCCAGCGACGAGGCGCTGCATACGTTGACCGGCAACCGGGTGCTGCCTGGCACCCAACCGCTGGCTACGGTGTACAGCGGCCACCAGTTTGGCCACTGGGCCGGCCAGTTGGGCGATGGCCGCGCCATCTTGCTGGGCACCGCGCCCAACGGCCACGAAATCCAGCTCAAGGGCGCGGGTCGCACCCCCTATTCGCGCGGCGGCGACGGACGGGCGGTGCTGCGCTCCAGCATTCGCGAGTTTTTGTGCAGCGAGGCCATGCACGGCCTGGGCATCCCCACCACGCGGGCGCTGTCGGTCACTGGCTCGCCTGCCCCCGTGCAGCGCGAAACCGTGGAAACTGCCGCCGTCGTGGCGCGGGTAGCGCCCAGCTTCATCCGCTTTGGGCATTTCGAGCATTTCGCCGCCCGCAACCAGGTCGCTGAGCTACAAACCCTGGCCGACCACCTGATCGACCACCACCTGCCCGAATGCGCCGCAGCCCCCGCCGGTAACGCGGCGCGTTACACGCAGTTGCTGCAGACGGTCAGCGAGCGCACCGCCCGCCTGCTGGCCCAGTGGCAGGCCGTGGGGTTTTGCCACGGGGTGATGAACACCGACAACATGAGCGCGCTGGGCCTGACCATCGACTACGGCCCCTTCCAGTTCCTGGACGCCTACGTGCCCGGCCACATTTGCAACCACAGTGACACCCAGGGCCGCTACGCCTACGAGCGCCAGCCGCAAATCGCGCTGTGGAACCTTTACTGCCTGGGCCAGGCGCTGATGCCGGTGATCCACGACACCGATGCCGCCGTCGCCGTGCTGGACCGCTACAAGCCCACCTACGCCCAGGCCTTCCTAGATGCCATGCGCGCCAAACTGGGCCTGCTGGATGCGCGCGATGGCGACGGCGAACTGGTAGACCAGCTGCTGCAGGGCCTGGCCGCCAACCGGGTGGACTACCCCATCTTTTGGCGGCGCCTGTCGGACGCTGTGGCCCGCCAGGACTTCGCCCCGGTGCGCGACCTGTGGCTGGACCGGGCCGCTTGGGATGCGTGGTTGCTATCGTATTCAGAGCGCATACCGCAGTCATCCATTGGCCTAGCGGCCGATTTGATGCTTAAAACCAATCCCAAGTACGTGCTGCGCAACCACCTGGCCGAGCTGGCCATCCGCGCCGCGCGGCAAGGCGATTTCAGCGAGCTGCGCACCCTGCAGACCTTGCTGGAGCGCCCGTTTGACGAACACCCCGGCCACGAACGCTACGCCGACTTTCCGCCCGACTGGGCGGCCCACCTTGAAATCAGCTGTTCTTCATAAGCACTTCCCGTCATGACCCACCCCATCCAGAAAACCGAGACCGAATGGCAAGCCCTGCTCCAGTCCAAGGGCGCTGAACCGCTGGCCTACCAGGTTACCCGCCACGCCGCCACCGAGCGGCCCTTCACCGGCAAATACAACCAGGTCTGGGCTGATGGCACTTACCACTGCATCTGCTGCGGAACCAAGTTGTTCGATGCCGACACCAAGTTCGACGCCGGCTGCGGTTGGCCCAGCTTCTGGCAGGCCGTGCCAGGCGCGATCACGGAGCATGTGGACCGCAGCCACGGCATGGTGCGCACCGAAACGGTCTGCAGCCAGTGCGGCGCCCACTTAGGCCATGTCTTCCCAGACGGCCCTGCGCCCACCGGCCTGCGCTATTGCATGAACTCCGCCGCGCTGGATTTCAATCCAGACGCCGAATGAACCTGGGAGGAACCCCTTCCCCCATTCCACTGCGCGCCCTGCGCCAGTGCCTTGACTTATGAAACTGCTGATTGATTTCTTTCCCATCATCCTGTTCTTCATCGCCTTCAAGACGGCGGGCATCTATGTGGCCACGGCCGTCTCGATGGCCGCGACCGTCGCGCAGATTGCCTATATCCGCCACAAGCACGGCAAGGTCGAGCCCATGCACTGGCTCAGCCTGGGCGTGATCGTGGTGTTTGGCGGCGCGACGCTGTTTGCCCAGAACGACACCTTCATCAAATGGAAGCCCACGGTGCTGTACTGGCTGATGGGCGGCACCCTGCTGGTGGGCCAATGGCTGTTCAACAAGAACTTTGTACGCACGCTGATGGGAGGCCAGCTCAGCCTGCCCGAAGCCGCCTGGCGCGGCATGAACGCCAGTTGGGTCGCCTTCTTTGCCGCGATGGGCGCGCTCAACCTGTGGATTGCTTACCAGTTCGACACCGACACCTGGGTGACCTTCAAGCTGTTTGGCGGCATGGGCTTGATGTTCCTGTTCGTGCTGGGGCAGGCGTTCTTTATCAGCCGCTTTGTCAAAGACGCACCGGCCCAACCTTCGGAGCCCCAGGCATGAGCGACGCCCTGAACGCGGTCACCGCCGAACTGCTGGCCGCGCGCCTGCGCGAGCGGCTGGCGCCCACCCAGCTCGATGTGCTGGACGAAAGCGCCGCCCATGCGGGCCATGTCGGGGCCAATGGCACGGGGGCCGGAACGCATTTCCGGGTGCGTGTGGCCAGCCCTTTGTTCGAGGGAAAACGCCGCGTGGCGCAGCACCGCCTTGTGTATGATGCGCTGCACGATTTCATGCCCCTGGGGCTGCATGCCCTGGCCATCGAAATCCTGTAAATCCCCCCTTTTTTCGTTTGTTCCGCACCGGTGTTGTTGGCTGCGGAATGTCCCTGAAGTGTTTGGATCTCCCATGAAAAAATCGATCATGTCCGGCCTGGTGGCTGCCACCATCCTGGGCGGCTTGGCCCTGCCCGCCGTGGCCCAAAATATCGCTGTCGTCAACGGCAAGCCTGTGCCCAAGCAACGTGCCGAAGCGCTCAAGCAGCAAGTGGAACGCTCAGGCCGCCCCGTCACGCCCGATGTGGAAGCGCAGATCAAGGAAGAAGTGATCGCCCGCGAAATCTTTATGCAGGAAGCCAAGAAGCGCGGCCTGGAAACCTCGGCTGACTACAAGTCGCAGATGGAACTGGCACGGCAGACCATCCTGATCCGCGAACTGTTCAGCGACTTCCAGAAAAAGAATGCTGTGACCGACGCCGAAATCAAGGCCGAGTACGACAAATTCGTCGCCGCCAACGGTGGCAAGGAATACAAGGCCAGCCACATCCTGGTCGAGAAGGAAGACGAGGCCAAGGCGATCATCGAATCGCTGCAAAAAGGCGGCAAATTCGCAGAGATCGCCAAGAAGCAGTCCAAGGACCCTGGCTCTGGCGCCCGTGGCGGCGACTTGGATTGGGCCAGCCCCTCCAGCTATGTGGCTGAGTTCACCGAAGCCCTGATCAAGCTCGAAAAAGGCAAAACGACCAGCGCCCCGGTCAAGAGCCAGTTTGGCTGGCACATCATCCGCCTCGACGATGTGCGCGAGGCTGAGCTGCCCAAGCTCGAAGAAGTCAAACCCCAGATCGCCCAGCAGCTGCAGCAGCAGAAACTGGCGAAGTTCCAAGACGACCTGCGCACCAAGGCCAAGGTCGAATAAACGCAGACTGCGCCTGCTGCCCGAACCCCGCCCTGTGCGGGGTTTTTGTTTTTGGTGCCTGGCTTGTTGGTTTTTGGCTATCACGGTGATTGCGAAATCGGCACCCCAAAGCCCTGCGGAGCTCATTACACTGACCCTCGGCACAAACAGTCCCTGCCGGGGCACAACCCTTTCCCAGGACTGTTTCGCCAGTGCTTGTGCCGCCTCCCAAAGGTGGTGAAGTCCTGTCCCCTGTTTCACAAAGGAGCGCTCCATGGATACCCAAACCTCTAACGCCTCGGGCCAGTGCCCCGTCATGCACGGCGCCAATTCGAACGCGACCCACGCCAACGCCGCAATGGCCTGGTGGCCCGAGTCCTTGAACCTGGACATCCTGCACCAGCACGACCGCAAGACCAATCCGCTGGGGGACTTCAACTACCGTGAAGCCGTCAAGCAGCTGGACGTCGCAGCGCTCAAAAAAGACCTGACCGAACTCATGACCAGCAGCCAGCCCTGGTGGCCCGCCGACTGGGGCCACTACGGCGGTTTGATGATCCGCATGGCCTGGCACGCCGCTGGCACCTACCGCATCGCCGACGGCCGTGGCGGCGCTGGCACCGGCAACCAGCGTTTTGCCCCGCTGAACTCCTGGCCCGACAACGGCAACCTCGACAAGGCGCGCCGCCTGCTGTGGCCTATCAAGCGCAAGTACGGCAACAAGGTGAGTTGGGCCGACCTGATCATCCTGGCCGGCAACGTGGCCTATGAATCCATGGGCTTCAAGACCTTTGGCTTTGCTTTTGGCCGCGAGGACATCTGGCATCCCGAAAAAGACATTTACTGGGGCTCCGAAAAGGAATGGCTGGCCAAGAGCGGTGGCGAAGGCAGCCGCTACAGCGGCGAGCACGACCTGGAAAACCCGCTGGCCGCCGTCATGATGGGCCTGATCTACGTCAACCCCGAGGGCGTGGACGGCCAGCCCGACCCGCTCAAGACCGCCCGTGACATGCGCGTGACCTTCGCCCGCATGGCCATGAACGACGAGGAAACTGTGGCCCTGACCGCCGGCGGCCACACCGTGGGCAAGGCACACGGCAACGGCAGCGCCGCCAACCTGGGACCCGCCCCCGAAGGTGCGGATGTGGAAGAACAGGGACTGGGCTGGATGAACCACCAAACCCGTGGCGTGGGCCGCGACACCGTGACCAGCGGTATCGAAGGCGCCTGGACCACCAACCCCACCCAATGGGACAACGGGTACTTCGCCATGCTGCTCAAGCACGACTGGAAGCTGACCAAGAGCCCGGCCGGTGCCTGGCAATACAAGCCCGTCAACATTGCCCCCGAGGACATGCCCGCCGATGTGGAAGACCCCGCTATCCGCTGCATGCCGGTGATGACCGATGCCGACATGGCGCTGAAGGTGGACCCCGAGTACCGCAAGATTTCGGAGCGATTTGCCGCCGACCAGGCCTACTTTGAAGACGTGTTCGCCCGCGCCTGGTTCAAGCTGACCCACCGTGACATGG
>CAZQXQ010000153.1:0-6780 GCA_964597235.1 uncultured Burkholderiaceae bacterium | reverse complement strand
CCAAGCGCTCGCTGCTGGCGCATGTGGAGCGCATCGAGAGCCTGGGCGAGTTCAATTAACCCCCCCTGAGACGCTGCGCATCTTCCCCCCAGGGGGACGCCACCAGCGGCCCGGCAAAGCCGGTTCCGCGCTGGCTCTCACCCAGGCCCCAGGCGCTGCATGCTGCATGGCCGGCAGTTCAAACTTTCGCGCATACTGGCGCCCCTTTTTTTGCTGCCCTGACCGCCATGTCCCAACCACGCCCGCCCCATTTCGCCCCTGCTCCAGACGATGGAGGCGAGCGCCTGTCCAAGCGGGTGGCGGCGGAGTTTGGGCTGTCGCGCAGCCAGGCGGAGCTGGCGATCGAGACCGGGCGGGTGCGGGTCGATGGCCAGGTCGTCGAGGTTCCGGGCGCACGGGTGCGGCCTGAACAGCGATTGACGGTGGAGCCCGGCGCCAGCCCCATGGACCTGGCGCCGGTGACGCTGCTGCTGCACAAGCCCGCTGGTTTTGAAGCGGGGCTGGGCCTGCCGGGCCAAGACAACGGCCACCGTAGCCACGGCAGCCGCAGCCAGGGCCACCCGTCCGCACTGGAATTGCTGCACGCCGACACGCATTGGGCGGAAGACCTGCCCCAGACCCGGGTACTGCAGCGGCATTTCCGGCAGCTGGAATGCTTTACGCCCCTGCCCACCGAGGCCAGCGGGCTGGTGGTCTATACGCAGGACCGGCGCATCGCCCGCAAGCTGGCCGAGGACATCGAGCGGCTGGAACAGGAATGCGTGGTGGAAGTGGCCGGCCAGATCGCCGAGGGCGGCTTGCAAAAACTCTGCCACGGCCTGGAATTCAACGGCCGGCCGCTGCCGCCGATCAAGGTCAGCTGGCAGAGCGAAACCCGGCTGCGCTTTGCGCTCAAGGGCATCCGCCCCGGTCAGATCCCCGCAATGTGCGCAGCCGTGGGCCTGCAAGTCAAAGGCATCAAGCGCCTGCGCATCGGCCGCGTGTCGCTGTCCAAGCTGCCCGAGGGGCAATGGCGTTATCTGCAGGGCTGGGAACGGTTTTGAGCCCCAGGCGGCACAGTAAGATCGCGGGCGTTTTTGGCCATCGCACTGGAAGGCAAGCTGCCTTGAGCGTCAGGCCCTTGCCGGTGCCCTGACCGGCTGTCCCACCCCTGTTTCAGAAACTCTCCGATGCCTGTCCCCCCCACCGATCTCCCCACTTCGATGGCGTCGGCGCCGTCTGTTGCAGCCCCTGCGGACACGGTCGCTCCCCGCAGCGAAGCAGGCTGGGGGAGCTTAGGGGCCGCCGCCGCCCTGCTGAGCGCCTGCGGCGGCGGTGGGGGCACCGACTGGAACCCCGCGCAAGCCCTGGTCGATGCGCGCGACCCGCCCTCGCTGCCCGAACTGCTGCCGCGCACGGCGACGGACTCCGGCGTCAGCAGCCCGGTGGTCGCATCCATCACAGCCAGCGAATTGTTCGACTGGGCGGAGCGCCAGTACCCCCAGTGGTTCCCGGGCCCGGCGACCAACCAGACCCTGGGCGCGCTCACTTATCGGGAGTACCCCGGCACAGGCAACTTGCTGGGCGTGCTCAACAACCGGGTGCGGGTGGTCGGCCCGATGTCCAACGGTGCAGTGCGCGATGTGGGCACGCTGCAAAGCTTCGTGGCGTCGGTGAATACCACTGCGATCCCGGTGAACAGCGATGCCGATGCCGCCCGCTTCCTGCTGCAGGCGCAGTTTTCGGCCAGCGAGGCCGAGATCGCCGCCGTGCGCAGCAAGGGCTACGCCGGCTGGCTCGGCGAGCAATTGAACCTGCCGCTGTCGCAGACCGGCTGGCAGTGGCTGGAGGAAAAAGGCTACGCCGCCATCGACACCAACGAGTATTTCTTTGCCAAGGGCAACTACCGCCACATGGTCTGGCAACAGTTGTTCCAAGCCCCCGACGCCGTGCGCAAGCGCTGGGCAATCGCGCTGTCGGAGATCTTCGTGGTGTCGTGGCGCGGCATCAAGGACGTGATGAGCTGGGACAGCTTCGGCATGGCCGCCTACTGGGACCTGCTGAACCTGCACGCCTTTGGCAACTACCGCGAACTGCTCGAAGCGCTGACGCGCAACCCGGCGATGGGCGTCTTTCTGAGCACCAAGGGCAATGCCCGCGCCGACGCCGCCACCGGCAGGCTGCCCGACGAAAACTATGCCCGCGAGGTCATGCAACTGTTCTCGATCGGGCTGTACCAGCTTAACCTGGACGGCACCGTCCAACGCGACTCCAACGGCCAGCCCATCGAGTCCTACACCCCGGACGACGTGAGCAACTTGGCGCGTGTATTCACTGGTTACGACTTCGACACCTCGGTGGGCAGTTTCAACAGCCCCAAGGCGCCACACCCGCGCGTTCTCAACGTCGGTTCTACCTGGGTGCCGATGGTGCTCGACCCCGAGAAGCACTCGCCTGAAGAAAAGCGCTTTCTGGGCACGGTGATTCCGGCAGGCACCGATGGCCCGACCTCGCTGCGCATCGCGCTGGACACCTTGGCCAACCACCCCAACACCGCGCCGTTTTTGTGCCGGCAGTTCATCCAGCGCATGGTCACCAGCAACCCCAGTCCCGCTTATGTCGCGCGTGTAGCCACCGTGTTCAACAACAACGGCGCAGGAATGCGGGGCGACCTCAAGGCCGTACTGAAAGCCATCCTGCTGGACCCCGAGGCCCGGGGCACCGACAGCCTGAACTCCCCCACCTTTGGCCGCCTGCGCGAACCCATGCTGCGCATCGTGCAATGGGGCCGAACCTTCAAGGCCCGCTCGCTCAAGGGCACCTGGAAAATCGCCTTCGGGGCCTTCAATACCCGGACCGACATTGCCCAGTACCCACTGGACCCGCCATCGGTCTTCAGCTTCTACCGTCCCGGCTATGTGCCGCCAGGCACCGAAATGGCCGCCACGGGCGCCACTGTGCCGGAATTTCAGATCGTCAACGAAAGCACCGTGGCGGGCTGGATCAACCTGCTGCAGGACTTCTGCGTGGACGGTATCTACGTGATGGCGCCGGAGGTGCCCTACCACCCCGCCAGCCCCACGGCGACGGACGCGTTCGACATCGTGCCCAACTACAGCGCCGAGAAAGCCCTGGCGCCCAACACCCAGGCCCTGGTCAACCGGCTGAACCTGCTGCTGTGCGCCAACCAGCTCTCGCCCGCCACCGTGGCGCTGATCGTGAACGCGCTGAAGACCGAAAACCTGCCGTCCAACGCCTCGGACCGGGCCCGCCAGCTGCATGTGGGCCGGGCCATCCTCTTCGTGATGAGCGCCGCCGAGTACCTGGTCCAACGCTGAAGGACGCTCCCATGCACCTGATTCAACCTGAACTACATAGCCGCCGCGCGTTTTTGCGCCGTGCGACCCAACTGGGCCTGGCGGGGGTCGCAGCCCCCATGGCGCTCAACCTCGCGGCGCTGGGGGAGGCCAGCGCCTTCAGTGCCAGTGACTACAAGGCCCTAGTCTGCGTGTTCCTGTATGGCGGCAACGACTACGCCAACACGGTGGTCACCTACGACGAAGCACGCCATGCGCGCTACACCCAACTGCGCGGCGCGGCGTCTGGCCAAAGCCTGGCCTGGTCGCGCACCGCCCTGGCACCCAATCTGCTGGTACCGACCACTGCACTGCCCGGTGGCGCCCAGTACGCGCTGGCACCCGAAATGCCCGAAATGGCCCGCCTGTTCAACAACGGACGGCTGGCCGTGCAGCTCAATGTGGGCCCGCTGGTGCAGCCCCTGACCCGCGCCCAATACCAGGACCGCAGTGCTGCGCAACCGCCCAAGCTGTTCTCGCACAACGACCAGCAATCGGTCTGGCAAGCGCAGGGAGCCGAGGGCTCCACCCGGGGCTGGGGCGGCAACCTGGGGGACCTGGCGCTGTCGTCCAACGGGCAATCGATGTTCACCTGTATCTCGGTCAGCGGCAACGCAGTGTTTCTGTCGGGCCGTAACGCACTGCAATACCAATGTAGTCGCGAAGGCGCTGTGCCCGTCAACGCCGTGCGCGGAACCGCCCTGGGCCATTTCCTGAGCGAGCCCGCCATGCGCGCGGCCTTTGAACAGCTAATCCAGCAACCCCAGTCCCATGTGCTGGCAAACGAATACAACAAGGTCATGCAGCGCAGCCTGGCCGCCGAAGCCCGCGTGACCTCGGCCGTCGGTGGCGTGACGCTGGGCACGGCATTTCCCCCAGACAACAGCCTTGGCGACCAGCTCAAGATGGTCGCCCGCCTGATCGGTGCCCGCAACAGCCTGGGCGTGAAGCGGCAGGTGTTCATGGTGTCGCTGGACGGTTTTGATGTGCACGACAACATGGCCAGCCGTCAGCCTGCCTTGCTGAAGAAACTCAGCAGTGCCCTGGGCGCCTTTGACCAGGCACTGACCGAGCTGGGCGTGCACAACCAGGTCACCGCCTTCACGGCGTCGGACTTTGGGCGCACGCTCACGCTCAATGGCGATGGCACCGACCATGGTTGGGGTGGCCACCAGTTCGTGATGGGCGGCGCCGTCAAAGGCAAGGCGTTTTATGGCCAGGTGCCGCCCCTGTCGGTGGGCAACACCGACGCACCGGAAGACCAGTGGCATGTGGGCCAGGGCCGCCTGCTACCCAGCACCTCGGTGGACCAGTTCGGCGCCACGCTGGGCCGTTGGTTTGGCGCCAGCGACAGCGAGCTGCTGGGCGTGCTGCCCAATTTACGCAACTTTGGCGCGGCAGCAGGCCGCTCGGATTACCCGATCGATCTGGGTTTTATGCAAAACGCCTGAGGCACGCAACGAAGTCCTGCCGCCGCCGGTACCGCCAGCGGTAGCACTGGTACGGCCCACCCAAGCTGCGGTCTGTCCCGGCACGTCAGGTAACGGTTCCGAGCCGAAACACCGACACCACTTTCACCAACTCCTGCGCCTGCTGGTTCAAGCTGTTGGCGACCGAGGCCATTTCCTCGACCAGGGCGGCGTTTTGCTGGGTCACCTGGTCCATCTGCGACACCGCATCACCCACCTCGCGCACGCTATTGGACTGTGCAGAACTGGCCTCACTGATCTCGCCCACGATGGCGGTGACACTGCTGATCGCACTCACCACGTCGGTCATGGTGTTACCCGCCTGGTCCACCAAGGTCGTGCCCTCTTCAACACGCTCGACGCTGGCGTCGATCAGGTGCTTGATTTCCTTGGCGGCCTCCGCGCTGCGACTGGCCAGATTGCGCACTTCGCTGGCCACCACGGCAAATCCACGCCCTTGCTCACCGGCACGGGCCGCCTCGACTGCGGCATTCAGCGCCCGAATATTCGTCTGGAACGCAATGCTGTCGATGACGCCAATGATGTCGGCAATCTTGCGGGACGATCCATTGATGCCCCGCATGGTTTGCACCACCTGGGAGACCACCTCCCCGCCACGAACGGCCACCTCGGAGGCATTGCGCGCCTGCCGGTTGGCCTGGTGCGCGCTGTCCGCGTTCTGGGTCACCTTGGTGCCCAACTCTTGCATGGAGGCAGCGGTTTGTTCCAAAGCGCTGGCTTGGTTCTCGGTGCGCCCCGATAGATCCATATTTCCCTGGGCGATTTGCGCGCTGGCGGCAGCCACCGCCTCGGCACCACGGCTCACCTGGGAGACGACCGCGCCTAAGCTGGCCTGCATGTCTTTGAGGGCCTGCACTAACTCACTGATCTCGCTGCGACCTTCCGGCCGCAAAGGGACGCGCAGGTCACCCGAAGCAAACGTCTTGGCCGCACTGACGACCTGTTGCAAGGGCCGCACAATGCTGCGCGTGATCGATAAGGCGACCACCAGACACACCACGATCGACAGGCCCCAGGCGACTCCCAGCCAAACGTTCGCACGCACGATGCTGCTTTGCGCATCGGTCTCGTTGTGCTCAACGCGCTTGGCCGCCAACTGCACCACCTGATCGATCGCCTGGCGGTGTGTTTCGTACAGGGTATCCATTTGGCGCGTGGCACTGTCCAGCGCTGCAGGGTCGTTTTGACGCAGGGCGGGCACCAGCACGTTCAGCACCACCCGGAAGAAGGCCTGTGCTGGCTCGTGTGCCTGCTTGAGCAAGGTGTCGGCCAGCGGTTGCTCCAGGCCTTGCTGCTGCCAGAACTGATGGCGTTCGTCGTATTCTTTCTGGAGGGTCTTCAGGCGCTCCACCAAGGCATTCTGTTGCCTGGCCTCGGTGCTGCGCAGCAACTGCAACGCAACCAGGTACGACTCCACGATGTACGCAGGCGGCGGCAACACATCGGCCGTCAAATCCTTGCTTTGCGTAATCTGCTGGTACAGCGGGCCGTTCACCTTGACCTTGTTGAGGACCGAGAGCGAGACCACGCCATACAAGGCAAAGCCCAGCACGAACAGACCGAGCAACACCCAAAAGCGGCTTTGGATTTTCAGATGGATCCAGTTCATGGCAACAACTTCGCTGTAGTGGAAAGCCGCGCATTATCGAGTGCAGCTCCGTCATGCCAAACGCCTGAGGCACGAACCGAAAAAGGTGTGAAGCGCGCCGATAAGCCGGATTCTGTGCATTCGGTTGCCCGAACGTGACCGCCATTACTCTGGGCCGGGGGTCGCCCGCCCGGCTCGATGCCACCTACCCGCCAGCTCCGCGGAACCACGTCAACGCTGGCCTACTTGGTGTTGCTGCGCGTAGAGATTGCCCGTTTCACCCCGGCTGGTCTACCTTGCGGTACTCCCGCCGGACTCGTCTCTGTTGCTCTGATCCTCACCTCACGGTGGGCAGCCGTTAGCTGCT
>CAZQXQ010000152.1:0-6870 GCA_964597235.1 uncultured Burkholderiaceae bacterium | reverse complement strand
CCAGGCGCAGGCCAGGCAGGGTTTTGCGGGTGTCCACGATCTGGGCGCGGGTGCCAGCCACGGCATCGGCATGGCGTGCGGTCTTGGTCGCCACGGCGGACAGCAGCTGCAGGAAGTTGAGCGCGGTGCGCTCGGCGCTCAGCAGGGCGCGGGCCTGGCCTTCGAATTCCAGCACGACCTGGTCGGCAGCGCAGCGCTGGCCTTCAGCCACCTTCCAGTCCAGCCGCACCTGGGGGTCCAGGGCACGGAAGGCCGCGTTCACCCAAGGCGTTCCGCACAGCACAGCACTTTCGCGGGCCAGAATGCGGCCACGGGCGCGGCGAGTGGGTTCGATCAGGCCGGCGGTCAGGTCGCCCGCGCCCACGTCTTCGTCAAGGGCCCGGGCGACATCGGCCTGGGCCAGCGCCGCGACGGCTTCGGCGCTAAAAAGGACTGAGGAATTTTGCATGGGGCGCGAGCATAGCGGCATCGGGGCACCCCGTGCCGCCAGGGTAGTTATCACCCTTTTGTTTCACCCCTGTGACTTCCACCCTCCCCCCAGCGCGCGGAACAGCTGTACCCGGTTTTGCTGCTGTGCCAGTTGCCCCTGGGCCAGGGCTTGCTGGGCAGCAAAGGCAGAGCGCTGCGCATCCAGCACTTCCAGGTGGCTGGCCACGCCCTGGCGGTAGCGCAGCTCCACCAGGCGCAGGCGCTCGGCCTCGGCAGTGGCCTGGGCCTGCTGCGCCTGGAGCTGGGCTTGCAGCGTGGCGCGGCTGGCCAGCGCATCGGCCACTTCGCGGAAGGCGGTCTGGATGGCTTTTTCGTACTGGGCAATGGCGATGTCACGGCCCGCCTCGGTCGCAGCCAGATTCGCGCGGTTTCGGCCAGCATCGAAGATGGGCAGCAAGGCCTGCGGCGACAAGGTCCAGGCCCAGTTGCCATCCTGGAACAGCCCGGACAGGGAGTTGCTGGCAATCCCGGCGCTGGCCGTGAGCGTGATGCGCGGCAGGAAGGCGGCGCGGGCGGCACCGATCTGCGCATTCGCAGCCTGCATCTGGCGCTCGGCCTGGCGGATGTCGGGGCGGCGCACCAGCAGGTCCGACGGCAGGCCCGCTGGCACATCGGGCAGGGTCTGCAGGCCGGTGGCGGCACTGGCCGCAAGGTCGTCCGGCAGGGGCTGGCCGACCAGCAGGGCCAGGGCGTTACGGTCCAGCGCGCGCTGGCGCTCCTGCTGGGCGACGGCCACGCGGGCGGCGGCGATCAGCGATTCGGCCTGGCGCAGCTCGATGGCGGTGGCCACGCCCTGCTCGAAACGCAGCCGGACCAGGCGCAGCGACTCCTGGCGCGTGGCCAGGGTGCGCTGGGCCAGCGCGAGCAATTGCCCATTGGCCTGCAGGCTGAGCCAGGTGCTGGTGACACCAGCCACCAGGCTGGTCTGCACGGCGTTGCGCGCCTCCTGCGTCGCCAGGTACTGGGCCAGCGCGGCGTCTTTCAGGCTGGCGACGCGGCCAAACAGGTCCAGCTCCCAACCCGCCACGGCCAGGCCCACGGCATAGCTGCTGCTCATGCTGCCGCTGCCATCCGCACGGGGCTGGCGGTTGCCAAGCGCCTGGGCATTGACGGTGGGCAGCTGGTCGGCACTGCGGATGTCGTACTGGGCCTGGGCCTGCACCACGGCCAGCGCGGCCAGGCGCAGGTCGCGGTTCTGGTCCAGGGCCAGATCAATCAGGCGGCGCAGCGGGCCGTCGCCCACAAAGGCATTCCAGGGCGCGTCGGCCGACAGGCCTTCGGGCGTGGCCACTGCACGGCCCAGCGCGGGCCATTCGGTGGCGACTGGAGCCTCGGGCGTTTCCAGCGTGGGCGCGAGCGAACAGCCAGCCAGCGTGGCGGTCAAGGCGGCAGCCAAAGCCAAGGCACGCCAGGGCGCGCGGGGCGAAAGGGCCAGGCGGCGGGAATCAAGCATGGGGGTTCTCCTGGGCGATCGGCATGGAATGGGCGCGGTCGAACTGGTGCTGGCGCTCGCTGCCCTTGAAAAGGCGGCGCACCACCACGAAAAAGATCGGCACAAAAACGACGGCCAGCACGGTGCCGGTCAGCATGCCACCGATCACGCCGGTGCCAATGGCCCGCTGGCTGGCCGAGCCGGCACCGGTGGCAATCGCCAGCGGCACCACGCCCAACATGAAGGCGAGCGAAGTCATGACGATGGGCCGAAAACGCAGGTGCGCCGCCTCCAGCGCCGCCTCGATCACGCCCTTGCCCTGGGCTTGCAGGTCCTTGGCGAATTCGATGATCAGGATCGCGTTTTTGGCCGACAGGCCAATGATGGTCACCAGGCCCACCTGGAAATACACGTCGTTGGCATAGCCGCGCAAGAGCGTGGCCAGCAGCACACCGATCACGCCCAGCGGCACGACCAGGATCACGGCCAGCGGGATGGACCAGCTCTCGTACAGGGCGGCCAAGCACAGGAACACCGCCAGGATGGCAAAACCATAGACGATGAAGGCCTGAGCCCCGGCCAGCTTTTCTTCGCGGGACAGGCCGGTCCATTCAAAGCCAAAGCCGGGGGGAAGCTGGGCGGCCAGGCGCTCCATCTCGGCCATGGCGTCGCCGGTGCTGTAGCCGGGGGCGGCAGCGCCGCTGATGCGGGCGGCCTTGTAGCCGTTGTAGCGCACGCTTTGCATGGGGCCGGTCACCCAGCGGGTGCTGGCAAAGGCCGACAGCGGCACCGCCTTGCCCTGGGCGTTGGACACCGTCAGGCGCAGCACGTCCTCGGGCTGCATGCGGGCGGGGGCATCGGCCTGCACCACCACGCGCTGCAGGCGGCCGGCGCTGGGGAAGTCGTTGGCGTAGCTGGAGCCCAGCGCGGTGCCGATGGCGGCGTTGATCGCATCAAAGCCCACGCCCTGCGCAAAGGCCTTGTCGCGGTCGATGTCGATCTGCAGCTGGGGCGCATCTTCCAGGCCGTCGGGGCGGACCTGGGCCAGCACCTTGCTTTGCGCGGCCATGCCCAGCAACTGGTTGCGGGCGCCCATCAGCGCCTCGTGACCCAGGCCAGCGCGGTCCTGCAGGCGGAAGCTAAAGCCTGAGGCATTGCCCAGCTCCGGAATCGGCGGCGGGCTCAGCGGGAAGATGAAAGCATCGCGGATGCCCATCAGCGCGCCAAAGGCGCGGCCGGCCAAGGCCTGGGCAGATTGGCCCTCGCCTTTGCGCTCAGACCAGTCCTTGAGCGTGACGAAGGCCAGGCCCGCGTTCTGCCCCTGGCCAGAGAAGCTGAAGCCCAGCACCCCCACCATGCTCTTGACCTCGGGCTGGCTGAGCATAAAGCCCTCGACCTGTTCCATCACCGCGCGGGTGCGCTCCTGGGTGGCGCCGGGGGGCAGTTGCACGTTGATGACGAGGTTGCCCTGGTCTTCGTTGGGCAAAAAGGACGTAGGCAAGCGCAGATAGACCAGGCCCGCCGCCGCAATCAGCGCCACATAGACCACCAGGGTTTGCGGGGCGCGGCGCAGCAGGCGGCCGACAAAGCCTTCGTAGCCCTTGGCCATGCGGCCAAAGCCCCGGTTGAAGCGGCCAAAAAAGCCGGTCTGCGCGTGGGCATGGCCGGCCTGCACCGGCTTGAGCAGCGTGGCGCAGAGCGCCGGCGTGAGCGACAGCGCCAGGAAGGCCGAGAAGCCGATGGACGCCACCATCACCACCGCGAACTGGCGGTAGATGTTGCCCACCGAGCCCGCAAAGAAGGCCAGCGGCACGAACACCGAAATCAGCACCACCGTCACGCCAACGATGGCGCCAGAAATCTGACCCATGGCCTTGCGCGTGGCCTGCAGCGGGGGCAGGCCCTCCTCACTCATGATGCGCTCGACGTTCTCGACCACCACGATGGCGTCGTCCACCACGATGCCAATCACCAGCACCATGCCGAACATGGTCAGCACGTTGATCGAAAAGCCCATGGCCAGCAGCGTGGCAAAGGTACCCAAGAGCGCAATCGGCACGACGATGGTCGGAATCACCGTGTAGCGGATGTTCTGCAGGAACAAGAACATCACCAGGAACACCAGCACCACGGCCTCCAGCAGCGTCTGTGCGACCTGCTGGATGGAAATCTTGACGAAGCGCGAGCTGTCGTACGGAATGTCCCAACCCATGCCGGCGGGGAAAAAGCGCTCCAGCTCCCCCATCTTGGTGCGCACCGCCTGGGCCGCGGCCAGCGCGTTGCCCGAGGGCGAGAGCTGCACGCCAATGCCCACCGAAGGCTGGCCGTTCAGGCGTGCGGAGGTCGCATAGACCTGGCCGCCCAGCTCGATGCGGGCCACGTCCTTGAGGCGCACGGTGGAGCCGTCCGCGTTGGCGCGCAGCACGATGCGGCCAAACTGCTCGGGGCTGGAGAGCTGGCCCTGCACCACCACCGTGGCGGCAATGCCCTGGCCGGCGATGTTGGGCAGGCTGCCGATCTCGCCGGCAGAGACCTGGGCATTCTGGGCACGGATGGCGGCGGTGACCTCGGCGGCGCTCAGGTTCAGGCCCTGGAGCTTGGCGGGGTCAATCCAGATGCGCATCGCCCGTTCGGTGCCGAACAGCTGGACCTGGCCAATGCCGGGCAGGCGCTGCAGCTCGGGCACCACGTTGCGCGAGGCGTAGTCGCCCAGCGCGATGGGGTCCCAGGCGGGGTCGGTGGACGACAGCATGGTGAACAGCAGGAAGTTGCTGCGCGACTTGTCCACCCGGACGCCCTGCTGCGTCACCGCCGAAGGCAGGCGCGGCGTGGCGCGCGACAGGCGGTTCTGCACATCGACCTGGGCCAGGTCGGGGTTGGTGCCGGGCTCAAAGCTCAGCGTGATGTTGCCCGTGCCATCGGACTGGGCGACCGATTCCATGTAAATCAGGCCGGGGGAGCCGTTCATTTCGCGCTCGATGACGGCGAGCACGCTGTCCTCCAGCGTCTGCGCGGACGCGCCGGGATAGACGGCCGACACCACGATGGCCGGCGGCGCCACCGGTGGGTACTGGGCGATGGGCAACTGGGTGATGGACACCCCGCCCAGCACCAGGATGAACAGCGCAACCACCCACGCGAAGATGGGGCGCTCGATGAAAAACTTGGCCATGCGGTGGGCTCCTTAGCGCTTGTCGGCCGGGGCGGCAGGGGCAGCGGGGGCTTTTTCCGCGGGTTTGTCCGCAGGCGCGGCGGGCTTGCTGCCCGGGGCCTGCCAGGGCACGGGCTTGACCGGCGGGTTGCCGCGCAGCTTCTGGAAGCCATCGACGATGACCTGCTCGCCCGCCTTCAGGCCGCCTTGCACCACCCACTGGCCGCCCTGCTGGCCGCCGATCTGGATGGGGCGCGGCGCGGGCTTGCCGTCCTCGCCGACCACCAGCACGGTGTCGCCCTTGGCGGAACGGGTCACGGCCTGCTGCGGCAGCAGGATGGCATCGCTGGCCTGGGCCTGCTCCAGCTGCACGCGCACGTACAGGCCGGGCAGCAGCTGGCCACCGGGGTTGGGCACCTCGGCGCGCAGCGTGACCTGGCCGGTGGTGGGGTCCACCGTCAAATCCGAGAACAGCAACTTGCCCGGCTGGGGATGGGTGCTGCCGTCTTCGAGCAGCAGCTTGACGCGCGCCGCACCGTTGCCGGCTTTTTGCAGCTGGCCCGATTCCAGCGCCTTGCGCAGCCGCAGCGCCTCGGCGGCGGACTGGGTGAAGTTCACATACAGCGGGTCCACCTGCTGCACCAGCGCCAGCGGCGTGGCCTCGCCCTGGCCGACCAAGGCGCCTTCGGTGACCAGCGCCCGGCCAATGCGGCCGGCTATCGGGGACGTGACGCTGGCGTAGTCCAGATTGATGCGCGCGGTCTTCACCGCCGCTTGGCCGGCCAGCACCTCGGCCTGGGCCTGTTTTTGTGCGGCGACGGCGTTGGTGTATTCCTGCTGGCTGACGGCATTGGCCTCGGCCAGTGGCTTCAGGCGCTGGGCCAGTGCGCTGGCCTGGGCCAGGTTGGCTTCGGCGCGGGCCAGGCTGGCTTCGGCGCTTTGCAGGGCGGCGGCGTAGGGGGCGGAATCGATGCGGAACAGCGGCTGGCCCGCCTTCACGTCGCTACCCTCGCGGAACTGGCGCTCCAGCAGGATGCCGGCCACCCGGGCGCGCACCTGGGCCACGCGCGAGGCCTCCAGGCGGCCAGGCAGCTCGGTCACCAGGCCCACGGACTGGGGCGCAACGGTGACCACGCCCACCTCGGGCGGGGGCATGCCACCACCGGGTGGGCCGGCGGGCGCTTCAGACTTGCCGCAAGCCGACAGGCCGAGCGCAGCGCACAGACCCAGCACCGCCCAGGGGCGGGACGGGAAAGACACCAGAGGGGAAACACGGGCCGAAGCCCCAGCAACAGGACGCAAGGCGGGCATGGAAATCCTTTGAGAACCAGCAAGGCAGCGGGCCGCGCACAGGGCGGGCCGGGGGATGGCAGTGGAGTATATCGGGTCCGCCGAATAACTGTACCAAAGGGTTTTTTGGCCTCCAGACCAATAGAATCCAGCGGTATTAGCTCTTAATTTAATAGCAATATGTCCCCTGTTCGCCGCCGTTCGGGCCTGTCCAACCCGGCCACGCCCTCTTCTTCGGCCCCTTCCGCGGCCGTCTCCTGGTGGACTGCGCTGCGGCGCTGGTGGCGGGGAGCCCCGCCCGTCAGCCAGCCGCCCGAAAGGCCCGCCAATGCCACGCCACCGCGCACGGCACCGCTCGCCTCGTCGGCACAGGACGAGCCGGCCTACCGGCAGGACGCCGCCCGGCATCTGTACGCCTGTTATCAGGAGCGGATTTTTCAGGGGCGCTTGCCCGAAGGGCTGTACGCCATCGGCGTGCTGGCGGTGGACATTGGCCCGGCCGGCGAAG
>CAZQXQ010000151.1:0-6880 GCA_964597235.1 uncultured Burkholderiaceae bacterium | reverse complement strand
TCTACCGCGCGCCGGAGCTGTTCCAGCTGCTGGCCACCTTTGCGCTGGTGCTGGTGGTCAAGGACGCAGCGCTGTGGTTCTGGGGCCCTGAGGAACTGCTGGGCCCGCGTGCGCCGGGGCTGGAGGGGGCGGTGTCTTTGTTCGGCCGCGCCTTTCCGACCTACGACCTGTTCCTGATCGCTGTCGGCCCCCTGGTGCTGGCGGGCCTGTGGCTGCTGCTGCACCGCACCCGCTGGGGCACGCTGGTGCGCGCCGCCACGCAGGACCGCGAGATGGTCGGCGCGCTGGGCGTGAACCAGGCCTGGCTGTTCACGGGCGTGTTTGCGCTGGGCGCTTTCCTGGCCGGGCTGGCCGGCGCGCTGCAGCTGCCCCGCGAACCGGCCAGCCTGGAGCTGGACATGCTCACCATCGGCGCCGCGTTCGTCGTGGTGGTGGTGGGTGGCATGGGCTCGGTGACGGGGGCGTTTGTCGCCGCGCTGCTGGTGGCCGAGCTCAAGGCCCTGTGCATCTGGCTGGGGCTGGTGGAGGTGGCGGGCATCAGCATTTCGTTCTCCAAGCTCACGCTGGTGGTCGAGTTTCTGGCGATGGCCGTGGTGCTGGTCTTGCGCCCCTGGGGCCTGCTGGGTCGCCCGCAAGCCGCCTCCCATGGCCGCAGCGGCACGCCCGAGGCCCCGCTGCGCCTGCCATCGGCCCGCGCGCAGGCGCTGAACGTGGCGCTGGTGGGCCTGCTGGCGCTGCTGCCCCTGGCCGAGGCGCAGTGGCCCTACGCCCCGGTGCTGGCCACCGACCTGCTGATCGCCGTGTTGTTTGCTGCCAGCCTGCACTTTGTGATGGGGCCGGCGGGCCTGCATTCTTTTGGCCACGCGGCCTACTTTGGTCTGGGCGCCTATGCGGCGGCGCTGCTGGTGCGTACCACCGGCCTGCCCATGGAGGCCGCGCTGCTGCTGGCGCCGCTGGCCGCTGGCCTGGGCGCGCTGGTCTATGGCTGGCTGTGCGTGCGCCTGTCGGGCGTGTACCTGGCGATGCTGACCCTGGCCTTTGCGCAAATCACCTGGGCGATTGCCTTCCAGTGGGATGCCGTCACCGGCGGCAGCAACGGCCTGACCGGCGTGTGGCCCGCGCCCTGGCTGGCCGAGCGTGGCGCCTTTTACCTGCTGGCGCTGGTGCTGGTCGCGCTGGCCGTGGCGGGCTTGCGGCGGGTGCTGTTCTCGCCCTTTGGCTATGCGCTGCGCGCCGCGCGGGATTCGGCCCTGCGGGCGGATGCGATTGGCATCGATGTGCGCCGCCTGCAATGGGCGGGCTTTGGCCTGGCCGGCGCAGTGGCCGGGCTGGCGGGGGCGCTGTATGCGTTTTCCAAGGGCAGCATCTCGCCCGAGGCGCTGTCGGTGGGCAAGTCGGTCGATGGCCTGGTCATGGTGCTGCTGGGCGGCCTGCAGACCCTGGCGGGGCCGGTGGCGGGGGCCTCGGTGTTCACCGTGCTGCACGACAGCGTGGCCCGGCAGACCGACTACTGGCGCGCGTTGCTGGGCGGCACCATCTTGCTGCTGGTGCTCTTGTTTCCGCAGGGGCTGGCCGGTTTTGCACAGAGCGTTTGGCACCGTGTGGGGCAGCGCCTGCGCGGGGCGGGGGAGGGCGCGCGATGAGCCTGCTCACCGTGACCGGCCTGTGCAAGGCCTTTGGCGGCGTCCAGGCCGTGGACGGCGTGGGCTTTGCGCTGGCGCCAGGCGAGCTGCTGGCGCTGATCGGCCCCAACGGCGCGGGCAAGTCCACCACTTTCAACATGGTCGGCGGCCAGCTGCGGCCCGATGCCGGCCGCATCCAGCTGGCCGGGCGCGACATCGCCGGCCTGCCGCCGCGCGCCATCTGGCGCCTGGGCGTGGGCCGCACCTTCCAGATCGCCGAAACCTTTGCCTCGCTCACCGTGGTGGAAAACGTGCAGATGGCCTTGCTCAGCGCCGACCGGCGCCTGTGGTCGCTTTGGCGCCGCGCCGCGCAGCACCGCCGCGCCGACGCCCTCGATTTGCTGGCCCAAGTGGGCATGCAGGACCAGGCCGATCGCCCCTGCCGCGCGCTGGCCTATGGCGACGTCAAGCGGGTGGAGCTGGCCATCGCCCTGGCCCACCAGCCCCGCCTGCTGCTGATGGACGAGCCCACCGCCGGCATGGCCCCCGGCGAGCGCGTGGCCCTGATGGCCCTGACCCGCGCCCTGGCCCGTGAGCGCCAGATGGGCGTGCTGTTCACCGAGCACAGCATGGACGTGGTCTTTGGCCAGGCCGACCGCGTGCTGGTCCTGGCCCGTGGCCGCCTGCTGGCCGAGGGCAGCCCGCAGCAGGTGCGCGACAACCCCGAAGTCCAGGACGTCTATCTGGGCAGCGGCCGCATGGTGGGCGTGCCGTGGCGGGCGCCGTGAGCTTTTTATTCATAGATGTTGTTATTTCTGCACTCAGATAACATCTATGAATGCCACGCCAAACCACCCCACCCGCTGATTACCCCCAGGCCGTCATCCAGCAGATTGCGCAGCTGGGGCAGCACATCGCCACGGCGCGCAAGCGGCGCGGGGAGACGCAGGCACAGTGGGCGCGCAAATTGGGCGTATCCCAGCCGACGATGGCGCGCATTGAGCGCGGCGATCCCGCCGTGGCCATGGCGTCTTACGTGATGTGCCTGTGGTTAATCAATCAGGCCCAGGGGCTGGCCGACCTGATCGCCCCCGCCCAGGACCACGCCGCGCTGGCGCAGGAGCTGACCCGTCTCCGCACGCCACGCCGGGCGCCAGCGCGGCCCGAGCCTTTCGCTGCCACCCACCCGGCCCAGCCCGCCAACCCTACCGCCCTGGGCCTGGCCGCCTTGCTCCAGCCGCCGACGGAGTCCGCGCCATGACACCGCTGACAGGCGTTGAGCCCCGCAGCTATGTGCCGCAGGAGGCACTCTTCCTGTGGGCGCTGATCAACCCCGCGCAGCCCGTGCTGGTGGGTGAGCTGCGCTTGTCCCCTTTGGTGGCCGATGGCGCCACCTTTGCCTACGCTCCCGGCTGGTGGCATTTCCCTTTGAGCGAAGACCTGCCGCTGCTCCCAGGCCACCGCTTCACGGCGGGCGAGCGAGGCAGCGCCCCCGGCGCCATCGACGATGCCCGCCCCGACCGCTGGGGCGAACGGATCATTCGCCACATTGACCGTCCCGCCCGGCTGTCCATCCTGGAGATGCTGTTGTTCGCGGGTGACGACCGCTTTGGTGCCCTGGGCGTGTCCATCTCCGCCGAGGCCTATGTGCCCCGCGCACTGGGGCCTTACCCGCAACTGCGCGACTTGGCCATGCTCAGCACCGCCATCGACGAGCTGCAGGCCCAGGCCCCGATCCCGCCGGAATGGCAGCGCCTGCTCCAGCCTGGCGTAACCCTGGGTGGCGCCCAGCCCAAGGCGCTGCTGCAGACCGAGGCAGGGCCGTGCCTGGTCAAGTTCAGCGAACTGGACGATCCTGTGGACACGCCCCTGATCGAGCACGCCACCATGACCCTGGCGGCCCAGGCGGGCATCCAGGTGGCAGCCACGGGCGTGCTGCCCCTCCCTGCGCGCCACGGCAAGGCACGCCATGCGCTGAGCATCCAGCGCTTTGATCGGGCGGGGCCCTACCGCCTGCATTGCCTCTCTGCCAGAACCGCCCTGCGCGCCGCCCGGCTGGACGAACGCTACGGCGCGCTGGCCACCGTGCTGCTGCGCCTGGGCCACCCCGACCGCCAGGCCGCCATGCGCGAAGAACTGTTCCGACGTATGGTTTTCAACATCCTGATGGACAACACCGACGACCACGAACGCAACCATAGCCTGCGCCTGGGCTTCGACGGCTATTACGAGCTGACACCCGCCTACGACGTGGTGCCCACTCTGCAAAACCTGGGTTACCAGTCCCTGGCCGTCGGCAGCGCCGGGGCCGAGTCCAGCCTGGACAACGCGTTGACGGAGCTCAGCGAGTTCGGCATTGCCCGTCCCCGGGCCATCGCCCTGATCCAGCAAGTGGCCCGCACGGTGGACCAGTGGGCAACGCACTTTGTCCAGCAAGGCGTTTGTCCTGCCGACATGGAGCAGCTGCGGGCCAGCATCGACCGGGATGCCTTGCGAACGCAGCGCAAGGCGTTTTGTTGAGTCTGTGGATCAAATCAGCCTCTAAGCCAATCAATACCAGCGGTATGTGCTCTTATTTTTGATATCTTTTCACCATTCACGATGACCTCTTCCCACCCCACCTCCCCCACCGCCCCGCTGCTGGAGGTCCAGTCCCTGAATGCCTGGTATGGCGCGGCGCAAATCCTGTTCGATGTGGGCTTGCAAGTGGGCCCGGGCGAGGTCGTGGCGCTGATGGGGCGCAATGGCGCGGGCAAGTCCACCACCTTGAAATCCATCGCCGGGCTGATGGAGCGCACGCGCGGCCAGATGCGTTTCATGGGGCAGGACATGGCCCGCTGGCCCGCGCACCGCATCGCCCGCGCGGGCCTGGGCTATGTGCCCGAGGACCGGCGTATCTTCACCGAGCTCACGGTGCTGGAAAACCTGGAAGTGGGCCGCCAGCCCCCGCGCCACTGGCCCGACGGCCGCGCCGCGCCGCACTGGACGCCCGAGCGCCTGTTCACGCTGTTCCCCAACCTGGGTGAGATGCCCGATCGCCCCGGCGGCCGCATGAGCGGCGGCGAGCAGCAAATGCTCACCGTGGCCCGCACGCTGATGGGCCAGCCGCTCCTGGTCTTATTGGACGAGCCTTCCGAGGGCGTGGCGCCGCTGATCGTCGAACAAATGGCCGACACCATCCGCGCGCTCAAGGACCAGGGTGTGGGGGTGCTGCTGTCTGAGCAAAACCTGCACTTCGCCGCCGCCGTGGCGGACCGCGCCTATGTGCTGGAAAAAGGCCAGATCCGCCACCAAGGCCCCATGGCCGCGCTGGTGGCCGACGAGGCGGCGCGGCAGGCGTGGTTGGGGGTTTGACTGTTTCTGCTCATCGGGCCGATGGTGGAATGATCGGCTATCTAAAATCTTCCGGTCAATTGCTGCAAGCGCTGGAATTGTTGGATGAGTTGGGCTTTTACGGCGTCCCTTTTTTCGGGCGGGACTTTTCGGGCGTCGAGTGCGGCCTCAATTTCTGCCAGTGTTTCGGGCGACAACTGTTTCGCGCTGTCGGCGGCAGGCGATGGCGATGCAGGAGAGGCCATGGCCGCTAGGGACTGGGCTTGTGTTACCTGTGCTCGGGGGGCGGCAGGCATGGATTTTTGGTTGATTTTGTTTTGAATCAACTGCGCAATGTCCGAGGCGCCGAGTTGATGGGCCATGTCGGTGGGGCTTTTCCCACCGGCATCTTTTGCATGGGGGTCGATGCCATCGCCATCCAAAAACAACTGGACAGCCACATCGTCCTTGCGTTTGATGGCGGCAATGAATTGCTCTTGGGAATGGTAGGTCATGCCCATGGCATTCAGATTCTTGCGCGCTTCGATTTTGGACTGTTGGGCATTCATGGGCGGGGCGCCAGCGCTTGCGGTGGACACTCCTGACGCAACAGGTATGCCTTGCTGGGCGTGCGCAACTTGAGGGTGCTGTACAGGCGAAGGCTGGATTGCGGGTGCAGGAGGAATCAATGCATTGACCGCCACCTTATCGGGCTCTTGCAACGGTTTTCCTGGCACCTCAAAGCGCGCCACCAAAACGTTGGGGTCTTTGGCTTTGATAGTCTCCAGCGTTTCTTGCAATTGCTTGGTAATCCGCTCTTCGTCCGAGCCTTGGATGGTTTTGGTAATGCCCTCAAACAGGCCCGATGTCAAGGACTCGGTTTTTTTGGCGCGGTGGAAGATGACATAGGCTTTCACGCCCTTCTCAAAGCTATAGAAACAAAACTGGGTCAGTTCAAACATGAACATGAAGTTGTTTCTGATGGGCGCTGGTTTTTTCACAAACTCGGCGTATGCAGTCGGGCACTGGTACTCGACCAATGGCGCGCCTTGAATAAAGACTTGCTTGATGGCGGGCTGGTCAGGCCAGGGAGATGCTTGCGCTGGCAGTGAACGGAAATTCACATCCATGGTGACAGCAAATTGCGATACGGCATCCCGCACCCTGGCGGCGACTGCATTGGCGTCGGTGTCTGGAAAAACCAGCTCGGCCTTACCGGTGGTGACTTTGATTTGGTCCCGAATATCTTTCGCATGGCCGTTGACGAGGGGAAACGTTGCAAGCAGCGCAGCGGTAACCACGCCCAATCCTTTTTTCACCATCCAATCACTCCCTATTTTCAAAGACTGAAAATTTATTTTCAATTGACTTTTTCTGTTGCATCGGACTTCAACATCTCCCGAATTTTTGCGAATTCAGGCTTAGTCTCTGCCACAAACGATTTCACACCAGGCGCTGTTGCGGGTTGATTCGCCAGGCGCTCCAACCGGTTGAGGATTTGCGGAGCCCACAGGGGGAGTTGGCTCGGATTCATCTCGTGAAGGTTGTATGTGGTGAGGGGTAAGCCTTCTATCACACGCTGAAAACCAAGGCTGCGTGGTGCAGTGGCTACGCGGAAGATGTTTTCTGGAGGCGCGTCCACGCAGATTTTTTTGTTCAGGATAAAGGCGTTTCCAATCATTTTTTCAGGCATAGGCGGAATCACCTCCTCTATGCCCTCGCTGTTGGTTTTACGCTCTTCCCAGTCTCGACTAAATGGAACCATCACACCCGAGAACTTGCAACGCTTTGCATCCTCATTCATCCAGTGATGCTTTCCGCGAAACTCGCGTGCAACTTCCAATTCAGGGGTGTAGTTGTACTCCTCTTCAGAGTGAACGGTAATGCCTGCCACCCGAGTTCGACACGAAACGCCACAAGTCCTTGATTTGATTGAAAACCGTTTC
>CAZQXQ010000150.1:0-6895 GCA_964597235.1 uncultured Burkholderiaceae bacterium | reverse complement strand
GCTTCAGGTTGGGCATGATGATCGCGCGGCCAAACTGCGCGGCCGTGTGCGGCACCACGGTGTGCAGCGGTGCGCCATCGCGCACATGCAGGTGCCAATCGTCAGGACGGGTGAGGGTCAGGGTCTGGATGGGGGCTGTCATGGGGCAGCATTGTCCCACCGTCAAAGCAGGCCCTACAAATGCTCATCTATTGATAGCTACCACCGCTTATATCTATTGGCCTGAAGGCACTTTTTAGACCCAAAACCGCCCCAGGCCGCTGCACGCTCTGACGCACGTTAGCGGGACCACTCCCCTGCCGCTTCGGGCTGGTAGAGGATCTCCAGCAGGCGCACGGCATGGTGCTGGCCATCGAGCGATTGCCAGCGGGCCTCGCTGCCCACCGTCAGCCCCAGCAGCGAAGCGCCCGCCGGCGACAGCACCGACAGGTCGCCGCGCACGGGATCGGCGTCCTCGGGGTAACACAGGGTGTAGGTGCGCTGGGTGCCGCTGGGCAGCTCTTGCAGCAACAGGCGCGAACGCATGGTGGCCACGTTGGGCGGCATTTCCTGCGGCGCGACCAGGTCGGCCATCTCCAGCAATTCGGCCAGCGGGCCAGTGGCACCGCGCTGGGGAACCAAGCGGCGCAGGCGCAAGTGGTCGAGTTCGTTGAGCAGACGCAGTGGGGTCGAAAGGGTCGAGGGCGTCGAAGACATGGATCACTCCTGGAAAAAAGCAGTCCCGCGCACAAGCGGCGAGACGATGGGTGCCCAGGGGGGGCCCGGTGATCCAGGGGGGCAGGAAGCGGGTGAGGCTCAGGAGAGGGGGAGGGATCGCCGGGCGGAAGACTCTGCGCCGAGCCAGCGATGGGGTGGCAGCGGCGCGCCCATGTCCGCCTGCGTGAAGGCAGGCGGTGTAGGCAAGTGGGGCGCCGTTATGGCCGGGGTGAGCATGGCCGCGATTCTAGGCCAGAGGGGTCGTATGGCTGGCTCAGTGCTGCAGGATCTTGGCCAGGAACTCCTTGGTGCGCGGCTGGCGGTTCTCGGGGTGGCCGAAGAACTCGTCCTTGGAGCAGTCCTCCAGGATGCGCCCTCCCACGTCGATAAAGATCACGCGGCTGGCGACCTTGCGCGCAAAGCCCATTTCGTGGGTCACGCACATCATGGTCATGCCCTCCTTGGCCAGGTTCACCATCACGTCCAGCACCTCGCCGACCATCTCGGGGTCCAGCGCCGAGGTGGGCTCGTCAAAGAGCATGACGATCGGGTCCATCGACAGGGCCCGGGCAATGGCCACGCGCTGCTGCTGGCCGCCGGAGAGCTGGCCTGGGAACTTGTCCTTGTGCGCCATCAGGCCCACGCGGTCCAGCATCTTCAGGCCCCGGGTCTTGGCCTCGTCGGGGCTGCGGCCCAGCACCTTGATCTGGGCAAGCGTCAGGTTCTCGGTCACCGACAGATGGGGAAACAGCTCAAAGTGCTGGAACACCATGCCCACGTGCGAGCGCAGCTTGGGCAAATCGGTCTTGGGGTCGTGCAGCGGCACGCCATTGACGAAGATTTCGCCCTTTTGGAAAGGCTCCAGGGCGTTGACGGTCTTGATCAGCGTGGACTTGCCCGAGCCCGAGGGCCCGCAGACCACCACGACATCGCCCTTGGCAATGCTGACCGAGCAGTCGTTGAGCACCTGGACGGGGCCATACCACTTGGACACGTGTTTGATTTCAATCATGTTCATGACTTAGCCTTTACTCGATCAGCGAATGATCTGGATCCTGGTCTGGATGCGGCGCACAGCGTGCGAGAGCGCCATGCACAGCACGAAATACACGAGGGCGGCAAGCAGGTAAGCCTCCACGGGGCGTGCCAGGTTCTTGCCAGCGGTCTCAAAGCCCTTGAGCAGGTCGTACGCACCAATCGCATACACCAGCGAGGTGTCCTGGAACAAGATGATGGTCTGGGTCAGGAACACCGGCAGCATGTTGCGAAACGCCTGGGGCAGGATCACGAGCCGCATGTTTTGCCCATAGGTCATGCCCAGGGCGTAACCCGCATTGACCTGCCCGCGCGAAATCGACTGGATGCCCGCACGCACGATTTCCGAGAAATACGCCGCCTCGAAAACAATGAAAGTGATCACCGCCGAAGTCTCAGCCCCCAGGGGACGGCCAATAGCAAACGGAATCAGCAGAAAAAACCACAGCAGCACCATCACCAGGGGGATGGAACGCATGGTGTTGACGTAGGCGGCCGCCGGCCAATCCAGCCACTTGCGCCCGGACAGGCGCATCAGCGCCAGCACGGTGCCAAACAGGATGCCGCCGATGGTGGCGACCACGGTCAGCCAGATGCTGAAGACAAAACCCTTGGCAATGAACGGCCCCAGGATGTCCCAGCGGAAGAAGGAAAAGTCCAGACCACCCATGTCAATGCCCTCCCATGCCACCGGCGGCGACAAAGCCAGGCACCCGGGTCTTGCGTTCGATGGTGCCCATGACGCGGTTCACGCCAAAGGCGGACACGGCGTAGAGCAAAGTGACGGCCATGTACATCTCGATGGGCAGCGAGGTTTCCTCGCCCGACTGGCGGGCAAAGAAGGTCAGCTCCGCGATCGAAACGGCGAACGCTACCGACGAGTTCTTGATGATATTCATCGATTCGCTGGTCAGCGGCGGAATCACCATGCGCAAGGCCATCGGCAGCAGCACGAAGCGGTAGGTCTGCGCCGTGGTGAAGCCCAGGGCCATGCCGGCATAGCGCTGGCCACGCGGCAGGGCCTGGATGCCTGAGCGCACCTGCTCGGCCACCCGCGCCGAGGTAAAGAAGCCCAGGGCCAGAATCACCAGGACTTCGGGCGACACCGAGGCCATGAAGGGAAACACGGCCGGGACGACGAAGTACCAGAGAAAGACCTGCACCAGCAAGGGGATGTTGCGAAACACCTCCACCCAGACATTGCCCAGGCGCGACAGCCAGGGGCTGTCCGGTAAGGTGCGCAAGGTGCCGATCAGCAAGCCAAAGACCAAGGCCACCACCAAGGCACCCAGCGACACGGTCAGGGTCCAGCCCCAGGCAGACAAGATCCAGTTGAGGTAGGTCTGGTCCCCGCCCTTGCCAAAACAGCCGGCAATCATCTCGCCGGTGGTCGTTTCCTTGCAGAAAATCTGCCACTCCCAGGCCATGGCGCACTCCTCAAAGCATCGGGTTTCTCGAAAAAAGGCCTGCGGTTCCCGCAGCGCTGGCCGCAGGAACTGCAGACACCTGGCCCGTCGTCACT
The DNA here is from genome assembly GCA_964597235.1 of uncultured Burkholderiaceae bacterium. Classification (GTDB taxonomy): domain Bacteria; phylum Pseudomonadota; class Gammaproteobacteria; order Burkholderiales; family Burkholderiaceae_C; genus CAYZPX01. Next base: position 3,642 of record CAZQXQ010000150.1, on the reverse strand, counting down.
TGGCGACGTACTCTTCCGCCGGCTTGCTGTTGGGGTGCTTGAGCGCTTCCTTGAGGGCCGCACTCATCGGCAGGCCCACCTTCACGCCCAGGGGCGGAGTGGCTTGCATGAACCACTTGTCGTAGATCTGGTTGATTTCGCCGGACTTGACCAGATCGGCAATGGTCTTGTTGATGATCTTGAGCAGCTCCTGGTCGTCCTTGCGCACCATGATCGCGATCGGCTCGACCGACAGGGCTTCGCCGACGATTTTGAAATCGGCAGGGTTCTTGGCGCGGGCAATCAGGCCAGCAAGCAGGCTGCCGTCCATCACGAACACGTCGGCACGGCCGGTTTCCAGCAGCAGGAAGCTGTCGGCATGGTCCTTACCAAACACTTCCTTGAATTCGACACCCGAGGCACGCTTGTTCTTGCGCAGCGTCTGCACCGAGGTGGTTCCGGTCGTGGTGGCCACGGTCTTGCCCTTGAGGTCCGCGACCGACTGGATGCCGGAATTGGCCTTGGTGGCGATGCGCACTTCCTCGATGAAAGTGGTGTTGGCAAAGCTCACATCCTTAGCGCGCGTGGCATTGTTGGTGGTGGAGCCGCACTCCAGGTCCACGGTGCCGTTTTGCACCAGGGGAATGCGGTTTTGGGAGGTGACGGGCTGGTAGTTGACGGTGAGCTTCTTGCCCACGGCCTTTTCAACCGCCTCGATCGCGCGTTCACAGATGGCGATGTGGTAGCCCACGTACTTGGCGCCCCCCAGGGTGTAGGACAGCACGCCCGAGGATTCGCGCACCCCCATGGTGATGGTGCCAGAGGACTTCACTTTGGCCAGCGTGTCATTGGCCTGGGCCCAGGCCCCACCGACCGCAGCGACCATCAAGGCGAGGGAAAGAACTTGCTTTTTCACTGAATTGCTCCTTTGATCAACATTGCACAGGGAAATACATGGGGTCAGCGCGGGTCTGACGGGGAAGACACCGCTTCTTGCATACGCAAATAGTCCCACAAGGCCTGGGCACGGCTACGCACCCCTTCGACCTGAGGGGGCTTTTCGCGGTAGGCCCGCACTTCCATGACGGCCTCGAAGCGGGCCTCTCCAGGCGGCTCGGCACGCACCAGCAGGCCGGCGCGCAGTTCCTTTTGCACCGCGCTTTGCGGCAAAAAGGCCAGGCCATGCCCTTCCAGCACCATGGCCTTGAGGCCCTCGGCCATGTCGGTTTCATAGACCCGGTCCAGGTGAACGGGCACGCCCGCGTCCTTGAGCAGCTGCTCGGTCACGCGGGCCAGGTAGGCGCCTGGCGCATAGCCCAGCAGCGGCAAGGGCTGGGTAGCGGTGCCGGGCAGGCAGTGCAGCGGCCGGCCGTCGGCATCGGGCTTGCTGTAGGGCGAGAGGCGTTCCTGGCCCAGGATGACCATGTCGTAGCGGTCTTCCGACAGCTGCAGCGGCTGGGAGGGGTGGTGGTAGGTGACCAGCAGATCGCAGCCGCCCTCGACCAGCCGCATGACGGCGTCGTGAACGTTCAGGGCAATCAGGCGGCTCTTGATCGGGCCAAACTTTTCGTGCAGCTCCGACACCCAGGCCGGGAAGAAGGTGAAGGCCAGCGTGTGCGGCACGGCAAACGAGACCATGTCCCGCCCCGCCGAACCATGCGCGCGCACCATGCCCCGGGTGTTGTGCAGGGCCTGCAGAATTTCCAGCGCCTGGTCGTACAGGGTTTTGCCCGCCGGGGTCAGCCGGGTGGGATAGGAGCTGCGGTCCACCAGATCAATGCCGGCCCACGCCTCCAGCGCCTGGATGCGCCGGGAAAACGCCGGCTGGGTCACATGCCGCAACTGGGCGGAGCGGCTGAAACTGCGCGTCTCGGCCAAACTGACGAAATCTTCGAGCCACTTGGTTTCCATCGCGGCATTATCGGGTGCCACTGTGGCCCCACCGGGTAGCCTCCCTACAAAATCGGCCCTGGCACGCACCAGGGTGCGGCATAGAATCCACCGGCTTTGCCCCCGGCGCTGCCCCACACCTCCAGGGCGTGGCGCCCTGCCCTGCCGCTGACCATGCCACCCGAATCCCCCACCTCTGCCGCTGCGCCCACGCAGGACCGCGCCCCCGCCACCCCTCCCGCCAAAGCCCTGGGCCTGGAAGACGTCCTGACCGTGGCCGTGATGGCCGCCCTGGCGCTGATCACCTTTGCCAACGTGCTGGCCCGCTACTTCACCGACAGCTCGATTGCCTGGACCGAAGAAATCTCCGTCTTTTTGATGATCGTGCTGGCCCTGGTGGCAGGCTCGGCCGCTGTGGCACGTGACCAGCACATCCGCATCGAAACCTTTGCCGAGGGCGGCTCGCCCCAGCGCCGCAAGGCCCTGGCCCGCTTCGGCGCGCTGATGGTGGCGCTGCTGTTCGGCGCCATCGCGGTGCTGAGCGTGCGGGTCGTCTGGGACGATTACCGGTTTGAAGAAACCTCGCCCGGCATCGGCGTGCCGCAATGGTGGTACTCGGTCTGGCTACCGGTGCTGTCGGCCCTGATCACGCTGCGTGCGGTCGGCCTGTTCATCCGCAAGGGCCGTGAATCCATGGCTGACGACCAGGAGGGCCAGCCATGATCGCCACCCTGCTGTTTGTCGGTTTCCTGGGGATGATGCTGGTGGGCGTGCCGATTGGCGCCTCCCTGGGCCTGGCCGGTGCGGTGGCGATCGGCATTGCCAACCACGAGGCCCAATGGTTCGGCCTGCTGGCCGTGCCGCAGAACTTTTATGCCGGCCTGGCCAAGTACCCGCTGCTGGCGATTCCGATGTTCGTGCTGGTGGGCTCGATCTTCGACCGCTCCGGCGTGGCGCTGCGCCTGGTGAACTTTGCCGTGGCCATCGTGGGGCGCGGCCCTGGCATGCTGCCGCTGGTGGCGATTGCTGTGGCGATGTTTTTGGGCGGCATCTCGGGCTCGGGCCCGGCCAATGCGGCGGCTGTGGGCGGGGTGATGATCGCCGCGATGCACCGTGCGGGCTACCCCGGCAGTTTCTCGGCCAGCGTGGTCGGCGCGGCGGCCGCCACCGACATCCTGATCCCGCCCTCGGTGGCGTTCATCATTTACTCGGTGCTGGTGCCGGGCGCCTCGGTGCCCGCACTGTTCGCCGCCGGCATGGTGCCGGGCGTGCTGGCCGGACTGGCACTGGTCATCCCCGCCGTGTGGATGGCGCGCAAGCACAAGATGGGTGCGCTCGAAGCGTCCATGCCGCGCCCGCCGTTTTGGCAGAGCTTGCGTGAAGCCTCCTGGGGCCTGGCGGCACCAGTGCTGATCCTGGGCGGCATGCGCGCCGGCTGGTTCACCCCCACCGAGGCTGCGGTGGTGGCCGTTTTTTACGGCCTGTTCGTGGGCATGGTGATTCACCGCACGATCACGGTGCGCGACCTGTTTCCGATCCTGCGCGAGTCGGGCGAGCTGTCTGCCGTGATCCTGATCGTGGTGTCGCTGGCCGGCATCTTTGCGTACTCGCTCTCGACCCTGGGCGTGATCGACCCGGTGGCCAACGCCATCGTGAATTCGGGCCTGGGTGAATACGGCGTGCTGGCCCTGCTGATCGTGCTGCTGATCACCGTCGGGATGTTCCTGGACGGCATTTCCATCTTCCTGATCTTCGTGCCGCTGCTGCTGCCGA
>CAZQXQ010000149.1:0-6900 GCA_964597235.1 uncultured Burkholderiaceae bacterium | reverse complement strand
GTCTTTGAACGCGGCCGCCTGGCCGACGCCGGCCGCCACAGCGAACTGCTGGGCCGCTGCGACACCTACTCCCAGCTATGGAACCAACAAACCAGCTTCCTGTAAGCCCGCCGCCGGCTCCTCCCCCTCCAGCACCGCCCAAAGACTGGACGGTCGCCTTCCTGCCCGACGCCGAGGCCCTGGAAAAAGCGCCCCACCCCGCGGGCATGAGCGCCACGCTCTACCTGCTAGCGGCCCTGGTGCTGACCGCCATCGCTTGGGCCAGCCTGTTCGAGGTGGACCAGATCGTCACTGCCAAGGGGCGCTTGGTGTCATCCCAGCCCAACATCGTGCTGCAGCCCATCGAAACCGCCCAAATCACCGCGCTGAATGTCAAAGCCGGGCAAATCGTACAAAAAGGCCAGGTGCTGGCCGTGCTGGACCCCACCTTCATCAACGCCGACCTGGCCCAGGCGCAAGACCGGCTCAAAAGCCTGGAAGCCACCGTGCAGCGGCTGGAACGCGAACAAGCTGGCCAAACCGCAAAACCGAATCCCAACAGTGCCGACGAGCTGCTGCAAGCCCGGCTGCAAAGCGAGCGCGAGGCCAACTACCGCGCCCGCCTGCTGCGGCTGGACGAAAGCATTGCCCGTGCGAAGGCCGCCATCGACACCAACGAGCACGACGTGCAAGGCTTGAGTGCCAGGGTCAAATCGCTGCGTGAGCTGGAAACGATGAACGAAAAGCTGACGGCGCAGCAGTTCCAGTCGAACATGAAACTACTGGAGAGCCGCGAACGCCGCCAGGAAGTGGAGCGGGACCTGATCAGCACCCGCAGCCGGGGCATCGAACTCAAGAAGCAACTGGCCGAGGCCGAAGCGGAAAAAGCCAGTTTTGTGCGCGAATGGCGGCAAAAGTCCACCGAAGACCTGGTCACCGCCCGCCGCGAACGCGACGCCATTGCGGAAGAGGTCAAGAAGGCCGAACGCCGCAGCCGCTTGATCGAATTGGTGGCCCCCAGCAACGCCGTGGTACTGGAAGTCGTGGCCCGCTCCACTGGCTCAGTCCTGCAAGCCGCCGAACCCCTGGTGACGCTGGTGCCCCTAGGGGATCACCTGGAGGCGGAAATACAAATCGCCTCGCAAGATGTGGGCTACGTCAAATTGCAAGACCCTGTGCGGCTGAAGATCGATGCCTTCCCCTTCCAGAAACACGGCCTCATCGAAGGGCACTTGCAAGCCATGGGCCAGGACGCCTTCACCAAGGGCCTGGGCAACCAGCAAGCCAGCACCCCCTATTACCTGGGCCGCGCCAGCCTGGACAAGAACAACCTGCGCAACCTCCCCCGCAACGCCCCCCTGATCCCCGGCATGACCCTGAGCGCCGAAATCGTCGTGGGGAAACGGACGGTGATGTCGTATGTGATGTATCCGGTGGTGCGGGGGCTAACGGAGGCCATTCGTGAACCTTGAAATGGTCTCAAGTCAGAAGTCCAGTCCCTAAACCCCAGGCAACTTGCATCCCTAGGCAATGATTCACCTTTTCCAAATTGCTTACTCCGAGGCGACTTTGCACATGATTGAGCCGGGCTATTCTGTGCTTAACAACTTGGAAAATATTCGTCCAGACTGGTATGAATACTGGCCTATTCGCAACTTCCTTATAAAAAACAAGCTAGACGAAAAAGGGCTCTATGGATTTTTTTCACCAAAATTTTACCAAAAGACTGGCCTTCACCACCAAGACGTCGTTGACCTTATAAATCCCCATATAGATTCAGCAGATATTTTCTTATTCTGCCCCCAACCCGACATCAGTGCCTTTTTTCTGAATGTTTTTGAAGGAGGTGAACTTTTCGACTCCGGCAAAATGGCTGCTTGCGAAGCGTTTCTACAGACTCTGGGCTTGCAAGTCCCCCTGCGCAGTCTGGTAATGGACTCACGAACAACAGTGTTCTCAAATTATTTTGTTGCCCGGCCAGCATTTTGGCGACGGTGGCTGGCGATCAATGAACAGCTGTTTGCCATTTGTGAAGACCCCAGTCATCCGCTTCATGCGGCATTAACCCAGCCCACCAACTACCCAAACACCCAGCGCAAAGTATTCATCATGGAAGGGATGGCGTCCTTGCTATTGACGATTGAACCCCACTGGCGCACCAAAGCAGCCAATTGCTTCCGCAGCGCATGGTCTGGCACCACGCTGTCCAATTACCGGCAAGAAGCGGTACTCAGCGATGCGCTGAAAATCGCCTTCCGTGAGCAAGGCTTTCCTGAATACATGGAGGCGTTTGCCAGTTTGCGCAGCCGACTAGGCCTCAGGCCGGAATGAGTTTGAAGAGGTATTGGAAAGGGACGGCATCCTGCACGGCCTGTTCCGGATCAGTACTACAAGCTTTGGCAAATGCGCGAATGCCATCAAGCACCCGCTCCTGCTGAGGCACCAGATTCAAGGTTCGAGTAATACCGTAGGCGACTTGCCATCCAGTTTCTTGAAACAGTTCAAGCAGCGTGATTCGGGTAAACCAGCGCAGATGCGTGCGATCAAGCAAGCCGCTGTCTTCGTAGCGGAACTGCCCTGTCATCAAACGCCACTGCACAGCCCAGTGCTGAGCATTCGGTATACAAATCAAGACGCATCCATCGGAATCTATTCTTGCACGAATGCTGCGCAAGACCGCCCAGGGGTCTTTCAAGTGCTCTAGGCAGTCACCAAAAATCCAGCAATCCGAGGGAAACAGATTTCCCCACCGTTCTTCACTCAATTGGTCGATATCTGCGGCGAAAGCCCGATCACAACGAGTAGCAGCAATCGCTGAATAGTCTGGGTCAATATCAATGCCGGTGTAGTAAACGGCTGGAATTTTCTCTTTGACGGCCAAAGCCATTTGGCCATGCATACATCCGACATCCACAACTCTTCGGGTATTTTTAGGCACCAGAGCCAACAAGTCCGTGTTAATCAGTTCGTGTGCAGGAGTTTGCTTCATACGAATATTTTCAGGATTATCGGCATGAATTTTCATCTCATCGATCCCCAAAGGGGTTGCATCTGAAGAGGACTGCCATTTGGCACAAAAATTCAGATAAGTTTGATGCCATGCCAAGTCAAATCCTCCTTTACTTCCGTGGGTAATGGCAATCGGCCAAACGCCAATCCGCAATCCACGTCGTGAAGCATTCAGGCAAAGATCAACATCATAAAAATGGAAATCAAATCGTTCGTCAAAATAAAGACCGGCAGCCTTGAAAGCTGATTTATTAACACCCAAAAAGACTCCATCCAGGATTTCACAATCCGCAGGCGATGTGCCAAAAACATCGACCTTGCCATCATTGGGTTTCCCGTGAGCAATTGCACCGCGAAGGTTCTCAGACTGATCCCAAGTTCCTGAAGTGTCGGTAAAAGCCCATGAAGGCTGCAGTGGCAAACACCGGCTATTGCCCACTACACCAAAGAGGTCATAACGGCGACTGGCTTCCAATACACGGTCCACGATGAAAAAGTCGTCAATCCAGACATCGTCGTGAACAAACAGGATGACATCTGCACTGTCAGGGGCGTTCAAACGTTGGTTGTAGATGGTGGGTAAACCCAGCGTGTTTTCGAACGCAATCCAGGCTTTGATCCGGCCTTCCTTGGTCATGCGTTGCAAGGACTGGCCCAGAGGTGCTTCTTTCCAGAAACGATCTGGATCAAGGCGGGTGGCGCTGACGATTTCAATCATGGCAAAAGAGATTCAAAACCAGCCTCCAGGTCCCGAACCAGCTCGGGGACATTGAACAGGTCGGTGTCATGTCGATGCTCGGCCAGATAGCGCTTGTAGGTTTGCACCATGCGCGGATTGCGCCCCAGTTGCACGGCCTTGCGTTCGTAGGCAGCCAGGTCGGTGGTGATCAAATCTGGCAGCCCTACGGCGGTCAGCAGGCTGCCACACATGCGGGAGATATAGCTGCGGCCCGACAGGGTCAGGATCGGCGCTCCCATCCACAGGATGTCATTGGCCGTGGTGCCAGCGTTGTAGGGAAAGGTGTCCAGGAAGAGGTCTGGCAATTGCAAGCGGGCCATGTACTCCGTGGGCAAAGCGCGACCCGCAAAGATCAGGCGCTCAGGGTCCACCCCTTGCTGGCGGGCGTAATCTTGGAGATTGGCCTGCGCCCAGGGGTTGTCGGAGAGCATCCACAACACACTGTTCGGCACTTGCGCCAGGATGCGCATCCAGGCAGCGAACAGCTCGGGCGTGAACTTGTAATTGTTGTTGAACACTGCGAAAACAAATTGGTCCTCGGGCAATCCACATGCAACGCGCGTGAGCGGAGTGCCAACCGCCCGCTGACGGTCGCTCACCTGGTAGCAGCGAGGCAGGCGCAAGGGCTTTTCGGTCAGATAGGGTTCCAGTTCGGGTGGAACCACATACGGGTCGGCCACGATGTAGTCCACCGCAGGCATGCCGCAGGTGCCCGGCAAGCCCAGGTAGCTGATTTGTACCGGCGCGGGGCGATGGGCCAGGATGTTGGGCCGCGCCCCAGAAGTGAGCCCCTGCAGATCGATCAGGATGTCAATGCCGCAGGATTCAATCAGCTGCGCGGCACTGGCATCGTCCAGATACCCGATTCGGTGATGGTGGTCCAGCGCCTGAACGATGCGTGCCCGCAGCGGGGAGCCATCTTCCTTGGACCAGCAGAAGCCAAACACCTCGAAACGCGCCCGGTCGTGCAACTCGAACAGCTCGACGGTCAGCAAACCCACCGCGTGCATGCACAGATCGCCGGACAGATAACCGACACGGATGCGCTCTCCGGGCACACGGGAGCGCGGAGGCTTCCTGGCTGCTGCGGGCTGCACCTTTTGATGGACAAATTCACGCGCAGCCAGCAGTTGCAAGGCAGGGTCATCATGGGCAGCGAGCATGCCCAAGGTGGAGGTCGCCAACAGCTGGCGGTTGATGCTGATGCCATCCACCGCCTCGTACACCGGCCATTTGCACTGTTTCTGCCGGATATGCACATAGTGGTGCAACACGGCAGGCTGGTCTGGCTCGATGCGCAGACTGCGCAGCATGAAGGCTTCGGCCTCGTCAAAACGCCGGGCATCCTCCAGCACGCGGGCGCTGTTGTTGAGGGCATGCAAGACAAGGCTGCGATCCGTATCGGACTGCACTTCCATCAAGGTCAGTGCTTCTTGCCACTGGGCCAAAGCCTCGTTGATCCGACCCTGGCGCTCAAACTGGTGGCCCAGGTTCAAACGGGCCTGGTGCAACTGATGGTGAAGATGCAAGGCTTCCTGATAGACCTTCTGGGCCTCCGCAGGATCGCCAGAGGCGTCCAACAAGACCCCCAGATTGAAGAGCGCGACGCAGCGAAGGGGATCGTTTGGCACCTGAGACAACCAGCTGCGATACAGCGCAATCGCCTCCTGCGCGCGGCCTTGCGCGACCCAGGGCTCCACACGGGCAACCACCTCTTGCAGCGAGAGTCTGGCAAGGTCAGCGAAAAAATCGAGGTTAGTCATCAACGAATGGAGCGCGCCAGCGGATTCACTGGTCGCCAAACTGAAATTACTTGCCAGGCTTGCTGCCCTCGTTGGACGCCAGTACGGCGGACTGCCCCGAAAGACCTGCGACACTGCCTAGCGACAACAGTCGATCTGCCGCCGAAGCCCCCGGCGCTACCGCAGAAGACGCCAGCGTGGGCCCCTGCAGCTGATAGTAGGTTTCCAGCTGAGCAGTCAGCCCCTGCGTGGGATTCGCCATGGGTGCCGTGGACGCCAAACTGACTGCGCCAGAACGCCGGGCGTTCTCCAGCGCATTCGCGGCCTGGCTCGGTGCGGCATCGGTGGCCTCCTGGTTTTGAACATAAAGGCCCAGGGTTTCAGTCAGATCACTCACGGAAGCGCGCAAGGCATCGTCGGAAACCGCCCCCTGGCGGAACCAGACATCGACCAGATCGCGCGTAGTGCCGTCAGCCATCTCGTAAGACGACACCAAGCCCAGCAGGTTGCCGTTATCCACTGCATTAGAAGTCTGGGCCGACAGGTTCAGCGCCACGATGCCCCTGTCGGTCAAGCTGCTCAATTCGCCCGGATCAGTACGACCGTCCTGGTTGGCATCGGTCCAGACCGCCAGTTCAGAGAACAAGGTATCGGCAGACGTGAGACGGCCATCACCATCGTCATCCAAAGCACGCAAGGCCTGGAAGCCATCGCCAGCAGTGACACCACTAGCCAATTGGGTGCCCAAACCAAAGAGCTCGCGACCGTCATTGATGGTGCCGTCGCGGTTGAGATCACGCACCAACAAGCCGTCGGTAGGCGCTGCCCAAGCTGTCTGACGGGTGCGTCCCATGGCCTGGATGTCAAATCGGACGCCTTCGGCCAAGCCCACCGTGCGCACTCCGTCCCCATTCAAGTCCAGAACCAAGGGAGTGGCCAGGTCCGCGAACGCATTGATCTGGGCGGTGCTCATGGCCTGGATCTGGCGGGTTGTGAAGGCTTTGGTCTGCAGCGAACTCATGTAAGCAATGTCCACCGTCTCCAACGCCTTCACCTGATCGGCGGTCAGCGCTTGAATTTGTGCCGTGGTCAAGGCCTTGGCCTGTGCGGTTGTCAGCTCTTGAATATCTTTGGTGGGCCAACTGCTGATCACCTGCGTGGACCAACCAGCGATGTCGGCTGGCTCCAATGCGGCCAATTGCGCCGTCGTCAGCGACGCAAACTGACCCGAACTCAGCGCACCCAGCTGCCGCGTGCTCAGCGCCGCAAAGTCCACCATCTCCAACGCCTTGATCTGATCGGTCGTCAAGGCCTTGATTTGCGCTGTCGTCAGCGCCGCTACTTGCGCCGTCTCTAGCAACTGCACCTGCCGCGTCGTCAGTGCCAACACCTGTGCCGAGCTCAGGCTGGCAATCTGCCGGGTGCTCAACT
>CAZQXQ010000148.1:0-7044 GCA_964597235.1 uncultured Burkholderiaceae bacterium | reverse complement strand
GAAAACGGGATCAGAGCTTGCCCACACCGGTCAGCGCGAGCTTGAATTTGACTTGGACATCGTTGGCCACCATGGAGGTGTCGGCCCACTCGTTCTCGCCAATCTTGAACGCCAGGCGCTGGATTCCAAAGCTGCCGATTGCCGTGGTGGTGGCGCCGGCCTGGGTTAGCGTGACGGGTACGGTCACGTCGCGGGCTTGGCCCTTGATGGTCAGCGTGCCGGCCACGTCAAATTTGCCCCCACCCAGCGCCTTGATGCTGGTGGACTGAAAGCTGGCCTGCGGGAACTTGCCGACGTTGAACCAGGTGGGCTTGGGCAGTTCGGCATCGGTCTCGCGCGAGCCCAGCGTGGCGCTGCCGGTGTCCACGGTGAAGGCGATCTTGCTGCTGGCCAGCTTCGCGGGGTCAAAGGCGATCTGCGCGTCGAACTTCTTGAAGTGCCCTTCCAGCGGTACGCCCATCTGCTTGGCGGTGAACTGGATTTGGCTCTGGGCGGGCACCAAGGCCTGTTGGGCAAAGGCGGCCGGGGCGCTGGCGGCAGCGGCGACCAGGGCGATCGATGCCAGGAGGCCGCGGCGGGTAAAGGGCGACAAGGTCATGGGGGTGTCCTCGGGATGAAAAAAAAGAGGGGGGTGCAAACCGATCAGGCGCCGCCGGGCAGCATGCGTTGCAGCAGTCCGTCGCGGTCGATGAGGTGGTGTTTCAGTGCGGCGGCCACATGCAGCAGCACCAGCAGGGCCAGGCCGTAGGCGGCAAAGCGGTGGGCGGGCTTGAGGATTTCCGCCAGATCAGCGTTCACGGGTACGAAATCGGGCAGCGGCAGTTGGCCGAACAACACGATGGGGAAACCCGCCGCCGAGCTGTACGCCCAACCGATCAGCGGCACCGCAAAAAACAGCGCATACAGCAGGTGGTGGGTGCCGTGGTGGGCCCGGTGCTGCCAGGCGGGCATGGGATTGGCGATGTGCGCTGGCAGCGCAGGCGGGCGCTTGACCAGGCGGGTCAGCAGTCGCAGCGCCGACAGCGCCAGGATGCAGACCCCCGCCCACTTGTGCCAGTTGTAGAACTTGAGCCGCTGCGGCGAGAAGGGCAGGTCCACCATAGTCAGGCCCAGCACGAACACCGCCACGATCACCAGGCCCAGCACCCAGTGCAGCAGCATGGCCAGGCTGCTGTAGCGGGCCGATGCGGGCAGGGGAGCGGTGGTTTTCAGGGGCGTCATGGGCGGGTGGGCAAGTCGTTGAACTGGCGGTGAGTTTAGGAACACACCTGCCAAATCGCTTTCACCCGGATTGACGCCTTAATTCAAAATAACTGAAGGAACTTTGCCTGTCGATTCAAATTCATCGGAGCAGGGCGGCCTGCTTCCAGGCCTGGGCGGCGGCTTCGGCATCGCCCCGCTGCTCAGCCAGAGTGGCCAAGTGGCACAGCGCCTGGGCGTGCAAATCGCTGTCTTGCAACTGGGCCTGGCATTGCCCCAGCAGCTGCTGGGCCTTGCCCCAGAGCTGGCGCTGCAGGCAGGCCACGCCTGCCAGGTACTGCAACCGGAGGTCGCGCGGGTTGGCTTCGCGGGCGGCTTCGATGCGGGCCAGCCAGGCGTCCGCAGTGGCATCCAGAGCGCCCTCCAGGACTTGCACCAGTTTCAGCACCAGTGCATCGTCCAGCTGTCCAACCTCTTGCGACGGGCCAGGGGCCACCCAGCGCTCCCAGATGGGCAGGAGCCATTCACGCACCTGGGCTTTGGAACCACCCAGTTGGTTCAGCCGCTGGGCGGCTTCCAGTGTCAGCTCCGGCATCGCCCGCTCGGAGGTTTCCAGGCTGTGCCAGACCTGGCTGAGCTGGGCCGGGTCGTGGGCCTGGCGCAGCAGCTCGCTGGCCAGCCCGCGAACGATGCTGTGCGCTGCATGGTGCGAAAACGCACGGTGTTTGGCCAGCAGCCGGGCGGTTTCCAGGGCGCTCAGGGTTTGGCCTGCCAAGCGCGCGGCCTTGAGCTTGATGCGCAGCGCAATCGTGCGGCGCCCGGGGCCCTGGGGCAGGTCGCGCAGCTGTTCGAGCGCGGCGGGGGCGTCGCGTTCGTCCAGGCGCCAGCGGGCAGCGCGGATCAGCAGGCCGTCGTGCAGTTCCTGTTCGGTGGGCGTGGCGCGCAGGCGGTTGGGCTCCAGGCCCAGCGCCAGGTGCTGGTCGCGCTGGGTGCGGTCCTGCAGCGCATGGGCGCTGTCGGCGGCCACCACATGGGCCAGCGTGCGCAGCTGGGGGCCATGGGGCACGGGGGCGCCGGCCTCTTGTAGCGCCTGCTCCTTGGCCAGTGCCAGTCCAGCGGCCTTGCGGGCACGCAGGTAGCGACCTGCCATCACGTGGGTCAGCCCGTCCAGCAGGGCGTGGTGCATGGCCCGCTCCTTTTGCTGCAGGCGCCAGCGCCGCGCTTCGGCGGGCAGGGCCAGCAACAGTCCCAGGGCGCGCAAGGCCGCATGCAGGGTGACGAACACGGCGGCCAGCAGCAGCAGGCTCAGATTCAGCGAGAGGTCAATCCGGTACGGCGGCCAGTACAGCGTGACCGTGCCCTGGTTGTTCCCGGCAAACAGGGCGATCGCCACCGCCACACCGAACAGGGCCAAAAGCCAGAGGGCTGCACGCATGGGGATCCTTGGGGTCTCAGCGGCCCGAGGCGGCGGTGGTCAGCGCCGCGAGGGTTTCATCCAGCCGTGGCAGTTCGCTGGTCTGCAGGCTGGCCTGCGCCAGCTGCAGCACGGACGCCATGTTCTGGCTGCGGCGCGATTGCGGGTCGAAGTAGCGCTGCAGCGCGACATTCGCCGCCCCGAGGTCAGCGCGGGCGGCCTCAAACTGACGGGCCAGCACGCCCAGGCGGGCGTTGAGCAACTTGAGCTTGAGGTTCTCGCGCAGGAAAAAGCTTTCTTCGGGTGTGAGCAGGATGGCCTCGGGGTGCTCAATGCGCCGCACCCGCACTAGGCTGCGGGCTTCGTCGCGCACGACTTCCCAGCTGCGCTCCAGGCTGCTTTGCCACCAGGGGCGCTCGTCTGCCGCCGGGGCTTTCGATGCGGCGGGGGCCTTGGCTTCGGCGCTGCGGCGGGCCGCCGGCGTTTGCAGCACGGCGTTCTGGATGGGCAGATCGTCCACCTGGCGCACCAGCTCGTCCAAGCGGGCCAGCAGGCCGGTGGTGTCGGTCACGCTGGTGCGGGTCACGCGGTCCAGGTCGCGGGTGATAGCGCGCTGCACGGGGGCCAGCCGGGGCTGGGCGGTGCGCTCGATCCGCTGCTGCGCGGATTTGAGGGCCGCCACCAGCGGCTCCAGCGTGCCGGTGAGTTGGGACTGCTGCTGTGCCAGGCGCAGGGCGGCATCGATGTCCACCACCAGGTTTTCGTCGCGGGAGCGCGACAGGCTCTGCATCAGTTCTTCGAGCTGGGTGCGCTGCAGCGCCACTTCGCTGAGCTTGGATTCCGCCACCGACAGGCGGGCGGTGTTGTCGCGCACCAGTTCCTCGGCCTGGCGGGCCAAGGTGCGGGCCTCGATGGCCACGGTACCGGCATCGGCCGACTGGCGGGCCAGCTGTTCCTGGATGCTGCTGAGCTTTTGCCACAGCAGCACGCTGCTGGTCAGGCTGGCCACCGCCACGGCGCCCACCAGGCCCAGCACCCAGCTGCTGCCGCGCTGCGGCGCCAGCCCATCGGTGGGCGGCGTGGGCGCGGTGGCAGGGGAATCGGTGGGCTGGCTCATCGCCAGGATTTTATCGAGGCCACCACCTCGGCCAGGGCGGGGCGGCAGGTCTCAACCCGGCCAAAACCAGCGCTTTGGGCCGCCTGTGCAATGCGCGGGTGGGTGGTCAGCGCCTGGGCGCCTCCCCAGTCCACATCGGGCAGCAACTGTTGCAAATTGGCAACAGCCTCCGAGCTGCTGAACAGCCACAGCGAACCATCTTTTGCGGCGTCCTGGGCCTTGGTCCGATCGACTGCCGACCACGCCGGCGCGCTCCGGGTGTAGGCCACCACAAAGTCCACTATTCCGCCGGCCTGCTGGATTTGCTGCGCCAGCCAGTCGCGGCCCTGGCCTTGCGGGCTGGGGTGGTCGCCGTTGGTGCCGCGCACGATCAGCACCCGGTCGCCAGGGCGGATCTGGTCTTGTACCTGGGCCCAAAGCGCTTCGGAGTCAAACTGCGCTGCCAGCATCGCGGGGCTGTCGATGCGCGCTGGGTCCACCCCGGCCTGGCGCAGCGCCCGCACCGTGCCCGGGCCGGGTGCCCATGCTCTCGGAAAAGGAGCATGTTCCGCTGGTGAAATAAGGGCTGGAGGCCGATTTGACTCAAAAAAGTACGTCACCGCATTGCCACTGACGAACATCACTGCCCGGGCGTCGGCGCAGCCGGAACGGGCGGCTTCCAGGGCGATTTGGGCTGCTGGGTCAGCGCAGGGGCCAATCGCGATCAGCGGCAGGGCCTGGGCATCAAGGCCCTCGCGCTGCAGTGCTTGTATCCAGACAGCAGCTTCGCTTTCGGGCCTTGTGACCCAGACCCTTGGCGTGGGCATGGCGGGTTTAAGCCTCGGTGGGGCGGGGCAGGGCGATGGCGCCACCGGCCTGCAGCTGCGCGGCCACGGCTTCGCCCAGGGCTTCGGCCTCGGCCAGGGTGCGCACGGGGGCGCTGTGGTGCACGCGCACCAGCGGCAGGCGGCCTTCGATGTCGCCCCAGGCGGCGTCCAGGCGCAGCGCGGCGGCATCGCCCTCACCCTGCCATTGGCCATGCGCGGCCAAGGGCATCGAGCAGCTGCCGCCCATCGCGCGGCTCACAGCCCGCTCAGCAGCCACGGTCAGCCAGGTGGGCTGGTGGGCCAGCGGCGCCAGGGCCTGCGCCAGCTCAGGGCGGTGGCTGCGCACCTCGATGCCCAGTGCGCCCTGGCCAGCGGCGGGCAGCATCTCGTGTGGCTCGAAAATCGTTCGGATGCGCTCCTCCAGCCCCAGGCGCTTGAGTCCAGCGGCCGCCAGCACGATGGCGTCGTACTGGCCATCGTCGAGCTTGCGCAGCCGAGTGTCCAGGTTGCCACGCAGCGGCTCGATCTTGAGGTCGGGCCGCAGCGCCTGCAGCAGTACCTGGCGGCGCAGGCTGGAGGTGCCCACCACCGCCCCTTGGGGTAGTTCTGCCAGCGACGCAAATTTTGGGGAGACAAAGGCATCGCGCGGGTCTTCGCGCTCCATCACGCAGGCCAGCGCAAAGCCCCCCGGTAGCTCCATCGGCACGTCCTTGAGCGAATGCACGGCGATGTCGGCGCGGCCTTCTTCCAGCGCCACTTCCAGTTCCTTGACGAACAGGCCTTTGCCGCCCACTTTGCTCAGGCTGCGGTCCAGGATCTGGTCGCCCTTGGTGGTCATGCCCAGCAGCGACACGGTGTGGCCCTGGCTGCGCAGCAGGGCTTGCACATGCTCGGCTTGCCACAGGGCGAGGCGACTTTCACGGGTGGCAATCACGAGGGAGAGGGGAAGTGAGGAGGACGTTGTCATCGGGTTGTCAGAAAAGCGTGCGGGGGATGCTAGCATGTTGCGCTGCAACAACTTTGCTTTCCTCCGGAGCCTCTCCCCATGACCGCGCCCGCCCGCAAGACCGACACCGCCCCTGCCCGCAAGACCGACAAGGACCAACCGCTGATCGAGGACATTCGCCTGCTGGGCCGGATCCTGGGCGATGTGATCCGCGAACAAGAGGGCGTCGCCGCCTACGAGCTGGTCGAGCAGGTCCGCCAGCTGTCGGTGGCCTTCCGCCGCGATGCCGACCAGGATGCCGACCGTGCGCTGAAAAAGCTGCTCAAGTCGCTGACAGGCGACCAGACGGTGAGCGTGATCCGGGCCTTCACCTATTTCAGTCACTTGGCCAACCTGGCCGAAGACCGCCACCACATCCGCCGCCGCGCCGTGCACGAGCGCGCCGGCGACACGCAGGAGGGCAGCATCGAGGTGGCGCTGTCCCGTCTGCGCTGGGCGGGCATCGCGCCCAAGACCATCGCCCAGACCCTGGCCAGTAGCTACGTGGCGCCGGTGCTCACCGCCCATCCCACCGAGGTACAGCGCAAGAGCATCCTGGACGCCGAGCGCGACATCGCCCAGCTGCTGACCGCGCGTGACGACATCCTGGCCCGCGCCCAGCTCTACAACAGCGCCAAGGACGCGCTCACCCCGCGCGAGCTGGCCGCCAACGAGGCCCACCTGCGCGCCCGCGTGGCCCAGCTGTGGCAGACCCGCCTGCTGCGTTACAGCAAGCTCACCGTGGCCGACGAGATCGAGAATGCACTCAGCTATTACGAAGCGACCTTCCTGACCGAAATCCCGAAGATTTATGCCAACCTGGAACGCGAGCTGGGGCAGTTCCCGGTCCACAGCTTCCTGCGCATGGGCCAGTGGATTGGTGGCGACCGCGATGGCAACCCGAACGTGACGGCGGCCACCTTGCGCCATGCGCTGTCGTCCCAGGCGGAGGTGGCGTTGCGCCACTACCTGACCGAGGTGCATGTGCTGGGCACCGAGCTGTCGGTGTCCGCCCACCTGGCCAAGGTCTCGCCCGAGATGGCTGCGCTGGCCGAGCGTTCGCCCGACACCAGCGAACATCGCCGCGACGAGCCCTACCGCCGCGCACTGACCGGCATCTATGCGCGCCTGGCCGCCACGCTGAAACAACTGACCGGCGGTGAGGCCGCGCGCCACGCCATCGCGCCGCAAAACCCCTATGCCGACGCGGCGGAGTTTCTGGCCGACCTGCGGGTGATGGAAGCCTCGCTGCAGTCCCACCATGGCCAGGCCATGGCCGATCACCGCTTGCATCCGCTGATCCGTGCGGTGGAGGTGTTTGGCTTTCATCTGGCGACGGTGGATTTGCGCCAGAGTTCCGACAAGCACGAGGAAGTGGTGGCCGAGCTGCTGGCCACTGCCCGCATCGAGCCGGCCTACGCCAGCCTGGCTGAAGACGCCAAGCGCACCTTGCTGCTGCAATTGCTGAACGATGCCCGTCCGCTGCGCGTGGTGGGCGCCAGCTACAGCGCCCATGCCGAGA
>CAZQXQ010000147.1:0-7107 GCA_964597235.1 uncultured Burkholderiaceae bacterium | reverse complement strand
GGCCTGAAAGGAAGCCCTTCATGTACGACTTCACCTACCTTTGGGTTGGCATCATTGGCTTTGGCCTGCTGATGTACGTGCTCGCGGACGGCTTTGACCTGGGCGTGGGCATGCTGTTTCCTTTTGCCGCCAACGACGACGAGCGGGATGTGATGATGAATTCTGTCGCTCCCGTCTGGGACGGCAACGAGACCTGGCTCATCCTGGGCGGCGCGGGCCTGCTGGCGGCGTTTCCGCTGGTCTATACGGTGTTCTTGCCGGCGCTCTACATCGGCGTGTTCCTACTGCTGGCGGGCCTGATTTTTCGCGGCATTGCCTTCGAGTTTCGCTTCAAAGCTTCGGCCCAGAACCGCTACTGGTGGAATGCTGCTTTCAGCATCGGCTCTTTCGTGGCTGCCTTTGCGCAGGGAGCCGTGGTGGGCTCCTACATCCAAGGCTTCAAGACCGAGAACATGCGCTACGTGGGCGGCGCGTTTGACTGGCTGACCCCCTTCACCGTGATGACTGGCCTGGGCCTGGTGGTTGGATATGCGCTGCTGGGTGCCACCTGGCTGGTGCTCAAGACCGAAGGCACCCTGCAAGCGCGGGTCCGGGGCTGGGCGCGCAAGTTGCTGCTGGCGGTGATGGTGTTTTTTGTGGTCGTCAGTGTCTGGACTCCGCTGGTGGACAGCTATGTGCACGACCGCTGGTTTGGCAACGTCTCTTGGCTATGGGTGATTCCAGCGCTGACCGTGGTGCTGGCAGGCTTGCTGTGGCGCTGGCTGAACCGTGGCCGGGAAGCCCTGCCCTTCATTGGCACCATCGCGCTGTTTGCGCTGTTTTATGGAGGCCTGCTGTTTAGCAAATGGCCGTATGTGGTGCCACCGAACTACACCTTCCACGACGCGGCCTCGGCCCCCGAGAGCCAGCTGTTCCTTTTGGTGGGTGTGCTGTTCGTGGTGCCTTTCGTGCTGATGTACACCGCCTGGACCTATTACGTCTTCCGCGGCAAGGTGCGGGCGGGTGCCGGTTACCACTGAGGCCACGCAAACCGCAGCAACCGTGGAAACCACGCACGCTGTCTTGCCAGCGCCTCGCTGGCTGGCCAGGTTGCGCCGGGGGCAGGAGCGTTGGCTGGGCCTGGCGGCGGCGGGCTCGCTGGCGGGCGTGCTGGGGTTGTGGGCTCTTTGTGCTGCGTTAGCGTTGTGGATTAATGCTGCTGTTCAGGGACAGCCCTTAGCTCCCGCGTGGGGCGCCTTGGCGGTCGCGGGCGTACTGTTACGAGCCCTTGGCCACTTGGCGCGTGATGGTGCAGGGCAGGCCTTGTCGCTGCAAGTGCGCCAGCGGGTGCGATCCCACTTGGTGGACCATGCCACCACACAAGGGCCTCTGTGGCTGCGGACCCACGGCAACCCGGCCTGGTGGACCCAGCGCCTGCTGGACCAGGTGGATGCCTTGCACGGCTACTTGGCCCGCTATCTGCCCGCCCGTCAAGCCGCCGTGCTGGTACCTCTGTCCATCGTGACCGTGGTGCTCGCCATCGACTGGGTTGCTGGGCTGTTGTTGCTGTTGGCCACGCCCATCATTCCAATGTTCATGGCGTTGATTGGCCTGGGCACGCAGGCAGTGCACGCCACCCAGCAGACCCGCCAGGCCGAACTGGCCGGCCATTTGCTGGAACGCCTGGAAACCTTGCCCTGGCTGCGCCGCATGGGCGCGCTGGCCGAGTCTGAAGAGTCCGTGTCCGAGGCTGCGCAGGCCTACCGCCAGGTGGCGATGCGGGTGCTGCGCGTGGCCTTTTTGTCTTCGGCCACGCTGGAGTTCTTCAGCGCGGTGGCCATTGGGCTGCTGGCCATCTACATCGGCTTTGCCCTGCTGGGCATGTTCACCTGGGGGCCAGCCGCGGCCTTGACCCTGGGTGAGGGTCTGTTCATCCTGCTCCTGGCGCCCGAGTGCTTTTTGCCGCTGCGCCAACTGGCCCAAGCCCACCACGACCTGACCGCCGCCAAGGCCGCCGCCGAGACCCTGGCGTCCTGGCTGCCCGCTGGGGCGATGGGAGCCTCCGCTTCACCACCCGCCGTAGTGCCGAGCTTGCCTCCCCCGTCCGGACAGGTGCTGGTCCTGGAGCAGCTGGGTTTTCGCCATGCCGCAGGTGGGGCGCCGCTGTTCAGCGGTCTGGATCTGACCCTGCGCGCTGGCGAGGTGCTGGGCCTGTCCGGATCCAGCGGCAGTGGTAAGTCCACCCTACTGGCCTTGATGGCGGGCTTGCTGTCGCCCGATGTTGGGCAGGTGCGTCGCAGTCCGCACTGGTCCTGGCTGGCACAACGCCCACACCTGTTCCACGACACCTTGCGCAATAACCTGCTACTGGCCGTCTCGCCCAACATGGACGGAATCGACGACGCCGCACTCCTCGCAGCCCTGGCAGCCGCGGGACTCGCCTTGCCTGATCCGCAACTTCCCCAGGGGCTCGACACCCCGATTGGCGACCAGAACCGGGGCGTCTCCGGCGGTCAGGCCCAGCGCATTGGCCTGGCCCGGGCGCTGTTACAACAGGCGCCGCTGTGGCTGCTGGACGAGCCCACCGCCGCGCTCGACCCCGACACCCGCGATGCCCTCTTGCCCACGCTCTGGGCCCGTGCCCGCGAGCGCGGTGTGGCCATGGTCGTCGCCAGTCATGACCCCGCGGTGCTGGCGCGCTGCGACCGCGTGCTCACGCTGGAGGCGCCATGAGGGCGTGGCACTTTCTTTGGGCTCTGTACCGCCCACGTCGTCCCTGGCTGACTTTGGCCTTTGCTTGCCTGGCGCTGACCTGGGTGGCAGGGGCGGCCCTGCTGGCCCTCTCGGGCTGGTTCATCACCGCTTGTGGCATGGCGGGCCTAGGCCTCTTGCTGGGGCTGGATGTGTTCACGCCGTCTTCGGCCATCCGGGGCCTGGCCCTGCTGCGCACCGTGGGCCGCTATGCGGAGCGGGTGATCGGCCATGAAGCCATCCTGCGCCTGCTGGCCGACTTGCGCGTGCGCGTGTTTCGCACGCTGGCGACGCAGCCGGCACGGGCCGCTGGCGCCCACCGCGATGCCGATGTCGTCACCCGGCTGATGGCCGATGTGGACACCCTGGACGGTGCGCCGCTGCGGGTGTTTGGTCCCTTCGTGGCGGCGTGTGCGAGCTTGTGGGTGTCGGTGGCGATTGCTGCCATCGCTGGGCCCTGGACCGTGGCGCTGTGCATTGGCCTCAGCGGCTTGGCCACCTTGGCCCTGGCCATGGCAGCCGCCCGGGCGGGGCGGGCGCGCAGCCAGACGCTGGTGCAGGCGCGGGCACAGCAGCGTACCGCCTTGATGGACCACCTGGCCGGCCTGGCAGAGCTGCGCAGCTGCCACAAGGCCCATGCCAGCGCTGCGCACCTGGCCGCGCTGGACAGCGCCCAACTGCAACGCCAGCGTGCCCAGGAGTGGGTGGGCAGCTTGGGCGAACATGGCGTTCAGGCCCTGGTGGCCCTGGCCACGCTGCTGGTCGTGGCCCTGGGTTGGGAGGTGGTCGAAGCACCCACCCTGGCCCTGCTGGCCCTGATGACCCTGGGACTGAACGAGGCCCTGGGCGCATTGCCCGGTGCCCTGTGGCGCCTGGGTGAAAGCGAAGCTGCTGCTGAACGCCTGATCGCGCTGGAGCCCGAGTCCCCTTCTGGTGCCGGTGTACCTGCGACCCAGCCAGCCCTGTTCACCACCGTGGGAGCTACCGATGCGACGGATGTCTCGATGCCCCTGGTCCTGCGCGGCTTGCGCTGCCAGCGCCAACCCGAGGACATGGCTCCGTTGGACCTGGTGTTGCAAGCTGGCCTGCCCTTGGTGGTCCATGGCCCCAGCGGCTGCGGCAAGAGCAGCCTGATGGACACCCTGGCTGGAGAACTGGCTCCGCTGGCAGGCGGCCTCTGGCGTGGCAGGCAGAACCTGCTGGCCCTGGACGATGCGGCCCGCACGGCGCAGGTGACCTACCTGGCCCAATCCGACCTGCTGCTGGACCTGAGCGTGCGCGCCTTTTTATGTCTGGGTCTGGGACCACAGCCCGATGAACGCTTGCACGCGGTGCTGCGCCAAGTGGGGCTGGATACCGTCTTGGAACAGACCGGGGACGGCTTGGACTACCGCCTGGGCACCCGGGGCAGCCGGGTCTCGGGAGGACAAGCCCGTCGCCTGCAACTGGCGGCGTTGCTGTTGCGCGATCCGCCGCTGGTGTTGCTGGACGAGCCTTTCCGGGGCTTGGAGCGTGCGCTGGTGCAACACATCGTGGCGGAAACAGCCCCGTGGTGGACCAGCCGCTGCGCGGTGCTGGTCACCCATGACCCCCAGGCCTTGCCCGCCCACTGGCCCCGGCTGGCCTGGCCCCAGGGCGCATGACAGCTGCCAGTCACTGACAAACCTGCCATTTGACAGCCGTTGAGGATGAATGCGTCACGCGCGTGGTGGATGTTTTTTTGCAAGTGATTGATTTGCAAGGCATCAGCAGGCAGGGGCGAGCTGGCACGTCTCTTGCTTTTATCTTTAAAGATAAATCGCGCTTGCGCGGGGAAAATGCGTGCACAAAATATTTTGTAGATTATGAAAAACACAATCAATCGAAGGGATTGAGATTATTAATCTCCAAAATTTGAAATAAGCTCCTAGAATGAATTCACTTTATTTGATTTCAAAAGCTTGAAATCAATGGAGTGGTTTTTTATTTCTTTTTCAGGAGATTCATATGGAAAACACCAGCACCTTTCCGCGACTGAACGAGCGCGCCCCCGACTTCAAAGCCCGCACCACAGCTGGTGAACGCTGCCTGGACGACTACAAGGGCAAATGGCTGATCTTGTTCTCACACCCGGCCGATTTCACGCCCGTGTGCACCACCGAGTTCATCGGTTTTGCGCGCCACTACGAGACCTTCAAGTCCATGAACTGCGACCTCCTGGGCCTCTCCATCGACAGCCTGTTCTCGCACCTGGCATGGATTCGCAACATCAAGGAGAAATTTGGCGTCGAGATCCCCTTCCCGATCATCGAAGACATCAAGATGGACGTGGCGGGTGCCTACGGCATGGTCCATCCCGGTGCCGCTGACACCCAGGCCGTGCGGGCCACCTTCTTCATCGACCCCAACGGCATCCTGCGCGCCATGGTCTATTACCCCATGAGCAACGGTCGCAGCATCGATGAGTTTGTACGCCTGCTCCAAGCCCTGCAGACCAGCGATGCCAACACGGGCGTAGCCACACCGGAAGGCTGGACACCTGGTTGCGATGTGATCGTGGCGCCCCCCAAGACAGCCGAAGCCGCCGAAGCCCGCGCCGGTGAGGGCTACAAGTACACCGACTGGTACTTCTCCACCAAGTCGCTCTGAGTGACCCCCGTCACAAGGCATGCCTGCGCTATGCCTTGTGCTTCTTCTGGTGATGGCCCGTGATGAACCTGCTTACCTTTCTTCGTTTGCGCTCTGCCAGCCGAGTCCTGTGTGTGGCCACCTTTCTGGGATGGCTGTCGGTAGGGGTACAGGCCCAGTCCGTCTCCTCTCTTTCTGGGGAGCCAGCTTCCAGCGCCACCGCAGTTACGGTGGCAGCACCGCGGGTGGGACAGCCGCTGCAGTTGCCGCCTGCGCTGCAAGACCAGCATGGCCAGCCCTGGACCGTGGCAGCAGACACCCGGCTGCTGCTGTTTGCCTCTGGGCGCAAGGCAGCCAATCTGATGGAAGCCGCTCTGCAGGATTTACCCGCCGACCATTTGTCCCGGCATGGGGTGATGTACCTGGCGGACTTGAGCAAGATGCCGGGTTTCATCACCCGCACCTTTGCGCTGCCTGCCATGCGCAAGTTGTCCTATCGCATTGGCCTTGTCAACGATGAGTCCCTGCTGTCTGCCTGGCCCCGCGCGAAACCCGATGCCGTGCAGCTGATCACACTGCGTCAAGGCGTGGTGCAGCAGTTGGACGACGTGCATACGGTGGCAGACATCCAGGCTGCCATCGCGCGTTGAGACGTGATGGGCCCACGCCAGCAGTGTGGGTCCTGTGTTTTCCCTTGAACGGAGTGTTCCTATGAAGAAATCCCTCATCCTTGGTGCCAGCTTGCTGGCCGCTTCCTTTTCGGGCGTTGCGTCCGAGTTGTTTGTGAACATCCAGAGTGGCCAAGCCATGGCCCAAGGTGCTGGCCTGGTGCTGGCGACTGCTGCCATGGAGCAAAAGGCGAATGTCCGGGTGCTGCTGTGTGACGCTGCTGGTGACATCGCTGTCAACGGCAAGGAAACGCCAGTGCTCAAACCCCGCAATGTCACGCCCCAGCAAATGCTGCAAGGCCTGATCAAGGGCGGTGCCAAGGTGGAGGTCTGCGCACTGTACCTGCCCAACACCGGTCGCCAGCCCAGCGACCTGTTGGCCGGCGTAACGCCTGCGAAACCCGCTGAAGTCGCGGCCCATCTGCTCAAGCCCGGCGTGCAAATCCTGGGATTCTGAGGAACCAACCACCCCCTCATCAAGGAGTTTGAGTTATGAGAGCCACAGTCAAGACCATCGTTGCTGCGGGAATACTGGCCTTGGGCGGGGCCCTGGTTGCCGCCCAAGGGTTCAATTTTGACAGCCTGTATGCACCAGTGACGCCGCCCAAAGCGGTGGACATGGGCAAGGTCGAACTGGGGAAAAAGTTGTACTTTGACCCCCGCTTGTCCAAGTCTGGCGTGATTTCGTGCAACTCCTGCCACAACCTGAGCATGGGGGGGACCGACAACCTCAAGACCTCGATCGGTGACAAATGGCAGCAAGGCCCCATCAATTCACCGACGGTCCTCAACTCCAGCCTGAACATGGCCCAGTTCTGGGACGGTCGAGCGTCAGACCTGAAAGAGCAGGCCGGTGGCCCCATTGCGAATCCGATGGAAATGGCGTTTTCGCACACGCTGGCGATCGATGTGCTGGGATCTATCCCCGAGTACGTGCGTGAGTTCAAACTGGTTTTTGGCAAGGACAAGGTCACGATAGACCATGTCACCGAGGCAATTGCCGAGTTTGAAAAGACCCTGGTGACCCCCAATTCCCGCTTTGACCAATACCTGCTTGGCAAGAAGACCGCATTGACCCAGGACGAGCTGGCAGGCTACCAAC
>CAZQXQ010000146.1:0-7172 GCA_964597235.1 uncultured Burkholderiaceae bacterium | reverse complement strand
CACTTTCGGCAGGACTGGCGCAGCGGGCGCGGCGGCTGTCGTCACCGACTTGGGCATGGTGGATGCCTTGCGGCGGGCCGCTTCCTCCTTGGTCTGGGTCGTGTATTTCTTGCCCTGCCATTCGAACTGAGACAAGCCAGCACGGCGAGCCTGGGCGAAGGCGCTCCCGAAGGTGGCGGGCTTTGGCAGTGGGGCCAGTGGCTTGGCGGTGACGGTCGAAGGCGCAGACACCGGCATGGACTTCACTGGCTCTGGCGCTGTTTTCTCAGGCTCTGGCGTCACCTTCAGCTCTGGAGCCTCTGGCAGCGGGTCCAGCGCGGTCGCCTGCATCGTGCTCGGCATGGACACTGGCGCGGTCGTCACTCCAGCGCCATTGTCGGCGGCGTCCCATGCCTCGCGGTATTCCGACTTCACTTCGGCGCTCTGGCGGTCTGCCTCGGTCTTCACGGGGTCTATGGGCGTGGGGTAGTCCGACTCCCACGCGGCAGCGTACGCGGCCTTTTCGGCGGCAGGGTGGTCGAGGTCAATCAGGTCGTTGGTCATTTGTGTGTTCAGGTTCGGTTGTTGGAATTAGTTGGCCGACTTGGGCCGGGTGGTGTGGTGGTCTTGGTGCTGGGCGTGTCAGTCCTCCCAGCAGTCAGCGTGAGCAAACTCCTTGTCCACCACCGTGCCGTCGTCGCGTAGGCGGCAGGCAGCGCCAGCGTCGGCCATCACGGGTGCGTGGCGGGCATGGCGTTCGATTGCCTTGGCCTGGGCACGGCGGGCAACCTCAAGGCGTTCAGCAGGCGGCAGGCGGTCACGGTGCAGGCTGGGACTGTGCACCACGCGGCGGCCTACGACTTGCCACAGTTCGGCCAGCGACTCGATTGCTCGCAGCTGGTCGGTCTTGCTCTGCGGTGCAGCAGGGACACGCTGAACCTGCCAAGGCGGCAGCTTGCACCCCACCCTGTTCCACAGTTCACCAATCGTCCCAATGGCTTCCTGCTGGTCGTCCGTGCCTGGCTGCTGGTGGTCAGCGGCAGGGGCTGGTTCGGCAGTCGTGGCGGCGTGGCTTGGGCGGGAGTCTGGGGTGATTTGAGGGGGTGACGGGGAGCGAAAACTACACAGGGTAGCTTTCGGTGTTTTTACCCCCCCAAAAGCTATAGCTTTCGTATCAACCACCTCGGTTTTGAAAGCTATAGCTTTCAGCTCCTTGTCCTCGCTAGTCTTTTTGCCCGTGCTGGTCATGATTTGGGTGAAGCTACGCATGGGCTTTTTCCGCTCGGTCACGGTGACGCCCAGCACCTCGGCAAATGGCTGCGGGTTGCTCTCAATCGCGGCTCGCAGCGTGGCCCATATCGCGCTCTTTTGGCACGGGTCACTGGTGACGTTCAACCTGTCCAGCACGGCGCGGGCAAGGTCGGTACGGTGGGCAGGGTTGGAGCGTTCCGGCTGGCGCAGGCCGAAGGGCTTGGCAACTTGCTGGAAAAAGTCCCGCGTCATCGTGGATGTTGCTTCTCGCGTTACCAATGCGCTACCCGCCATCTTCCCGTTCAGCAACGGCAGAACAATGATGTGACAGTGCGGCGCGCTTTCATCGCGGTGCAGCACGGCAGAAAGGATGTTGTTCATGCCGAAACGCTCCTCTGCCCATTCCACCGCAGCAGCAAAGAATCCCGCCTCGTTCACGCCGGATTCAGGCGGCAGTGAAACCAGCAGCTCAATCGCCTGGGTGAAATCCTTGCGCAGCTTGGTCGCATCGATTCCAGCCTCGGCCATGAGGCTTTGAGCAAGTGCGGCCACCTTGGCGGGCATGTCAGGCCCGCGCAGGATTTGATTCCGGTCGGACCGTGCCGGGTTGATATGGGCACGCGCCCCCCGCTCGTTTTGGTCGCTTCTGAGATTGTGGGCGGCGGCCTGCGCCAGCGTAGAGGGCTTGCGCCCCGCACGTTTGGACAGGCCAATGGTGCCCACGCGCAGCAACATGGTCGGGCTACTTGGCATCTATCCACCCCCCAGCTTCTTGCGGCTGCGGTGCAGCAAGTCGCCTTTGATGATTGCCAGCAGGTCATGCCTCTGGCGGTTGCTCATGCTGGGCAGCTCTGCCAGGAACGTGCGCTGTCCGGCATGGTCAAAAGCCTTTGCCAGCGTTTCGCAGTGCTTCATTGCCAGCAGGCCATCGTGTGCGGCCTTTACCAGCTCGGCGCATCCGTAGCGGTGGACGCTGGCAGCTTGGAACATCAGGCGGCGCGACACGCCCACGCTGTCGGCCAGTTGCTGCATGGTGGGGTGCATTGGTGCACTCATGTTCCACCCCCCATAAGCAGGCGGGGCAGCGCCAGCAGCAGACCAATGCCGGAACCCACCGCGTACCAGCGGGCCGCTTCAATGGTTTGACGCAATCGGTTCATGCTGCGCCCCCCAGGTCCAAAACAAACTGCCCTGGAGCACGGTGGCGGGCGGCGGCCATCGCCTCATTGCGGCGGGCAGCCTCGCGCTCTGCCTCGGCGGCCTTCTTGCGCAGGGCAGCGCGGGCACGGCGAACGTCCTTGCACCATGCCCCAGCACCAGCGGCATTTGCTGCGGCGATGGCTTCGGCGGTCAGGTGGTACTCGCAGACAAAGGCCACGCGGCCATCCGCGCACCCTACGGCCTTCGGTGTTGAAAGGATGTGCCAGCCGTAGTCCCCTTGCAGGTAGTGGGTCACGGCCGATAGGCGGGTTGTGCTCGCGTCAAACACCCCGGCCAGGCTCGTCAGGCGCTCATGGTTCAGCAGGCGGGCCAGAACCTCGGCGGTCACTGTCGCCAGCTTGGACGGCAGGAACCCGGCGCGGCCCGTAGAATCTGGCTTGCCCACCACGGCAGCCTCGGCACTGTTCACGCGGTCCGGGGCTCTTTTCATGCGACCTCCAAGCCAAGCACGCGCTTGATTTCTGACATGCGCCACAGCAAGCGTCCGTGAACACGAATTGGTTGCAATGGACCGTCGCCGTAACACGCCCAGCCACGCGCTGTTTGCGGCCTGCGACCGAGGTAAAAAGCACATTGTTCAGTCCCTACTACGGGGCGAGTTTCGTCTTCAAGCCTGGGAAATTTCTGCATGGAATCGTCCTCTTTCGCCGACCTCCGGCGTTGACGATTCCCATGATTCCGGGGGTGTTGATTTCCTCCCAGCGTGCGCGCCTTGCGTCACCTTGCAGCGCCTTACGTCACCGTTTAGCGCCGCCTACGCAACCAATCAGATACCGACTTGCGATTGATGAAAGACACCCCGTCCTTGTCGTTTTGATACTTCAGCCCTTCATCAGTGACCCCGATGAATGGATGTTCTTGGGCGTTCGCCATACGCATCAGCTCCAGCCAAATTTCCGCAATTCCCGCGTCATCTCCAGCGTTCCTGCGTGCCCGTGCAACCAAACCTGAACTGGTATGGGCGCGACTAAGCCGAACCTCCTGGGGTTTCGCCTGCACTTGGGCGGGCGGCGGCTCAGGTGTGGATACTGGCGATTGCGGCCCCAATATCCCGAACCGATGCGCGACATAGCTCCAGGCCCACGAATGGGTTTTGAGACCATCACCAGCAGCAACCGCCATCCAATCGAGCAGTGAGTGGGCCTCAGCCCCTGCCTCTGCCCTCCCCTCAAATGTGGACAGCAAGCGTTTGAAGTCGTTCGGCGTGGTCTCGTCGGTGTTTGTCACCTCTGCAACCTCCCTGGTGTCATGGTGCGGATTGAACCGACAAAGCAGCAGTGCTGCCCACTCACAAGGGATATTTGGGCGGCGAAAAAATACATCCGCGTCGAGTGTGGCATCCCACCATGCAGCCTCGTTCTCGGCCTGCTCCCACCAGGTCAACACCGGGCGCCGTTCATTCATCCACGCCATGCCACCGGCGGCGGCCTGGGTTCCTTGCTGGTCGTTGGGCTTGTCGTTGTCTTGTTGCATGGCTTGCGTCCTTCTGCGCGGTCCTTCGTGATGGATGCCCCGGCAGGCGGGTGAAGGGCCTATCCGGGGCAAAACGGGGTCAGGCGTCAGCCCATTTTTCCGCCTGTTCGGGAAGGGATGCCGGTACCCATCGCTCATTCTCAAAGACTGAAAAAGTCAAGCTCGCAACGTCGATGCTCTCCGCTACAGCAAACCAATCAAGCGGGTTGCCTCCGCGTTTCCTACCTATTTCTTCCAGCTTTCTCTTTACTGTGTAGCCCATCCCGGCAGCTCGTCGGGCCTCAGCCCATTTCAACAGTCTTGAATCATTGGCGGGTAACGAAAATCGGCAGCATCCAAGCAACTCCAACTGCTGCTCAAACGTCAATAGCACCGGCTTGCCAGATGCGTCAGCAATCATCTTTGTTGCGGTAGGCTCCCATCTTTGGTTTGCCGAAAACCACAACAAAGGTTTTTCGTTTAGCGCTCCAGCGTTTGACGGGCGTAGCACCCCACTTTGGTAAATGCGCGGCAGGTGCACGCACGGGGCGTAGTGATGAACATTGCTCATATTTTTTCTCGGTCGATTAACTGGCTTATGGCCCGGCTTCGATGCGGGCCTAGCTAGGGTAAAACAGGGTCAGGCTGGTGCAGCGCCAGCTTTACCCCGGGGTTACGGCGCGGTGTTTCTTGCCCCCGCTTCGGATGGCTACGCGCTCGTCATAGGCTTCAATGCGGGCCTTCGCTGTCAGGGCTTGCGCTGCTTTCAGGTTCTCGCCGGTCAGCAGGTCGAAACGGTCAACCTCGTGGGTTATCAGGCTGGCGCAGGATGCGATTGCCATCATCAGTCCCTGCACCGTGTGGCTTGCCATACAGGGCGCATCCCCGCCCTCGTCCCGCGTCATTGCTTGCTCAAACAAAACGGCGTTCAGGGTTTGGATGCCTTGCACGGCGGCGCGAACGTTCGCCAGTCCGTGACAATCCACAAACACCCCTTCCCCGTCCGGCTCACTGCCCCCAAGCCAATGGGCGGCGCTGTCGTACAGCACGGCGGCGGGCTTTGTTTCGTCGCGTGGGTCTTTCAGGCATTTCATGCTGCGGCCTCCTGTTGACCAGCAGCAGCCACCAGGGCGGCGGCGTGGCTTTGCAGGGCTTGGGCCAGTTGCAGGACGCAGGCGGGGGCCAGTTCCAGGCACAGGCTCATGCGGGTGTCGGTGGTCATTGCCAGCAGCTTGACCAGGCTGGCGCTGGTCGTGACCTGGGCGGTTCCGTAGGCGGCGCTGTTGCCCATCAGGGGAATGGTGCTCTCGGTCATGCTGCGCTCCCGGTCAGTTCGGCCATGTGGCGCAGGTGGGTTGCACCACGACGGGCGCGGCCAATCGCTCGTGCCAGGGCCTCGGGGCTCAGGTCGGCGGTGCGCAGGGTGTGCAAGGCTTCGGCCAAGGCGTTGCAGGCAAGCATGTGCAGGCGCACAGCGTCAGCTTCGGCGGGGGTGGTGGTGGGCGCGGTGTGGCCCAAGCGGGTGATGGTGTCAGCCATAGCGGCTCCTACTGAACAGGTTTTGAACCTGCCAACCTCCGACGCCAATCAGAGGGTGGCAGACCGTGCAGGTTGGCGTACCGGCAGTAGGACCGGCGCACCCTCGCGGGTGCCCCACACGGTCTACCAAAAAGGAAACCGCGCGCCATGCGCAGCACATGGACGTAAAAAAAGCCACTGCGGGCGCGTGGCTTGCTGCGCCTACTGAATCCGGGACGCCAATCCCGTGAACCTTTCGGTTCGGTGCTCAGTGTAGCGGGCTAGTGCTGGCCTTTTCCCATGTCTTTTTCAATTGGGTGGCGGCAATCAATAGCCATACCCTATCCAGACAAAGACCTCTACCAATGACCCGGACCCACGCTGGCGCTGCTCCCCGTGCTGTACGCATGGCGGCATGGTGCTTGCACCGGGTCAGCACAGTGCTTGCACCGTACAACCACCGGCAGGGGTTCAACCGCCAGCGGCGGACGTACCAGCAGGCTTCCACCGTTGGCGGGAACCTCCCCGTTGCGGGGGTTCCTGAAACTTCAGGACACCCCAACCACCGGCAGGGCCTGGGCACATTGGCTAAATCTTCAGCCGGTCTCGCCTGGGCCACATTGGCCGAATCTTCGGCTGGTCTGGCCTGGGGTGTCGTTGCTGGAAACGATACCCAAGCGGCGGGGATGCCCCAGTTTTGGGGGATGGCTCAAATTTGCGCCATGTCCCAGTGGGGGCGGACATGCCCTCAAAACTGAGGCCATGTTCAGCGCGGGCAACCATTGCGGCGCAAGGGTTCGGCCTGGGTTTCGGCGTGAGCGGGTTGCACAAACCGACTGGGTTCCGTGTGGGTTTCCAGAATGAACCCGCGCGGTTTTCGTGGAACAGCGCCAGCACCAAAACCGACTCCAAGCCAATGGATGCGCTCGGTACTAGCTATCAATTCGGGAGCGTTGCACGACCGTTGCAGCACCGTTGCACGACCGTTACCTAACCGTTCGACAACCGTTGCAGGACCGTTGCAGCAGCATGGTGCGTGTCACGCGAACGCTGGTTCTGTGCGTACCGCTTGCGTACCTGGGCGGCACGTACCGGGGAACCCCCGCAGTGCAGGGGTTCAGTCTTGGTCTGGGGTGGTCCAAATGCAAGTAGTTCGCATTTGGCAGGCGGTGGGCGGTGGGTGGTGCGCTTCGCCGCTGGTGCAGCGGTCTTTGAAGTGGGTTTCGCCTTGGCGCTGGGCGGAATTCTGCACGCCGATGTTATGCCATGTTTGACCATCCAACAATGCGGGTCTATCCATGCGGTCAAGCGTGGGCGGCGTCGTGTGCAGCAGGGGCCACGCTCAAGCGCAGGCCAACGGCGTGGAGCACCTTGAGCGTTTTCATGGACTCAGGCGGCCAGCGACACATTCGCCTGCACCTCATCCCATGGGGCGGTCAAGGTGCGGCCATCGCGCACCAACAGGCCAGCCGACTCCAGCACGGCCACATCGGTATGCACGTTCTTGTAATCCCGGCCAACTGCCTGGGCCAGCTCACGCACGCTTTCTGCCTTGTGCTGGTGAACGTAGCGCAGCAACTCCAGACGCTTGGGCGTCAAGGTCTCCAGCATGGTCTGCACGTCCAAAAAGGTGATGTGCGTTTCGTTGACCTTCTCGCCGGATGCCGCACGATTCCATGCGCCAGCAAAGCGTTTTCCCATGTCTGCCAGGGTGCCCACATGCACTTGAACTTTATTCATGGTGTTCACCA
>CAZQXQ010000145.1:0-7230 GCA_964597235.1 uncultured Burkholderiaceae bacterium | reverse complement strand
CCGTCGCCGGGGACGCTCTCCGCCTGATCTTCAACTACGGCTGTAGTACTAGTACAACATCGTGCGCTTCCGCCAGGTATGCGTCGCTGCGCATGTGGCCTCTTCCCCAGGGCTGGCCTATTTCAAGCGCAGTTAACACGTGCTGGCCGAGTCTCCGACAGTGGCAAGTGCTTAAATCACCGGGGTCCGAAAGCGCGAATCAGTGATACACCCCGGGAAATTTGCAAGAAAGCCCACCGGTCACCCGGTGGGCTTTGTTATGTGCATCGATATGGCAGCACTCAGGCGGCGGACATGGCAGCGCCGCCTTCGTCCAGTGCCGACTGCAGGGCTTTGGCGACTTCCAGCAAGCGGCGTTCGCCCCCGGGGTGACCGACCAACTGCATGCCAATCGGCAGGCCGTTCGGCCCGCGCAGGCCGGGCACGTTCACGCAGGGCAGGCCCAGCAGGTTCCAGACACGACTGAAGATCGGGTCGCCCGTGGCCGCCAGGCCGGCAGGGGCCTCGCCCGGCGCAGCGGGGACCAGCAGCGCGTCCGCCCCCTGCATCAACGCGGCGATCTGCTCCCTGCCGGATTGCGCCAGGGCCAGGGCGGCCTGGTAGGCGGCCTCGGTGGTGGCCTGGCCTGTGGTGACCAGGGCCTGGATGTGGCTACTGAGCTGTTCGCGGTGCTGGGTGAACTCCCAGTCCAGGCTGCGCGCGGCCTCGTAGGCCATGATGGTTTTCTGCGCATCCACCAGGCCGGCCAGCGCGGCCGGCACGGACACTTCGCGCACCGCCATGCCCTGGGCCGCAGCATTGGCGCAGGCCCGAACCCAGGCCTGGGCGCCACCCTCGTCACAGGCTGGCCATTCGTGGGTCTTGCAGGCCAGCAGGATGATGCTGGCAGGGGCCAGGGTGTGCAGGGGCTGGAAGGGTTCGCCGGCCAGTGCACAGCGCAGTAGCTCCAGGTCGTCGGCGCTGCGGGCCAACCAGCCCAGCGTATCCAGCGAATGGGAGAACGCCTTGGCACCCTCGACGCTGAACCGTGCATAGGTCGGCTTGAGCGCAAACACCCCGCAGTACGAGGCCGGCCGGATCAGCGAACCCGCCGTTTGCGAGCCCAGCGCCAACGGCACCATGCCGCTGGCTACCGCCGCCGCCGAACCACTGGACGAACCGCCAGGCGTATGCGCCAGGTTCCAGGGATTGGCGGTGGGGCCAGGGGTGAAATAGGCGAATTCGGTCGTCACGGTCTTGCCCAGGACGATGGCGCCGGCCTGCCGTGCCTGCACGACCGGCGCGGCATCTGCCGTCGGGCGATGGCCCTGGTAGATAGGCGAGCCGTAGGCGGTGGGAAAGTCCGCCGTGTCGAAGATGTCCTTCACTGCCAGCGGAATGCCAGCCAGCAAACCCAGGGACGCACCTTGCGCGCGCAAGGCGTCCACCGCGTCGGCCTGGGCCCGTGCGGCGTCGGCGTTGCGGTGTAGCCAGGCATGGATTTGCGGCTCCAGGCGCTCAATGCGCGCCAGGGTTGCCTCCAGCGCATCGCGGGCGCGAATGCGGCCCTCGCGCAGGCCTTGGTGGAGCGACAGGGCGGAAGGAGCGGGTTCGTGACACAAGCTCATGGGGTGGACTTCTTTCTTCGTGAACGGAGAGAGGATGGAGCCACCGGCGCGACCGGGGCCGACGCCATGGGCGGCACGGCGGGGGGCGTGGACACACCCGGCGCCTCGGAAGCGACCGAGCGGCGTTTCTTTGTGACACCGCTGCGGTAGAGGGGCGACATGTTCTTCAGCACCAGACTGAGCAGTTCGTTCAAACGCCCCATCTGAGTGGGTGTCAGGCCTTCAAAACTGCGCGCAAAGATGTGCTGCATCACCGGATCGGCCCGCTCCAAGGCCGCGCGGCCAGTGTCGGTCATCGTGACCACGGTGACGCGGGCATCGCTCACCGACGTCGCCGTGGTCACCAGACCATCGCCCTTCATGCGCAGCACCGAACGGGTCACGGTGGACAGCTTGGTGACCGCATTGAGCGCAATTTCGGAGACGCTCATCGGACCGAACTCCCGCAGCAGGGCCAGGGTGCGCCAGGCGGGAACGTCCAGCCCCACGCGCTTCAAGGCCTTTTCGGCCTCCAAGGTGTAAACGCCATAGACCTGGGTGAGCAGGAAGAACGGGTAGCGACCGGGAAAGTCTGCGCTGAGAAGTTGGTGCATAGGTTCAGCAGGAAAGCACCTGGCTGGGGCAATAACGAGGAGCCACCGCCCATCCGCCTGGCAAGGCCATTCGAAACATGGCTACACATTATTTTGCCTGCAGAACGGCACCAAATATTTAGATGAATTTTCAATTTTTAATACCTAGGGTTTGCACCATCAAAGTGCGATTCACTCTGTCATACAGCTTGCTTTACCCAATAAGGACAGCCTAGGACTTTCCCTAATCCATCAAAGAATTACAGGATTAATCATGTAATTAACCCTACACTCGCGCCGTTTTCCAGACTTGGAATCACCGACATCCTCTGAACCACTGCACAGGAAATGACATGCTGAACCGACGACACGCACTGATCGCCACCGCTTCCACGGTCACCGGCCTGGCCAGTGGCGCGGCTTGGGCCCAAAGCAGCAAGAACATCACCCGCCTGCTGGTCGGCTTTCCGCCGGGCGGCACGGTGGATGTGCTGGCCCGTGCGATCTCGCAAAAGCTCAGCAAAGACAGCGCCCCCGTCATCGTCGAGAACAAGCCCGGCGCGGGTGGTCGCTTGGCAGTGGTGGAAACCAAGAACGCCCCCGCCGACGGCAAGACCGTGCTGATGACGGCCGACCCCATCCTGGTGATGTACCCACA
Organism: uncultured Burkholderiaceae bacterium; assembly: GCA_964597235.1. GTDB lineage: Bacteria > Pseudomonadota > Gammaproteobacteria > Burkholderiales > Burkholderiaceae_C > CAYZPX01. The sequence continues at coordinate 4,393 of CAZQXQ010000145.1, read as the reverse complement.
CATCTTCAAGAACATCGCTTACAACACGCTCACCGACATCACGCCCGTGACGCCGCTGGCCTCTGACCCTTGCTGCCTGGTGGTCGGCCCCATGGTGCCCGACAGCGTCAAGACGCTGGCCGATTTCATCGCCTGGTGCAAGAAGAACCCCACACAGGCCTCCTACGCCACCGCCGCTGCGGGCACCACGATGCACTTCCTCGGCTCACTGCTGGCGCGCGATGCCGATATGGCCTTCACCCACATCCCGCACCGGGGCGGCGCTGCTGCCGTGCAGGACGTGATGGGGGGCCAGATTGCGTCGAGCATGACCACCGTGGGCCAGGTCTTCCCCTTCCTCACCGCAGGCAAGCTGCGCGTGCTGGCCCTGTCAAGCGAGAAACGCCTGGCCCGCCTGCCCAACGTGCCCACCTTCGTGGAACTGGGCTTCAAACAGGTGCAGGCCTTGGTCTATTACGGCGCCTATGTCCGCTCGGGCACACCTGCAGCGCTGGTGCAGCAGCTCAGCGAGACTTTCCAGGCCGTGGCCAAGACCCCCGAAATGCTAGCGACGCTGGACAAGTTGGCTCTGGATCCCTTCACCTTGTCCCCCGACAAGTTCGCCGAGCGCGTGAAGGCCGACCTCGAACACTGGGGTCCGATCATCCAGCGCTCGGGCTACTCCGTTGACGACTAAGCAGCCTCCTCGCGCTCCTCCCGCCCGCCCCTTGTTCCCCCACCTTCCGGAGCCCTCCATGCTGGACGTTCTTGAACAACCCACCGTTTGCACCACCGTCACGGCGCCCGCCCCTGATGCACTGGAAAGCCTGTGCGCCGACATCCGCCAACGCCGCAAGGAATTCGAAACCCAGCGTTTCATCTCACCGGACATCATCCAGCGCTTCAAGCAGGTGGGCATCTACCGCGCCTTCGTCGCCAAGCGCTTTGGCGGTGACGAGATCAGCCCTGCCGCGTTCTGCCAATTGATCGAGCGCATCGCCCAGGCCGACGGCTCCGCCGGCTGGGTGGCCAGCTTCGGGATTGGCGGCATCTACCTGTCGGCGCTGCCTTTGCCCACCCTGGAAAAGCTTTATGCCAACGGCCCCGATGTGGTGTTTGCCGGCGGCATCTTCCCGCCCCAACCCGCACCCGAGGTCGAGGGCGGCTACCTGGTCAACGGGCGCTGGAGCTGGGGCAGCGGCAGCATGGGCTCGGAAATGGTGGGCGTGGGCATCCTGCCCAAGGGCGCCGAAACCCAGGGCCTGCCCCGCATGGCCGTGATGCCGCGCGAGAAGGTGGAAATCGCCCGCAATTGGGAGGTGATGGGCCTGCTGGGCACCGGCAGCCACGACATCGTGGTGAAAGACGTGGTCGTCGCGCCAGAGTGGACCTTCATCCGCGGCTCGGCCTCCAGCCTGGAAACCCCGCTCTACCGCTACCCCGCGCTGTCCCTGGCCGCGCAGGTGCTGTCCGTGGTGGGCCTGGGCATTGCCCGCGCCGCCATCGACGAAGTCATTGGCAGCGCGAAGGGCCGCGCCTCCGTCACCGGCGCGCCCAACCTGGGCGAGCGCGTGTATGTTCAGCTCGAAATTGCCAAGATCGAAGCCGAACTGCGCGCCGCACGCGCTTGGTTCTACGAGGCCATCGACGATGTGTGGCAAGTGCTGTGCGCAGATGGCCAACCCACGGACGACCAGATCAGCATGCTGCGCCTGTCCACCACCCACGCCTCGCGCGTGGGGGCCGATGTGGCGCGCCGCGCGCAGATCCTCTCGGGTGGCACCGGCGTGTACGAATCCAGCCCGCTGGCCGCCCAGGTGCGCGATGCGCAAATGGTGACCCAGCACGCCTTCATGGGCGACATCACCTACCAGAACGCCGGCGCCATGCTGTTCGGCCACAAGCCGCTGCCCGGCTACCTCTGAGCCCCCTCCCCTTTTGCCATTTTTGGAGCCTGCAATGACCGACAAGAAACCCCTGCGCGTGCTGTTCTGCATGGGCGTGAACCAGAACTTCATGGACGGCACCGCCGACGAGATGAAGGACGTGTGGGCCGCCTTCGTGGCCATGATGCAAGGCATCGCCCGCCTGCCCGGTGTGCGCGTGCTGGGCAACCTGGACGATGACCAGATCATGGTGGGCCCCTCGGTAGCCTTCCCCTGGACGACCTATGTGCTGGCCGACGTGCCCGACTACGACACCGTCACGGCGGCCTGCAACCTGTTCCGCGTCACCCCGGTGGGCGACGGCACCTACAAGCTGTGGAAGTACATGCGCGTCGAGGCCCGCATCGGTCGCGAACTGGTGATCCCCGAATAAATCCCGAGGACCATCCCGCCATGCCCACCCCCACGTCCCAGCGCGCACTCGAAGCCCGCCTCGCCCGCTTTGAGGCAGAGCACGCGGTGCGCGCCTGCATGAACCGCTACATGGTGCTGTGCGACGCGCTCGACGCCCGCAGCCCGCTGGCCGAGCTGGCTGGACTGTTCACCCGGAACGCGGTGTGGGAAGGCATTGGCGAGAAATACCGGGCGAGCTTTGGCCGCATCGAAGGGCGGGCTGCGATCCGCGCCATGTTCGCCAAGTACATGACCGAGCCCGCGCATTTCGCGGTCAACGTCCATTTCCTCACCTCCGAACTGATCGAGGTGCACGGCACGAGCGATGCCACTGGCAGTTGGGTGATGCTGCAGACCTCCACCTTTGCCAGTGGCGCCTCGCACCTGAACGCAGCGCGGCTCACCGTCGATTTCCGGCGCAGCAAGGGCGGTGTCTGGCGGATGGCGCACTTTCGCACCGAAAACCTGTTCAGCCGCCCCGTGGATGCCTGGAACCAGGCCGACCCGCTGCCCGTGCCGAAGTAAGCCCAGGCACCCCCTTTTCCTGAACACGCAAACCAAGGAACTCCCCATGACGAGCACGCTCTCCATCGCCGACCGGGTCCAGGCCGACCGGGCCCACACCTCGCTCTACACCGACCCTGCCATCTTCGAGCAGGAGATGGACAAGGTCTTTGCGAGCACCTGGGTCTGGGTGGCCCATGCCAGCGAAATCCCCGAGGCAGGCAGCTACAAGAACACCACCATCGGCCGCCAACCGGTCATCGTGGTGCGCGACCGCAAGCAAAAGGTACATGTACTGCTGAACCGCTGCCGCCACCGCGCCGCCACCGTATGCGAAGGCAAAAAGGGCAAGGCCAACAGCTTTGTCTGCCCCTACCACGGCTGGAGCTACTCGCTGGACGGCGCGCTGCGCGGCGTGCCCCACCCCGAGAGCTATGCCGACCAGCTGGAAAAGGGTGAACTGGGCCTGGTGAGCCTGCGTGTCGAGGAATACGCTGGCATGGTCTTTGCAACCTTCAAGAACGACATCGAACCCCTGGTGGACTACCTGGGCCCTGCCAAGAAATGGATGGATCTGTTCATGAAACAGGGCGCCGGCTATCCGATCAAGGTCGCTGGCGAACACCGCTTCCGCTTTCCCGGCAACTGGAAGATCCAGCTGGAAAACACGACCGATGCCTACCACTTCCCGCTGATCCACAAGTCCTTCCTCAGCTCGGTGGACAAGGAGACCGAGAAGATGCTGGACTTCGTTGGTGGCCCCGGCTATGTCGAGGACCTGGGCAACGGCCACAGCGTGATGGTGATGATCCCCGCGCTGGTGGACCTGGAAGCCAACCTGGACGCACCCATCCCGGAGCGCTTCGCGGAGCTGGCCGAGGCCCTGCGCGCCGAAGGCCACCCTGAGGACCAGGTGCGCCGCATCGTCCGCGCCGTGGGCGGCTCGGGCTTCAACCTGAACCTGTTCCCCAACATCGCCTGCTCGATGGCCTTCTTCCGGGTGCTGCAGCCGATCTCGGTGAACGAGACCGAAATCCACCACGCTGTCATCACCATGGACGGTGGCCCCGCCGTGGCCAACCAAGCCCGACTGCGCCTGCACGAGCACTTCCAGGGCCCGATGGGCTTTGGCACCCCCGACGACGCCGAGGCCTGGGAGCGGGTGCAAAAAGGCGCCCAGTCCGGCAAGGAGCTCTGGATCATGCTCAACCGGGGCCTGGCGGGCGAGAAGCCCACCCCGGACGGCCGCGTCAGCGACGTGAGCGCCGAAACCGGCATGCGCGCTGCCTACCAGCAGTGGAAAAAACTGATGACCGCCTGAACCGGAGATGCCCATGAACACCGAACTGATGCTGCAAGTCACCGCGTTTGTCTGGCAGGAAGCCGACCAGCTTGACCACGGCGAATACGACGCCTGGCTGCAATCGTGGACCGAGGATGGTCTCTACATCGTGCCGATCGACCCTGAAGCCACCGACTTCGCCAACACCCTGAACTACGCCCACGACGATGCTGCCATGCGGCAAAAGCGCGTGAACCGACTGGGCAGCGGTGAATCCGTTTCCACCACG
>CAZQXQ010000144.1:0-7247 GCA_964597235.1 uncultured Burkholderiaceae bacterium | reverse complement strand
GCCAACTGTGATTTTTCATTGAACCGAGAGACGGAGAAGACATGATGAAACAACTATGGTCTGTGGTGCTGGTGGCCGCTCTGGCCTTTGCCCATGCCGATGCTGACGCCAAGCGCCTGGGCGGTGGCAAGTCGATGGGCCAGCAATCGAGCAATGTCACGCAGCGCGAAGCCACGACTGGGGCGCCTGCCCAGGGTATGACGCAAAACGCTGCCACCAAGCCTGCTGCCGCACCCAATGCCGCAACGCCCGCCACCCCCGCCAAAAAGCCCTGGGGCGCCATGCTGGGTGGCCTGGCCGCCGGTCTGGGTCTGGCCTGGCTGGCCAGTTCCTTGGGCCTGGGCGCCGAGTTTGGCCAGTTCCTGATGTTCGCGCTGCTGGCGCTGGTAATCATGGTTGTGGTTGGCATGGTCATGCGTTCGCGCAAGGGTGCCGCTGCTTCTCCTGCGGCTGCCAATAACGCTCCCTTTGCTTTTGGTGGCGCCGGCGCGGGCGGTAACGTCCAGCTGCCTCCCCAGTACAGCCCCGACAAGGTGGGCAACGACGCTTCGGCCCGCCCCTGGGAGCGCAGCGCCACCGCCTTTGACACGCTGAACTCTGCCCCCGCAGCGGGTGGCAGCATGATCGGCTCCGCCCTGGGTGGTTCGCAGAACTGGGGTGTTCCCGCAGGATTTGACGTGGAAGGTTTCCTGGCCGCTGCCAAGCGCAACTTCGTGACCCTGCAGGCCGCCTGGGATCGTTCTGACATCGCCAGCCTGCGCGCGATGATGACCGACGGCATGCTCGATGAGATCAAGGCCCAGCTGGCTGAGCGCGAGCAGCAACGCGGCGGCACCCCCAACCAGACCGATGTGGTCATGATCGAGGCCCAGCTGCTGGGGATCGAGGACCTGGGCGAGGCCTACATGGCCAGCGTCGAGTTCTCCGGCATGATCCGCGAAGAGGCTTCGGCGGGCCCCAACCCCTTCCGCGAAGTTTGGAATATGACCAAGCCCAAGAGCGGCACCAGTGGCTGGCTGGTGGCTGGCGTGCAAGCCCTGCAGTAAGACGGGCCATCCAAGCGGGTATCCCGCTTCAGGAATAATCGGGGACTATGGAAACACAGTCCCCTTTTTCATTGTTGGGCGGCCTGCTGGCCCGTTTTTCGGGCGGCTTGCCGGCTGCCCTGTCGGCGTTGTCGGCCCTGCCTCCCGCGCCGCCCTGGCTGGTGCATGAGGCCCAGCACCGCGTGGTCCTGTTGCTCAACCATGTGCTGCAGCAGGAGCCCGAGGCCATGAGTCGCCTGGCCCGCCAGCGTGGCCGGGTCGCCGAGGTGCACTGGCGCAACTATTCGCTCGCTCTGCGTGCCACGCCGGCCGGGCTGCTGAACCTGGTCGAAGGTGCGACCATCCCCGATCTGCGCATTGAGCTGACCGAAACCTCGCCGCTGGCGCTGGCCGCTGTGGCCCTGCGCGGAGAAAAACCCCCGATCCGCATCGAGGGCGACGTGCAGCTGGCCGCCGAGATCAACTGGCTGGTGGACCATGTGCAGTGGGACCTGGAAGAAGACCTGGCCCGCTTGATCGGTGATGCGCCGGCCCATGCGGTGGCCCAGGCTGGTCGTCGTGCTGCCCAGGCGCTGCGCGGCTTTGTCGGCGCCCGCATGGCCGCCGCCATGGGGGGCAGCGAGGGCGGCGCCATCGTTCCGGTGAGCGGTACGCCCTTCCCGGGCGCCGATCGGTCGGTGCCATGAAACAGTGGCTGCGTGGGGCCACCATCGTCTGGGTGGTCTTCCGGCATGGGCTGGACCACCTGGTTCTGGATAGTTTTCAGCATCCCTGGCTGAGGTTGCTGAGCCGCGTCATTCGCCTGGGGCGCTCGCTGGAGGCCCCCCGGGGCCAGCGCCTGCGCGAGGCGCTGGAAAGTCTGGGGCCCATCTTCGTCAAGTTTGGCCAGATGCTTTCCACCCGGCGCGACCTGCTGCCGCCGGACATTGCCGAAGAGCTGGCCCGCCTGCAGGACCGGGTGCCGCCCTTCGATTCGGCGGTGGCGGTTGCAACCATCGAGCGCGCGTTTGGCCGTCCCGTGGACGAGGTCTTTGCCGCCTTTGACCGCCAGCCGGTGGCCAGCGCTTCGATCGCGCAGGTGCATTTCGCCACGCTGATTGACCGCGAAGGTCAGTCCCACGAGGTGGCGGTGAAGGTCCTGCGTCCCGGCATGCTGCCGGTGATCGACAAGGATCTGGCGCTGATGCGAATGATGGCCGGCTGGGTGGAGCGCCTGTCCTCGGATGGCAAGCGGCTCAAGCCCCGCGAGGTGGTGGCCGAGTTCGACAACTACCTGCACGACGAACTGGACCTGGTGCGCGAGGCTTCGAATGCCGCGCAGCTGCGCCGCAACATGGAAGGCCTGGGCCTGGTGATGATCCCGGAGATCCATTGGGATTACTGCCACCCCGAGGTCATGGTGATGGAGCGCATGCACGGCGTGCCCATCAGCCAGGTGGACCGCTTGCGCGAGGCGGGGGTGGACATCCCCAAGCTCGCCCGCGATGGCGTGACGATCTTTTTCACCCAGGTGTTCCGCGATGGTTTTTTCCATGCCGACATGCACCCCGGCAACATCCAGGTCAGCTTGGCGCCCGAGACCTTTGGCCGCTACATCTCGCTGGACTTTGGCATCGTCGGGTCGCTGACCGAGGTGGACAAGGAATACCTGGCGCAGAACTTCATCGCCTTTTTCCGGCGCGACTACAAGCGCGTGGCCGAACTGCACATCGAGAGTGGCTGGGTACCCGCCCACACCCGGGTCACGGACCTGGAGTCTGCCATCCGCGCCGTGTGCGAGCCGTACTTTGACCGGCCCCTCAAGGAGATTTCGCTGGGCATGGTGCTGATGCGCCTGTTCCAGACCTCGCGGCGCTTCCAGGTGGAGATCCAGCCGCAGCTGGTGCTGCTGCAAAAGACCCTGCTCAACATCGAAGGCCTCGGCCGCCAGCTCGACCCCGACCTGGACCTGTGGAGCACCGCCAAGCCTTTCCTGGAAAAGTGGATGCTGGAGCAGATGGGCCCCCAGCGCCTGTGGCGCGAAGTCGTAGCCGAGGCGCCACGCTATGCCAAGCTGGTGCCCGAGTTGCCCCGCCTGCTCTATGACTTCCTGCGGCAGCGCTCTTCGGACGAGAACAAGGTGTTCCAGGACCTGCTCGAAGCGCAAAAGCGCACCAACCGCCTCTTACAGGGCCTGGTCTATGGCGGCCTGGGCTTTGTGCTGGGGGTGCTGGCCCTGCAGTTCGTGATCCGTATCCGCCTGTTCTGAAACCCCGCTGGCCCACGTGCCAGCTTTTATTTTCTTTGACGTTTTCCGCAGCGTCCACCCAAGGAGCATTCTTATGCTGCTGACCCTGGTCTTTGCCTACCTGCTTGTCACCATCACGATCGGTCTGATGGCCGCCAAGCGGGTGAAGAACACCGCCGACTTTGCCGTGGCGGGGCGCCATCTGCCGCTGGCGATGATCGTGACCACCACCTTCGCCACCTGGTTTGGGTCGGAGACGGTGCTGGGTATTCCGGCCAAGTTCATCCATGGTGGCCTGGGGGAGGTGGTGGAAGACCCGTTTGGCGCCGGCAGCTGCCTGATTCTGGTGGGCGCCTTTTTTGCCGCCCGCCTGTACCGGATGAACCTGCTGACCATCAGCGACTATTACCGCGAGCGCTATGGCCGCACGGTGGAGGTGCTGGCCTCGCTGATCATCATGGTCAGTTATCTGGGCTGGGTGTCCGCGCAGGTCACGGCGCTGGGCTTGGTGTTTCACTTGCTGTCGGGCGGCGCGGTGAGCGTGGCGCTGGGCATGGTGATCGGCGTGGTGTCCATCCTGGCCTACACCCTGTACGGCGGCATGTGGTCGGTGGCGGTGACCGATTTCATCCAGATGATCATCCTGGTGGGCGGCCTGGCCATCCTGGCGGTGTTTGCCAGCGATCAGGCGGGCGGAGCGGACAAGGTGATCGACTTGGCCGCCAGCCGCGACCTGTTCCGTTTCCTGCCCGAGCCCCGGTTTCACGACATCGTTTTCTTCATCGCCGCCGCGATCACCATGATGCTGGGCTCCATCCCCCAGCAGGACGTGTTCCAGCGCGTGATGTCTGCCCGCGACCTGCGCGCGGCCACCTGGGGGCCCATCATTGGCGGCGTTTGCTACATCCTGTTCGCCTTTGTGCCCATGTTTCTGGTGGTCAGCGCGCTGATCATCATGCCGGAGCAGGCGCAGGCCCTGCTGGCCGACGACCCGCAAAAGGTGCTGCCCACGCTGGTGCTGGAGCACATGCCCTTTGTGATGCAGGTGCTGTTCTTTGGTGCGCTGCTGTCGGCCATCAAGTCCTGCGCGTCGGCCACCTTGCTGGCGCCCAGCGTGACCTTTGCCGAAAACATCTGGCGCCAGTTCCGTCCGCATCGCAGCGACCGCGAGGAGCTGCTGACCATGCGCATCACGGTGCTGGTGTTCAGTGCGCTGGTGCTGGCCTATGCCATCTGGATGCAAGGCACCTCGATTTACGAGATGGTCTCCGGCGCTTACCAGGTCACGCTGGTGGGCGGCTTCGTGCCGTTGGTCGCGGGGCTGTATTGGCAGCGGGCGACCACGCAAGGGGCGCTCTTTGCGATCAGCCTGGGCTTGCTGGCCTGGCTGATGTTCCTGTTGACGCCAGCGGGGGAGGTCTTCCCGGCCCAGTTGGCTGGGGTTCTGGCCGCTGTGGTTGGCATGTTGGGCGGTTCTTTGGGCCCCCAGGCGATCCGTAATCGCCATGCCAGCCACCACCGTCTGGTAGGGGTGGAGTGACGCGGGACTGGTCGTCCGGCCGCAGTGGGCGCAGGGGCTTGAGAAAAGGCCCCCCGCCTATAATTGCCGGCTTTGCACTTTCCTGACCCCCTGAACACATGCCTATTTACGCCTACCGATGCGGCACCTGTGGCCACGCCAAGGATGTGCTGCAAAAAATGTCCGACGCGCCCCTGACCACCTGCCCCGCGTGCGGGGCCGAGACCTTTGCCAAACAGGTCACGGCGGCCGGTTTCCAGCTCAAGGGCTCCGGCTGGTACGTCACCGATTTTCGTGGTGGCAGCGGTGGTGCCAGCGGAACCTCCGCTCCCGCGACCGAGGCCAAGACTTCCACTGGCGAGTCTGCTCCTAAAACAGAAGCGGCTAGCGTAGCATCCACGGCCCCAGCGGCCAGTTCTACTCCTAAAGCCTGAGGCGCAATGTCCGCACTGCGCAAATGGCTCTTCACCGGTCTGCTGGTGATCGTCCCCGGGGTGATCACCGCCTGGGTGCTCAACTGGATCGTGGGCACCCTGGACCAGACCCTGACCATCCTTCCTGAGAACTGGCACCCCGACACCCTGCTGGGGGTGCATGTGCCGGGCTTTGGTGTGGTGCTCACTTTGCTCATCCTGCTGGTGGTGGGTGCGGCGGCCAGCAACTTCGCTGGCCGAAAAATCGTGCAGTGGGGCGACGCCGTAGTCCACAGCATTCCGGTGGTGCGCTCTATCTATTCCAGCGTCAAGCAGGTCTCGGACACCCTGTTCTCCGAAAGCGGCAATGCATTTCGCACTGCCGTGCTGGTGCAGTGGCCCCGTGAAGGGGTCTGGACGGTGGGCTTCATCACCGGTTCGCCCAGCGGCGAGGTCGCGACCTACCTGCGTGACGAATACGTCAGTGTCTATGTGCCCACCACGCCCAACCCCACCGGGGGCTACTTCGTGATGGTGCGCAAGAGCGAATGCATCGAACTCGAAATGGGCATCGATGTGGCGCTCAAGTACATCGTGTCGATGGGGGTGGTGACGCCACCGCCCTTGAACCTCGACGCCTCCAAATAAAAACCACCCTTCGTTCCCTTAGTTGCGCCCCCGAGGCGCCGGAAATTCAACCATGGCCATGCGCTCTCACTACTGCGGTCTTGTGACCGAAGCCCTCCTGGGCCAAACCGTAACCTTGTCAGGCTGGGTCAACCGTCGTCGTGACCACGGCGGCGTGATCTTCATCGACCTGCGGGACCGCGAAGGCTATGTCCAGGTCGTCTGTGACCCAGACCGCCCCGAGATGTTCAAGGTCGCCGAGGATGTCCGCAATGAGTTCTGCGTGCAGGTCAAGGGCTTGGTCCGCGCCCGTCCGGCCGGCACCACCAACGACAAGCTCAAGAGCGGCCAGATCGAAGTGCTGTGCCACGAGCTGAATGTGCTGAACCCCTCGGTCACGCCCCCGTTCCAGCTGGACGAGGACAACCTCTCCGAAACCACCCGCCTGACCCACCGCGTGCTGGACCTGCGCCGCCCCTACATGCAGCGCAACCTGATGCTGCGCTACAAGGTGGCGATGCAGGTGCGCAATTTCCTGGATGCCAACGGTTTCATCGACATCGAGACGCCGATGCTCACCAAGTCCACGCCCGAAGGCGCCCGCGACTACCTGGTGCCCAGCCGCGTCCATGACGGTCAGTTCTTCGCGCTGCCCCAGTCGCCCCAGCTGTTCAAGCAGCTTTTGATGGTGGCTGGCTACGATCGCTACTACCAGATCACCAAGTGCTTCCGTGACGAAGACCTGCGCGCCGACCGCCAGCCTGAATTCACCCAGATCGATATCGAAACCTCGTTCCTGGGCGAGGAAGACATCCGTTCCATCTTCCAGGGCATGATCACCGACGTGTTCAAGACCCAGCTGGGCGTGGACCTGGGCGACTTCCCCATCATGCCCTACGCCGAGGCCATGCATCGCTTTGGCTCCGACAAGCCGGACCTGCGCGTCAAGCTCGAATTCACCGAATTGACCGACGTGATGAAGGACGTGGACTTCAAGGTCTTCTCCGGCGCGGCCAACATGAAGGGCGGCCGCGTGGTCGCCCTGCGCGTGCCCAGCGGCGGTGAAATGAGCCGTGGCGAAATCGACGGCTACACCGAGTTCGTCAAGATCTACGGCGCCAAGGGCCTGGCCTGGATCAAGGTCAACGACGTGGCCCAGGGCCGTGACGGCCTGCAATCGCCCATCGTCAAGAACATCCACGACGCCGCGATCGCCGAGATCCTCCAGCGCACGGGTGCCCAGAACGGCGATCTGCTGTTCTTCGGCGCCGACAAGGAAAAGGTCGTCAACGATTCCATCGGTGCACTGCGCCTGAAGATCGGCCACAGCGAATTTGCCAAGAAGCACGGCCTGTTCGAGGACCGCTGGGCCCCGATGTGGGTGGTGGACTTCCCGATGTTCGAGTACGACGACG
>CAZQXQ010000143.1:0-7266 GCA_964597235.1 uncultured Burkholderiaceae bacterium | reverse complement strand
AGACCCCACCCCTCGAAATGGCCGAAAACCGGGGAGGAAGTGTCGAACTTGGGTGGTCCAGGTCAGTGCCTCTGGCAAGGCCGTGGGGTAGGAGCCCGTCGCCGTGGCGGCACGCTCCATCCACTGGGCGGCCTGCAACAGCCCGGCCCTGGCGTCCGCACGGTGTCCACGGCGGATGTATTCGGTGTAGCTGGGATAGGCAATCGCCGACACGATGCCAATGATGGCGACCGTGATCATGACCTCGATGAGGGTAAAGCCTTGCTGGGGGTGTTTCATAAAACCTGCTTGCTCCAAAAAGCTTAGCGCAGCTGGCGCCAGCTGGGGCGCATGGATTGCTCGGGCATGCGGGCCAGGGTGCCGCTGCCGCCACCAGTCAGGTCCACGATGCGATCGCGCTTGGTGATCAACAGGGGGGTGCCGGTATTTACCGCAGCCCGGACCACTTTTTTGTCGCCGGTGGCGCTGTAAACCCCGTTGCCGTCCAGGTCCACCAGCGGAACCCTGGGGATCTTGCCATCCATGATGTTGATCAGGGTGCGAAACTGGCTGCCGGTGCTGGTTTCCACGACCTGCGGAACGCAGCTTTCGCTGCTATTGGTGGTGTCGCTGCTCGTGGTTCCCGAGGGCGATTCGGTATAGACCGCCAAAATGTTGCTGCCGTCATAGAACTGCATGGGCTTGAGCAAGCGCTCCCCGGTATAAGGCAGGTCCACATACCAGCCCTTGTAGTTCTTCCAGCTTTCCATCTTCAATTCCTGCGTCGCGGTGACGGTGGCAAAGTTGCCGGAAATGGTCGTGATGGTCTGTTTGGCCAAAGGCTTGCCATCTGCCGCCAAGGTGCCGACCGGTGCGGGGACGGGGACGCAAGGCTCAGGTTTGGTGGCGCAATCCCCCGGGTGGACCTCCAGCGCGCTCTTGTCGGCTTTCATGCGATAGCGCGTGTTGTCCAGCACGGAGTACAGGGTCTGCACGTTTTGCGTAAGGTCGGTGCGGCGGTCGTTGGCGGTGACGTTGCGGCCGGTGCCAAAGGCCACCATCATCCCGCCCAGGGCGCGGGTGCTTTCGGCTTTGCACTTACCCTCGGTATCCACGTCGCACAGCGAGCGGTCGCTAGGGCGCACGATGGGTGGGGCGGTGATCGGCTGCACCTGGTCGCGCGTGCCGTTCAACGCCACCGGGCCGCGCGCAGTGAACAGGGGTTTGTTGTTGCCAAAAGCCACGCTCCAGTCGCTCTCATTGGCGCTGGTCAGGTCAAACTTCCACAGGTTGCCGAGGTTGTCGCCCGCATAGACCACATCGGTCTTGCCGTCGCCATCCAGGTCCACCAGCGTGGGAGCTGCAAGGCCGTTGTCTTTGGCGTTCCCGCTGCCCGTGGCATCGGTGGTGGCCTGAATGCGCTTGAGCGTCTTGTTGCCATCCAGGTATTGCACCAGCAGCACCGGGCGCTGATTCGCACTGTTGTAGCCATTGCCCATCACCACGGCCCAGCTGCCGTTGTTCAGTCGGGCGATCTGCGTGGCCTCTTGCTGATTAGCGGGGTTGCGTACCGGTTGGGCCGTGATGTTGCCAATGTCCCTGTCTTCCTCCACGGCGCTGGTGCAGGCCGTTTTTTCGGCACCAGTCAGGGCCGTGCAGACGGGTGCTGTCTCGCTGTTGCCACGCGTGCGGTCCAGCACGACCAGGCTGGAGGCCGATGCGGTGGCAAAGCCGGCGGGGTTGGTGACGTCCAGCACAAAATAACCTTTACCGCCTGCGCCCAGGGTGCCCACGAGCAAGGTTTTCCAGGTGTTGCTGTCCTTGATATCCCCAGTCATGGGCGAGCCATCCACGTAGTAGCGGTGCTGGTAATTGGGATCCGTCAGGTTTTTCAGATCCGCGATCACGCCGCGGGGCACATAGGCGATTTTTTCCTTGCCGTCCTGCGCAGAAAAGCCGTGCAACATGCCGTCGTTGCCCCCCACATATAGCATGGGGGTACGGTTTTTCTGGGCTTTGGCAAAGTCGCTGTAACCGCTGAGCGACAGGTTGCTGATGGGGGTCCCCGTGTACCAAATGTCGGAATTGACAATGTCGCCCTGACGGCTGCTGCGGACCCGGAACGGCTTGTCGGTCGTTCCGCCTTCAAGGCTGCGATCACCGCGAAGGTAGTTGAGGATGTTCTCGCCTTTGGTGGCCACGGTGGCGCTGGTGTCGCTGCTTTCTTTGCCCAACAGGGCTTTTTGTGCCGTGCTCAGGTTGCTGCTGTCGGTCGCCCACTTGAAGGGAACGCCACCCTTGGCTGCGTTGCTGGCGCCGACCCATTGGTCGCTCCAGCTCAGAATCAGTCGGCTATCCAGCGAGGTCAGCTCATCGAGCCGCTGGGCCGTGGTTTTTCCCTCCCAAGCCGCAATCGGATCGGGAAATCTCAGGCATTTTGCGGCCGGGTCATCTTTGGTGGGGCAGGCATATTCTTCAGGTTCCCGAGCGCGGGTTGCCGTAATGGAGCCGCTCCAGCCTGCTTTGGGGTTATAGACCGAGGCGAATAATCCCGCGTTGTTTTGTGAAATATTATATCCGCTGCTTGCGCCACCAGCGGATATTTTGTCGGGCAGAGGGGCGCTCTCGTCGTTGATTTTCCCGATGATTTCGGTGAAGGCCTTGCCCAAGTCCTCGGCTTCCGTGACTGCATAGAAACGGCCGCGGCCATTGATGGCAGCGTGCCAAAGATCCAAGGCACGGTCAGAGTCCGAATCACTTACATGGTAAGTACTAGACATCAGATCAGGCCACTGCGCCCATCCGGTCACCAAATCAACAAACCCATCATTGGAAAATCCAATGGGCACCTGATCCATCAGGGCCGGAGAGGCAATATTAGTCCTTGAATTCCATTTAGTTGCTTGCTCACTAAAACCGATAGTATATGTAACCAGGTGGGGCCAAGTGGCGGGGTTATATTCTGGATTCCAGTATTTCTGCAAATCGACAGATTTTGTTGCAAAAACATCTTTTTGAGTCCATTGAATACAGTTTGCATCCGTCTTTGGTTTATTTTTTGCCCAGCTTAAGCAAGGCTGAGAATCTTCTGTTCCCGTTTTTTTGATTCTTGTGAAGTTTTTTGAAATTGGCGCCTCTTCATAGACCTTCGATGGTTTGAGTTTGTCCGCGTCTTTCAGACTGGATGCAGATTGCAAAGGCTCCATCCAGCTTTTGAAGGCCCAGTCGGCCACCATGTTGGCATAGCCATCGCGATAAATGCGGGTTTGATCGGAGGTAGTGCTGTAAGCCTGTCGATCGCCCGACACAACCCAATTTTTTCCGTCTTGCTCACCACTTTTGTAAGTGTCGGTCAGGCTGTTCCATACCCCGTCGGTCATCATGATGTGGTAATTACGGCGGCATCCTAAATACTCAGTGCTTTTGCTTCCGCTGCCCCCAGGATCAGTGGACCAAGGGCTGTTTTTACTGAGTGCTCGTCGCAAGTAGGCATCCGCCTTACTGAACATTTCGTGCGATGGCGTGCCATTGTTTGCAACCAATTTATTAACAAAATCTAGAAAATTCGCACGGTGTGTTGTTATGCCCACAGTCGCGTCGATAGGACGCATGGAATTAGTATTCATGCTGGCGCTATCGACGCTTCCTGCACCGCTTGAATTACCATTGTTGTGCATTGCTTGCCATGCAATGCGTAATTTATTTTCTGGTATCAGTTCTTTATTATTGAAAACAGTTTTGAGGGCATATTTAAGAACATTGATGCGCTTAGCATTACTTTCCCATGTGCCATCATCTTTCGGTTCGGTATAACCTTTTCCGGTTCTTGTGGAGCCATCACTGGTGGTCTTCACACCCCAATCCATACTCCCCGAATCATCTATCGAAATAATCACATTCGGTGCCACAAACGAGGCTCGGGCTTTGGGCAACGGCGGCTCCTGGACCAGATCCAGGGACCAGGTGGCGGCGGGCGTCAATGCGGTCAGCGCGACCAGCGCGAGCAGGTGTTTGCGAAATGGAGGGGGCATAGCGCAGTGGTGCATGGCGCACTCCTCAGTGCGAGGCTGTGATGGTTTAGTGGTCAAAATAGCTTGAAAGCCTTTATATTCAAGCGGTATTAGCTATTTATTTGATAGCAAATTCAGTCTCTCATCCGCTGACGGGCATAGGTTTCTTGCAGCACGACCATGGTGCCGGGTTTACGCCCACGGACCAAGGCCGTGATGCGGTAAACGACGTACACATCCAGGTTCAGGGGCAATTGGTTGCCGGGGGCATCCACGATCAGATTGGCGTTCTTCGCCTTGTCGCTGTAGGGCAGGATTTCGATCCAGTACCAGCCACCTTGCCCCGTGTTCCGGTTGGCCAGGATGGGGTTGGCTGGCTTGGTGCTGTCGCCGATCTGGGCGCCGGTGAACTGGCCATAGCGAACCCCTATACCTGTTTTGGTCAGATCCTCCAGGGGAACTTCCCCTGTCTGTAAATCTGCAGGGGCCGGACTGGTGTTTTGGGTGTAGTTCCAGAAATCCTGCCGTCCGGTGCGTCGCGTGCACAGGCCATCCTTGCATTTGGTGGTTTCGCTGTTCAGCGCCGTGATCAAGGCGTTGATGTCTTTACCCTCGGTGGGGAACTGCATCGCACCATTGGTAAAGGCGCGGCAAGGGGGTGCGCTGCACAGTGTGCCATCTGCGGTTTCGCCACGGATGTCCAGCTCGGCATCCTGCAGCAAGGCCTGTGCGGCTTCAAACGCACGTTGGTAATCGACATCGTTGCCCACCACCATTTCATTGACGATCGAAGTGCGCGAGGCCCATACCGCCAGCAGCATTGCCAGCATGACAAACACCATCACCGCAAACAAGGCGATGCCGCGCTGGTGCTGCAATCCGGTTGGATGAAATGGCCTGCGTTGCATAGCGCGCCTCATTGGCTGGGCGGCAGCCACTGGCTGCGCAGTTGAAAAACGTTGCGAAACAGGACGTGCATGCGGTTCTTGCGCACGCCCGTGAGCCCAGCCATGTCCACGCGGTTGCCGGCACAGTCGGTGTAGCTGCGGGCCTTGAGGGTGACCGAATCGGTTCCCGCAGGCAGGTCGATGGCTTCGTCACCGTAGAGCACCAGACACACCTGAATGCCCTGCACGCTGCGCCACTCGGTCACATCGCTGGCGGGGACGTACCTCACCTTGGTGCCGCCTGCGTCGGTGACTTGCTCCAGGTAGGTCAGCTGGAACTGCGCCACGTTCTGCACGATTGCTTGGGCCGTGGCGCCGTTGCCAGCACAGGTGAGCACGTTTTTGGTGGCGTCGAAACGAAAAATACTCTCAACGGCTTCGTCTTTGCCGTTCGGACTGTCCGGGATGTCGCTGGGCCCCCCCAGGCAGTTGTGCACCCAGGTCACGGGATCGCTGGCCACGAACATTCGGTCTTTGTAGCGACGGAAGGTCATCGACAAAGTGTCGCCCGTGCTGTCGTACCGGATCGCTTGCTCTGGGCTGAAAGCAAGGGCAGCTCCGGTGCTGTCCGCCGGTTTGGCCTCGGTCTCAAACACCACGGTACTCAAAGGATCGGTGCTGTTGCCCCCCGAACTGTCGGGGTTGAGGTAGAGCGAGCCCGCATGGCGCAGCTGAACGCCCATCACGCGCAGCGCATAGGCGCCTTGCTGCTGCAGGGTGCTGGCATCGCTGACCGTGCCAGTCAGGCCACGCGAGGCCAGCACCGCACCGATAGCCACCACCATCACCAGCAGGCCAATCGACAGGCCCACCATCAGCTCCACCAGCGAGAAACCGCGCTGGCGGCGAGGCGTTGGCAAGGGGTTCATCGTGGGCATGGTGTGGGCTTCCCGCGGGGGGTGTCATGGACAGTGAAACGCCCAGGTGCCACTGCCATCGTCATAGGGTGCGCACCGGGCAGATACCGACAGGTATTGCAGATGGCAGGTGTGGCCGTCGGGGCACATAAGGTCTCCGGCACCCAGACTGGCATTGATGGCCCCCCGGTAGGAGGTCGCGTCTTTGTCATCGTCTGCGGAAACCTTGGCCACCCGCTCGTTCTCACGCCAGGCAATCATCACGCCCAGTTGACGGCCCTGTCCTGTGGACAAGGCGCTCTCGGCCGGGGGCACAAACACACTGGCTTTGCCCAGCGGCAGGCTGCTGGCCACGGTTTGCTTCCAGACCGCCAGGTCGTAGCTGGCTTGCTCTGCGGCGGAACAGGCCGTGGCGCAGCTCCCAGGCGTGGGGAGGTCGTCAAAGCCCGAGACGTAGTTGGCCAGGTGCTTGAGCGCATTGGGATTGACCTTCATGCGCTCGCTCAGGTCTTCAATCAGCCGGACGGCCTGCGCCCGGCGCACGGTGGTCTGGGTATCGGTCAGGTTGCGCAGTTGCACGCCCAGAATCCCCAGAATGCCCAGGGCCACGACGACGATGGCGACCAGGGACTCAATCAGCGTGATGCCGCGTGCGGGGGCCTTCCCGGCACCCTGGCGTGATCGAATGGCGCGGGGGCTTAGTCGTCGCATGAAGCACCTCCTTGCACCTGCTTGACGCGGCCGCTGGCCGCAAGACAGAGTTTGCGCGCACTGGCGTGGCTGGCACCTGCCCCTTTGGGGGCCACCACCCAGGTCACGCTTGCGCTGAAAGCCCCCCAACGGTCGGCCGTCACCGTGGTGGTATCGGCAGGATCGGGCGTGATGCTGACTTGCGCCGAGGCCGCTGTGACGCGCAGGTCGCATTCGTTGGGAGCGTTGACGCTGGTGGTGTCGCAGGTGTCTTGTGTTCCGTTGCCATTGACATCCTGAAAGACGATCAGGCCCTGGCTCCAATCGGCGCCATCGCTGGCCTTGAGGATCACGCCCCCCCCGCGCTTGATGCCCTCCGAGCGCACAAAGTACAGGGTGGAAGCCAAGTCTTCCGCAGCGCTGCGCACACGCCAACGCTCTATCAAGGGCTGAAAGCTGGGGCCAGCCAAGATGGCCAAAACGGCCAAGATGGCCACGGTGACCATCAGCTCCAAAACAGAGAAGCCGCGCTGAACGGTACAGGCACCCAACACCGCCGCTCCTGAAGAACCCCGCCCGCTCAGGCCGCCAGCGCCACCCGCATCTGGTCGATCACGCCCTGGTAATCCGGCTTGCCAAAAATGGCGCTGCCGGCCACGAAGGTGTCGGCACCTGCATCGGCCACGCGGCGGATGTTGTCGGCCTTGATGCCACCATCCACTTCCAGACGGATGTCCTTGCCGCTGGCGTCGATGCGCTTGCGCACGGCCTCGATCTTGCGCA
>CAZQXQ010000142.1:0-7307 GCA_964597235.1 uncultured Burkholderiaceae bacterium | reverse complement strand
GCCAGCCGCTGCTGGATGCAAGCCTTTTAGGCCTCCAGCCCTTTAAAGACGGGCGCAGCCAGCTATCAGAATCAGAGCACGCTAAGAACAACCTGCCCGACCTGCTGGCGCGCTGGGGCCAGCGCCACAGCACCGAACGCGAGCGCCCCCGCACCGCGCAAAGCTTTTGCGTGCCCAAGGCCGACATCGAGGCCAACGGCTACGACCTGAGCATCAACAGGTACAAGGAAGTCGTGCATGAGGTAGTGCAGCACCGGGCGCCGGCGGACATCCTGGCCGAGTTGCGGGCGCTGGAAGACGAGATGGCGCGGGGGATGGATGCGTTGGAGGGGATGCTGACAAGCCCACCCTGAAAGCCGACACTTGCCCCGTACCCATTCACCCCACCACCTGCAAAGGAGTCCGCCATGGTCATGCCCTGGGATGTCACCGAAGTCAAAGTACAAAACGACGCTGCGCTGTGGGTGCGGTTTCGTGATGGCCTGCAAGGCCAGGTGATCTTTTTGCCGTCTGCCTTTCGGGGCGTGTTTGCGCGCCTGAGCCAGCCCGCAGAGTTTCGGCAGGCGCGATTGCAAGATGGCGTGCTGACCTGGCCCGGCGAGCTGGATCTGGCCCCGGACGCGATGCACCAGGCGATTGCCCAGCATGGTCAGTGGGTGCTGGATTGATGGTGGTCAAAAACGGCTCTAGCCCCCGTAATACAAGCGGAAGCAGCTATTAAAAATGAAGCAAATACAAATTCAAAAAGTGCGGGGGATGGATGCGCTGGGGGGGATGTTGACGTGAGTGCCGCCCCAATGATTCCAGTTGGCGATCTGATGGTGGCGCGCGGTGGAAGCGTGAACCCACTACAGTTTCCAGACGAAGAATTTGATCTGTACAGCATCCCTGCCTTTGATGCCGGACAGCCGGAGATCGCGCTTGGTGCTGAGATCGGCTCCACCAAGCAAATCGTCCAGCCAAACGATGTTCTGCTTTCAAAGATCGTTCCACATATTCGGCGTGCTTGGGTTGTGGGCGATGACCGTGGCCGAAGGTTGATTGGCTCCGGAGAATGGATCGTTTTTAGAAGCGAAAAGGTTTTCCCGAGATACCTGCGGCATGTTCTGGTGGGCGATCCATTTCACCAGCAATTTATGCAGACGGTTTCTGGCGTCGGAGGCTCACTCCTACGCGCACGTCCTGCATTTGTGGCATCAATTCAGATCCCCCTGCCCCCGCTGGAGGAACAACGCCGCATCGCCGCCATCCTCGACCAGGCCGAAACCCTCCGCACCCAACGCCGCGCCGCCCTGGCCCTGCTCGACAGCCTGACCCAGTCGCTCTTTTTGGAGATGTTTGGGGACCCGGTGGCGAATGATCGGGGTTGGCCCGACACGCTGACCTTGGGCGAGGTAGCCGCCATCACTTCCGGGGTCACCAAAGGCCGAAAGCTGGAAGGCAAAGTCACGCGGAAAGTGCCCTATCTCGCAGTGGCCAATGTGCAGGACAAGGCGCTGCGGCTGGGTGACATCAAATCCATTGAGGCAACAGAGGACGAGATCGCCAAGTACCGCCTGCAAAAGGACGACCTACTTCTGACCGAAGGCGGTGACCCAGACAAATTGGGGCGTGGCTCGCTGTGGCACAACGAATTACCCGAGTGCATTCATCAAAACCACATTTTTCGAGTGCGTCTTACGCACGCGGCTCTGCACCCGCTATTTCTCAATTGGCTTGTTGGTAGCACGCGAGGCAAAAATTACTTTTTGCGTTCGGCAAAGCAAACCACCGGCATTGCGTCGATCAACATGACGCAACTGCGGCGCTTTCCGCTTTTGGTTCCCCCCCTCCCCCTCCAACAAACCTTCGCCACCCGCATCGCCGCCATCGAAACCCTCAAAGCCACCCACCGCCAGGCACTGGCCGCACTCGATGCGCTGTTTGCCTCGCTGCAACAGCGGGCGTTTGCGGGGGCCTTGTGATACAAGTTTTCCCTCACACCCAGGACCCTCCGCCATGCGCCCATCCACTGCTCTGCACAACCACCGCGACGCCATCCGCGCCATTGCCCTGCGCCACCGCGTGACCAACGTGCGCGTGTTCGGCTCAGTGGTGCACGGCGATGACACCGACGAAAGTGACCTGGACATTCTGGTGGAGCCCGCGCCCGAAACCACGCTCATGGACATTGCCAAGATCCAGCTCGAACTGGGGCAACTGCTGGGCATCCCGGTGGATGTGCTTACCCCCAAAAGCCTGCCCGCCAAGTTCCGCGACCAGGTCATTGCCCAGGCGCAGGCGCTGTGAGCAAGGCTGACGCACTGCGGGTGCCCGACTACCTGGCCCACATCGTGGAGGCCATCGACCGCATTCACCGGTATGTCGATGGCATGACAGAAACCGCATTTTTGGCCGACGAAAAAACGCAAGACGCCGTGGTGCGCAATTTCGAGATCCTGGGCGAAGCCGCCCACAACGTCGAAAGGTTTCACCCCGCCTTTGCCACCAGCCACGCCCAGGTGCCATGGGCGCTGATGTACACCATGCGCAACCGCGTCGCACATGGGTACTTCAAGGTGGACTACAAGCTGGTCTGGAACACCATCCACGCCGACTTACCGGAACTGCGTGCGCTGGTGGTAGCACTGCTGGATCATGGTGCTGCCACTGGATGACAAGGAATCCCCATGAGTCTGATCCAAAAAACCTTTGCCCAAATCTGGGACCAGCTGCGCGCCAAGAAGCCCCAGTTGCCCCAGTTTCTGGAATCGGTGCGCATCGAGAATTTGCGTGGCATCCGGGACTTGCCGGTCAGCTTTTCTTACCCGGTCACGGTGATCGCTGGCCCCAATGGCTGCGGAAAATCCACCGTGCTTTTCGCCTGCGCCTGCGCCTACGACGTGCCCGGAGCACGGGACTACAGCCCTGCGGTGTTATTTCCCAACCTCAAAGCTCCCAGGCAACCCGAAGTCTCAGACCACTTGGGCAGCCCGACCTTTGAGTACTACTTCATGGAGGGCGGCGCCAAGCAGGGCATGACGTGGCGACGACTGAAGTCTTGGAGCAAGAGCTTCATGGGCCGCAAAGGCGGCCAGCAACCGCAGCGCGAGCTATACCTGCGGACCCTGGCCAACCTGACCAGCCCCTCCGAAGTCCGCAGCATTTTGCAAATTGGCAATCAAGCCTTTGGCCAAACCGATCTGGATGCCGACTTGATTGCGTTTGCACATCGGGTGCTGCCCTTCAAGTACCGGGGTTTGAAGCTGCTCACGCTCAAGGGCAAAGACCTGCTGTTTGCCGATCGGGAGGACGCGACAACGGCGTATTCTGAGTTCCACATGTCGGCGGGTGAACGTGCGCTGCTGCGCATCTCCAAAGACATCTCGCGTTTGCGCAATGCGCTGATTCTGATTGACGAAATCGAGGCGGGGCTCCACCCCTTCACGCAACAACAGGTCATGCTGGAACTGCAACGGCTGGCTTTGCGCAACAACTTGCAGATCATCGTGACCTCGCACAGCCCGGTGGTGCTGGAAAGCGTGCCACCCGAAGGCCGTGTATTTTTAGAGAGAACGGTTGACAACGTACGGGTGCAGCCCCCGTACCGCGACATCTTTCAACGCGCGTTTTATGGTCGTCCCCAAGACAAGTTGTCGGTGCTGTGTGAAGACAACGTGGCCGAGGGGCTGATTCTGGGCGTGCTCGATCAACTCAACCCCCAACTGAACCTCACGCCTGACAACATCACCGTTGGGCGAGATACCGGTAAAGACCAATTTGCCCAGCATGTGGATGCCTTGGGAAAGTTCAATCTCCTGGATGAGTTTGTGCTGGTGTTGGACGGGGACGCACAGGAGGTGTTGCCCCAGATCACGCAGGCGGCAGCGCGTTACAACCGGATCGTCAAGCCCTTGTTCTTGCCAGGGAGCGCGCCGCCCGAAGACTGGATTTACCGCACGATGCAGGAACACGCGAGTGAATACGCGCAATTCTTGGGGGCTCCCAACTTGGTCACCTTGCTGGCCCATCTGCGACAGCAGTTTGACAATGCGAGCGACAAGCCCACCAACATCATCAAGGTCCGCTACGCCACCTTGGCAGACAGCCTCCAGCGCTCACCAGGAGACATCGCGCGGGTGGTTGGACGAACGGAAGCGGTTCGCGGGGCGCTCAAGATCTTTGCCGACGAACTCCATCAAGCCATCAGCGATTGGCGCTCTCGGGCGAGTAGTTGATTCGATCACTTTTTTAAGGCCACCCGCCGCCATGCGCTCATCAATCGCACTCCGCGATCAGGTCATCGTCCAGGCGCAGGTACTGTGAACAGGGACTACGCACTGCGAATGAACACTGCATCCAACTTCGCCTTCCTCCATCCCGACTGGCCCGAGCTGCTGGCCGAGGCCCGCCGTGCCGAGGCCGCAGCGCTGGCCGACCCGCGCACCGCCTGCTTCTATGCCCGCCGCACGCTGGAGCTGGCCGTGGCTTGGCTGTACCAGGCTGAAGGGGGCCGGGGCGGCAGCCTGCGCATGCCCTACAAGGCGGATTTGTCGGCGTTTTTGTTCGAGCCCAGCTTTCAGCAGCTGGTGGGGCCGGCGGTGCATGCCAAGATGGACGTGATCCGCCGCCTGGGCAACCACGCGGTGCACCAGACGCGGCCCGTGCCGCCGCAGGATGCGCTGGCCGCGCTGCGCGAGCTGTTCCACGTGGCCTTCTGGCTGGCGCGCCAGTACGCCCGCAAGGTCAGCGACCGGCCCGACCCCGGCTTGCAGTTCAACGCCGCTTGGCTGCCGCAGCCGCCCTCCGCCGAGGCGCTGGCACAAGCTCAGCCCAGCAGCCGCGCCGCCCAGGTGGCCGCGCAAGAGGCGCTGGCCCAACAAGCCCAGGCCCTGGCCGAGCGCGATGCCCAGCTGCGCGCAGCCGCCGAGCGCAACGCCGCGCTGGATGCCGAACTGGCCCGCTACCGCGCCGAGATTGCCGCCGCCAAAGCCGCAAACGCCGCCCAGCCCGCGCTGGCGCACGACTACCACGAGGCCGCCACGCGCGACTTGTTCATCGACCTGCTGCTGAAAGAAGCTGGCTGGGCGCTGGACCAGCCACGTGACCGCGAGTTTGAAGTGCAGGGCATGCCCAACACCCAGGGCAAGGGCTATGTGGACTATGTGCTGTGGGGCGATGACGGCAAGCCCCTGGCGCTGGTGGAAGCCAAGCGCAGCCGCCGCAATGCCAAAGAAGGTGAGCAGCAAGCCCGCCTGTACGCCGACTGCCTGCAGGCGCAGTTTGGTCAGCGCCCGGTGCTGTACGGCAGCAACGGCTACGAGCACTGGATCTGGGACGACGCCACCAGCCCGCCGCGTGCGGTGCAGGGCTTTCACACCAAGGACGAACTGGCGCTGATGGTGCAGCGCCGCAGCACCCGCAAGCCGCTGGCCACGCTGCCGATTGCACCGGGCATCGTAGAGCGGCATTACCAGCAGCGCGCCATCCGCCGCATCCTGGAAACCTTTGAACGCGACCAGCACCGCAAGGCGCTGGTGGTGATGGCCACCGGCGCGGGCAAGACCCGCACGGTGATTGCGCTGGTGGATGTGCTGATGCGGGCGGGCTGGGTCAAGCGCGTGCTGTTTCTGGCCGACCGGGTGGCGCTGGTCAACCAGGCGGTCAACGCTTTCAAGGCCCACCTGCCTGACGCGGCGCCGGTCAACCTGGTGACCGACAAGGCCACGGAGGGACGGGTCTATGTCTGCACCTACCCAACGATGATGGGCCTGATCAACGACGGCGCAGCCGGGGGCCAGCGCCGCTTTGGCGTGGGGCACTTCGACCTCATCGTGGTGGACGAGGCGCACCGCTCCATCTACCAAAAATACGGCGCCATCTTCAACTACTTCGATGCACTGCTGGTGGGCCTGACGGCCACGCCCAAGGACGAGATCGACCGCAACACCTACCGCCTGTTCGGCCTGGAGAGCGGCGTGCCCACCGATGCCTATGGCCTGGACGACGCCATTGCCGAGGGGTACCTTGCGCCGCCCCGGGCCGTGTCGGTGCCACTGAAGTTCCAGCGCCAGGGCATCCGCTACAACGACCTGAGCGAGGATGAAAAAGACCAGTGGGACGCGCTGGAATGGGACGAAGACGGTGGCGAGCCACCCGAGGAGGTCAGCGCCGAGGCCGTCAACCAGTGGCTGTTCAACACCGACACCGTGGACAAGATGCTGGCGCTGCTGATGGAGCGCGGCCACAAGGTGGCGGGCGGCGACCGCCTGGGCAAGACCATCGTCTTTGCCAAGAACCAGGCGCACGCCGAGTTCATTGCCGAGCGCTTCAATGCCAACCACCCGCAGTACCGGGGCGAGTTTGCGCGGGTGATCACTTTCAAGACCGAATACGCGCAATCGCTGATCGAGCAGTTCTCGCAAAAGGACCAGGCACCGCACATCGCGATCTCGGTGGACATGCTGGACACGGGCATCGATGTGCCGGAGGTGGTCAACCTGGTGTTCTTCAAGATCGTGCGTTCCAAGGCCAAGTTCTGGCAGATGGTGGGGCGCGGGACCCGGCTGTGCAAGGACCTGTACGGGCCGGATCAGGACAAGCGGGATTTTTTCATTTTCGACTTCTGCCAGAACCTGGAGTTTTTCAGCCAGTCGCTGGAGGGCAGCGAGGGCGCGGTGGGCCAGCCGCTGTCGCAGCGCCTGTTCAATGCCCGGCTGGAACTGCTGGGCCTGCTGGACCAGCGCCTGCAGGGCAGCGGCGCGGGCGAGGCGCCCGTGCAGTCCTTCGCGCTGACCGAGGCCACCATCCGCGAGGACACCGCCAGCCTGCTGCAGCGCACAGTGGCGGGCATGTCGCTGGACAACTTTGTGGTGCGCCCCCAGCGCCGTTGGGTCGAAACCTGGTCCCAGGCCGCTGCCTGGAAGCGCCCCAGTGCCGAGCAGCTGAACGAGGTGGCCGAACACCTGTCGGGCCTGCCCAGCCGCCTGCGCGACGAAGACGAAGACGCCAAACGCTTTGACGCGCTGATGCTGGGCGTACAGCTGGCCAGCCTGCGCGCTGAACCCGGCCTGGCGCGCCTGCAAAGCAAGGCGCAGCAACTGGCCACCAGTCTGCTGGAACTGAGCAGCGTGCCCGCTGTGAAAAACGAGCTGCTGCTGATCGAGGCCATGGCCAGCGACACCTGGTGGCAGGACGTGAGCCTCCCCATGCTGGAGCAGGCGCGGCGCAAGCTGCGCGGGCTGATCAAGCTGATCGAAAAGCAAGGCCGCAAGGCAATGCCAGTCAGTTAAGCCCCTGCAGGGCTAAAGACGGCTAAAAAGGGAACG
>CAZQXQ010000141.1:0-7362 GCA_964597235.1 uncultured Burkholderiaceae bacterium | reverse complement strand
ACCTGAACGACAGCGGCGTGAAGGTCGTGGTCGGCCTGCGCAAGGGCGGCGCTTCCTGGGACAAGGTTGGCAAGGCTGGCCTGACCGTGATGGAAGTCAACGACGCCGTGAAGGCCGCTGACGTGGTCATGATCCTGTTGCCCGACGAGCAGATCGCCGAGGTCTACAAGAACAACGTCGAGCCCAACATCAAGCAAGGTGCTTCGCTGGCTTTTGCCCATGGCTTTAACGTGCATTACAACCAGGTCGTGCCCCGCGCTGATCTGGACGTGTGGATGGTCGCTCCCAAGGCCCCCGGCCACACCGTGCGCAACACCTACACCCAGGGCGGCGGCGTGCCCCACCTGGTCGCTGTGCACCAGGACCAGTCCGGCAAGGCCCGTGACCTGGCACTGTCCTACGCCATGGCCAACGGTGGCGGCAAGGCCGGCATCATCGAGACCAACTTCAAGGAAGAAACCGAGACCGACCTGTTCGGCGAGCAGGCCGTGCTGTGCGGCGGCGCCGTCGAGCTGATCAAGATGGGTTACGAAACCCTGGTCGAAGCCGGCTACGCCCCTGAAATGGCCTACTTCGAATGTCTGCATGAGCTGAAGCTGATCGTTGACCTGATCTACGAAGGCGGCATCGCCAACATGAACTATTCGATCTCGAACAACGCCGAGTTCGGCGAGTACGTGACCGGCCCCGAAGTCATCAACGACCAGTCCCGCGTGGCAATGCGCAATGCCCTCAAGCGCATTCAGAACGGCGACTACGCCAAGATGTTCATCCAGGAAGGCCGCCTGAACTACCCGAGCATGACTGCCCGCCGTCGCAACACCGCCGACCACAGCATCGAAAAAGTGGGCGCCCAGCTGCGCGCCATGATGCCCTGGATCGCCAAGAACAAGCTGGTGGACCAGACCCGCAACTGATCGAATCCTCGGTTCGAGCAAAGGCCACTTCGGTGGCCTTTTTCGTTGGCGTTTTGCCCGCAGCGCGGCGCTACACTGCAACGCCTGCGCGCGGGGTGGCCCGTGGCGCATTTCAGAAGACTGAACTCGCTATGGATTCAATAGTTAGTACCACGCATCCCGTCTGGATTAAAGGGGTTTTTGATGCTTGAAGGTGAAGAGGCTCTGCGGAGCGAGGGGCTGGAGCGCAAGCGGCGCAAGGGCATTTACATCCTGCCCAATCTGTTCACCCTGGCGGCCTTGTTTGGCGGTTTTTACGCCATCGTGATGGCGATGAATGGTCGCTTCGAGATGGCGGCCATCGGCATTTTCTGCGCGATGGTGCTGGACAGCCTGGACGGCCGCGTCGCCCGCCTCACCAATACCCAGAGCGCCTTTGGCGAACAGATGGATTCGCTGTCCGACATGGTCTCCTTTGGTGCGGCCCCAGCTTTGATCGCCTATGTGTGGGCGCTGCAAGGGCTTGGCCGCTGGGGCTGGGTGGCGGCGTTTGTCTATTGCGCCTGTGCGGCGCTGCGCCTGGCGCGTTTCAACGTGAACACGGCGGTGGTGGACAAGCGTTATTTCCAGGGCCTGCCCTCGCCGGCAGCGGCTTCGCTGGTGCTGGGCTTCATCTGGCTGATGACCGAGCTGGGGGTGCAGCCGGGTGAAGACGCCGAATTCTTGACTTGGAAGCAGCTGACTTGGCTGATGTTCACCTTCACCTTGTATGCTGGTCTGACCATGGTCACCAACGTGCCGTTCTATAGCTTCAAGGACGTTCAGGTGAAGAAAAGCGTGCCGTTTGCTGTGATCGTGCTGATTGCGCTCGTGATCGCCATCATCAACCTGCATCCGCCGATCGTCCTGTTTGGCATCTTTGTGTTGTATGGCCTCAGTGGTTATGCGGTGTACGCCTGGCGCCGTGCCAAGGGCCAGCACAGTAGCGTGATCAGCATTTCCAAAGACGAGCCCGACGAAAGGGGTTTGCACAAGTGAGGCTGCGCGGCGGTGGTTTCTTGTGCTACATTCTTTGCATGTTTTTCGCACGCACTTCCCTACTGCTAGCACCTCTTGGGCTGAGGCGGTAGGCGTTCGCGCGCAAAATTCCACCCAAAGGCCCGTCGCACACGCAACGGGCCTTTTGTTTTGTCTGAACAGGAGAGACAGATGAGCGACAAACTGATTATTTTTGACACCACCTTGCGCGATGGCGAGCAGTCTCCCGGCGCCTCGATGACCAAGGACGAAAAACTTCGCATCGCCCGCCAGCTCGAACGTCTGAAGGTCGATGTGATCGAGGCGGGTTTTGCCGCCAGCTCCAACGGTGATTTCGAGGCCGTGCAGGCGATTGCCCGCGCGATCAAGGATTCCACGGTGTGTTCCTTGTCGCGCGCCAACGACCGCGACATTGCCCGTGCAGCCGAAGCGCTGAAGGATGCCAACCGTGCCCGTATCCACACCTTCATTGCCACTTCGGCGTTGCACATGGAGAAAAAGCTCCGCATGACGCCTGAGCAGGTGCTGGAGCAGGCCAAGCAGTCGGTGCGTTTTGCGCGCAACCTGCTCGACGACATCGAATTCAGCCCCGAAGATGGCTACCGCAGTGACGTGGACTTCCTTTGCCGTGTCATCGAGGCGGTGATTGCCGAAGGCGCCACCACCATCAACGTGCCCGACACCGTGGGTTATGCCGTGCCCGAGCTGTATGGCAACTTCATCAAGACCTTGCGTGAGCGTGTGCCCAACAGCGACAAGGCGATCTGGTCGGTTCATTGCCACAACGACCTGGGCATGGCGGTGGCGAACTCGCTGGCCGGCGTGAAGATCGGTGGTGCCCGCCAGGTGGAATGCACGATCAACGGCCTGGGTGAGCGCGCTGGCAATACCGCCCTGGAAGAAGTGGTGATGGCCATCAAGACGCGCCGCGACTACTTTGGCCTGGATGTGGGCATCGACACCCATCAGATCGTTCCCGCCAGCCGCATGGTCAGTCAGACCACCGGTTTTGTCGTGCAGCCCAACAAGGCGGTGGTCGGGGCCAATGCCTTTGCCCATGCCAGCGGCATTCACCAGGATGGCGTGCTCAAGGCCCGCGACACCTACGAAATCATGCGCGCTGAGGATGTGGGCTGGTCAGCCAACAAGATCGTGCTGGGCAAGCTCAGTGGTCGCAACGCCTTCAAGCAGCGCCTGCAGGAGTTGGGGGTGTCCTTGGACAGCGAGGCGGAGATCAACACCGCATTCGCCAAATTTAAGGAACTGGCCGACCGCAAGAGCGAAATCTTCGACGAAGACATTCTGGCCTTGGTCAGTGATGAAAGTGTGACCAGCGAGGTGGAGCAATACGGTTTTGTTTCTCTGTTCCAGCAGAGCGAAACCGGCGAGCAGCCCCGCGCGCGGATTGTCTTCACGGTCGATGGTGTCGAAGTGACGGGCGAGTCCGATGGCAATGGTCCGGTGGATGCTTCCCTCAAAGCCATCGAAGCCCATGTCAAGAGCGGGGCCGAGATGGTGCTGTATTCGGTGAACGCCATCAGCGGTTCGACCGAAAGCCAAGGCGAGGTCACGGTGCGCTTGCAAAACAGTGGCCGTGTCGTCAACGGCGTGGGTGCCGATCCGGACATCGTGGTCGCGTCGGTGAAGGCGTATTTGAGCGCCCTCAATAAACTGCACAGCAAGGCAGATCGCGTTGCGGCGCAAGGCTAAAGTCGCGTTCTATAATTGAAATAGATGTTTCAAGGGCTCGTGCAAGTGATTGATCTTGCACGGGTTTTCCTCTTTTTTGCCTTCCAGTCTTGCTTGGAGAATGCTTGCATGCAGCGCCGCATCACTTTCACTTTGAACCGTTGGGCCCGCATTGCGGGCGCATTGGCCATGACCACTGCCTTGGTCCTGCCTGCCGGTGTTCAGGCTGCGGAACGAAAGAAAGCCCCTGCCAAGCAAGCCACGACCAAGGTGGTCGCCAAGCGCAGCCAGGCCGCAGAGCGGCCTCGGGCTGTCAAGGTGGCCGCTACGAAAAATTCTCGGCGCGTAGCCAAAGCAGCGGTGGCTGCGGCGGCAGTAGCCGTTCCCGCCAAGCTGTCGTTTGGGCAGCAGGCGGGACTCCATGCGATCAGTGATCCCCTGGATCTCAAGTCCAGTGTGGCCCTGGTGATTGACCAGGACACCCGCGAGGTACTGCTCAGCAAGAATGACCAAGCTGTCCTCCCGATTGCTTCGCTGACCAAATTAATGACGGCCTTGATCGTCACCGAGGCCAAGCTGCCCTTGGATGAGCCACTGACCATCACCCAGGACGATGTGGACACCGAAAAGGGTAGCCGTTCTCGCCTGAGTGTGGGTACCACGCTCACCCGTGGCGAAATGCTGCATTTGGCTTTGATGTCCAGCGAAAACCGTGCAGCCAACGCCCTGGGTCGTACCTATCCTGGGGGCTTGGATGTGTTCGTGGCCCAGATGAACGCCAAGGCCCGGCAGTTGGGAATGGTGGACACCCGTTACGTCGAACCGACTGGCTTATCCAGCAAAAATCAATCCAGCGCCCGTGACCTCGCCACTCTGGTGGGCGTTGCCCATGGCAATGCGCTCATTCGCGAGCTATCCACCTCGCCGGGGCATCAAATCGCGGTGGGGCGTCGTACGCTTCAATACACCAACACCAATGGCTTGGTGAAGAATCCCTCCTGGGACATTGGTTTGCAAAAAACCGGTTACATCTCTGAAGCTGGCCGTTGTCTGGTTATGCAGACCCAGGTTGCTGGCCGCAAGCTGATCATGGTGTTCCTGGATTCGGCGGGTAAATTCAGCCGATTGGCGGACGCCCAGCGGGTGCGTAATTGGGTGGAGGCCTCCGCGCCCCTCGCGCGGCGCTGAATACTGGCCTCGATCACTCCCCGCGTCCATGTGGGTTGGCTCGGTGGGGGCGCATGATTGCCGCGCCTGCCTGTCAGAAGCTGCTGTGCTCCCGGGTAGGGCGGTATCCCAAGGCCAGGGAGATTTCGTTGGCTGTCGCTTGCAGCTTGGGTAGCCAGCTTTCGTCGATCCGGTCGGCAGGGGCGGAAATCGACAGGCCGGCGACCAATTTGCCCTGGTCGTCATAGACGCCCGCCGACATGCAGCGCACGCCCAGCTCCAGTTCCTCGTTGTCCCGGGCGACGCCGTACTGACGGACCTTGGCGATTTCCCGCTCCAGGACGGGCAGCTGGGTAATGCTGTTGTGGGTCTGTCCCGCCAGACCGGTTCGCATGGCATACGCGCGCACCCGTTGCGGATCGTCCATGGCCAGAAACAGCTTGCCGGTGGATGTCAGGTGCAGGGGGGCGTGTCCACCGATGGCGCGAACCACCTGCATGCCCGAACGCTCGCTGTAAGTGCGTTCTACATAAACGATTTCATCGCCTTGGCGCACGCTTAGGTTGACGGGTTGCTGTATTAGCTTGTGCAAAGTCCGCATCGGTCCCAAGGCGGCATCGCGCACGCTGAGACGGGCCTTGACCAGGTTGCCCAGTTCTAGCAGGCGCATACCCAGCCGGTAGGTGCCGGATTCGGGGCGATCGACAAAGCGACCGATGGCCAGGTCGTTCAGGATGCGGTGGGCGGTGGACGGATGCAGGCCGGTTTTCTCGCTGATTTCTTTGAGGGAAACAGCTTCCTCGCGGGAGGCCAGGACATCCATGACGGCGAACATGCGTTCCAGGACTTGAACACTGGGCTTGGCGGCGGACGAGGGGTCTTTGGTTTTCATCGGGTCGCAATGTGAAAACGCTATTTTATATAGTGAAATTATGATTCCCTAAAGACGCCACCTGTTGCCAGCGTCCCTCCTTGCGGATTTCATGCGGCAGGAACTGGGCCTTGTAGCGCATCTTTGGGCTGTCCTCGATCCAGTAACCCAGGTACACAAAAGGCAAGCCCAGGCGTCGGGCCTGGTCGATTTGCCACAACACGTTGTAGGTGCCGTAGCTGGCGCGCTCTTCGGGCTCGTAGAAGGTATAGACCGCCGATAGGCCGTTTTCTAGCACGTCCACCACGGAGACCATTTTCAGCGCCCCCTCGGTCGGGTCGGCGCTGGGCTCCCGAAACTCGACCAGTTTGGAGTGAACCCGGCTTTGCAGCAGAAACTGGGTGTATTGGTCGATGCTGTCTTGGTCCATGCCACCGCCGGCATGCCGGGTGCGTTGGTAGCGCAGGTAGAGCTGGTAATGCTCGGGCAAAAATGCCAGGTTCATCACCCGCGTCTGGAGCTGCGCGTGGCGCTCCTGGGCGCGTCGCTGGCTGCGGTTGGGGCGAAAGTCATTCACCACCACGCGCAAGGGGATGCAGGCGTGACACCCGTCGCAATAGGGCCGGTAAGTGAACATGCCACTGCGCCGGAAGCCTTGATCTACCAGCGCGGTGTACGCGTCGCTCAGGATCAAATGGCTGGGGGTCGCCACCTGCGAACGGGCCATTTTCCCGGGCAGGTAGCTGCACTCGTAGGGGGCAGTTGCGTAGAACTGGAGCGCTTGCAAGGGCAGATCGGCAGGGTGGGTCATGTCTTGGCGCGAGGGGATCCCAACAACGCATCCCAGTATAGGGAGTCAAATTGCCAGTGCATCGTGGGCGCCTTTCGGGCTTCTGCGATGTGGTTCAGAAACTGCCGGCGGGGAATTTCGTGTGCCCCGAGCGAGGCCAGATGGCGTGTGTTTTGCTGGCAATCGATCAGCGTCACGCCTTGTGCCCGGCAGAGGGCGACCAAGGCGGCCAGGGCGATCTTCGAGGCGTCCGTGGCCAGGGCGAACATGGATTCACCAAACACTGCTTTGCCCAGAGCCACCACATACAGGCCCCCCACCAACTGGCCGCCCATCCAGGTTTCCACGCTGTGTGCATGACCTGCCCGGTGCAAGGCGGTGTAGGCTTCGACCATTTCCGGAACGATCCAGGTGCCCTCCTGCCCGGGCCGCTCGCGTTGTGCGCAGTGGGTGATCACGGCACGAAAGTCATGGTCGATGCGGATTTCGCAGTGAGCCCGGGTACGAAACCCTTGCAGTGTCTTGCGCAGCGAGCGGTGGAGCCGAAAGGCCTCGATGGGGAGCACCATGCGTGGATCGGTGGACCACCACAGCACTGGCTGGCCTGGGCTGAACCAGGGAAACGTCCCCTGGCCATACGCAGCGACCAGGCGTTCAACGCCCAGATCGGTGCCTGCCGCCAGCAATCCCGGCGCGTCGCTGTCGGGCCCCCAGGCCTGTTCGGGTGGAGGCAGGGGGTCATCGGGGTCCATCCAAGGCAGGGAAGGATGCATGGTGCAACGAGCGGCGACGTAATGGTGTGCCGTGGTGAGTGAAAAATAAAAAAGCCCCGTGCTATACAGAACGGGGCTTTTTATTTGGCTCCTCAACCTGGGCTCGAACCAGGGACCTACGGATTAACAGTCCGGCGC
>CAZQXQ010000140.1:0-7464 GCA_964597235.1 uncultured Burkholderiaceae bacterium | reverse complement strand
GTTGGTGCTCGCTCATCCACCGAAAACCAAGGGCCGTGCACGCTACTTGCTGGTGATCGAACAGTGTCTTCTCCCGCCCGTACAGCGTGCGCAGCGAAGCCACATCAGGGGTGGCAATGCCAAGTTCCTCGCTCAAGTGGCGCCACAGGGCGACGGGAACCACCCGAAAGGCATACAGCAGGCGGCCACTCATGCGCAAAAACCCGATATGCAGCGCCAGACCGAGCGTGTGGGCGTCACCCCGGCGCGCATTGATTGCCTCGCGCTCTGCACCATCGAAGGTGAAAAACGCCTTCATCTCGAAGTCACTGATATCGCGGGGCAGCTCACGCATCCCCAAAAACGTCGTTTGCCAGTCCTGCATCGTGAACCCCATTAGTGGGAGGCCACGATACCCGTTTGAGAAGTGAACAGGAAAGCCAACAGAATCAACGATCTACCAACACCACCCCCGCGCCAGTGCTGGGTTTGCGTACCGGCAGTTATTGCACTGAAAACGAGGGGACCCCAAATATAACCGCACTTATCTGAGGTCATGGCACGGGAGTGATGGCTGTCACAAGCATCTTTCCGCTCTCATTCACTACCATGAACTGCACCTTGTCGCCAGGTTTCACGTTGGCGAGCAGCCCTTTGTCCTTGGCGGTGAAAACCATGGTCATGCCAGGCATGTCCATGTTCTTGATAGGGCCGTGTTTGATGGTGACTTTGCCTGCTTCAAGGTCTACTTTCTTGACCTCGCCTTCGGTCATCGAGGCAGCGGGCTGCGACATGTCCATCTTGCTGTGATCCATGGTGGTCTGTGCCATGGTGCTCACAGGCAGCGCAATGCCAAGGGCCAGAGCGGAAACGGCGGTGATTTTCTGGATGATGTTCATGGTTATCCTCGTGGGTAGGTGTTGAAAACAGTGGTGCTGCCATCGCGCTGGATCAGTAGCACCTGATACGCATCGCGCCGGTTGTCGTAAGCAGGCCCATCCATGCCTGGCGACCCAATCGGCATGCCTGGCACTGACAGTCCCAAGGCTTTGGGTTTTTCTTTGAGCAAGCGTTGGATGTCTGCAGCGGGCACGTGACCCTCAATCACGTAGCCCTGGATCAAGGCCGTGTGACAAGAGCCGAATTTTTGCGGCATGCCAAGGTGTGCGCGTGCAGCGCTGTTGCCTTGTTCAATGACCATGGTCGAGAATCCGTTTTTTTCGAGGTGCGCGATCCAGTCTTTGCAGCAGCCGCAGTTGGGATCTTTCCAGACCTGCATGGTTGCCGGTGCGGCGTAGGCGAGCATGGTCGAAGGCACAAGTACCATCACGGCGATACCGCCAAGCCAAGCGCGTCGGGTGATCTGAACCCTTGAGTGCAGTTGAGACATGGGGCGCTCCTTGTTGATTGCTCAAACTATTTCTTGCTGACTTTGACTTGACCCTTCATACCGGCCTCGTAGTGCCCCGGCATCAGGCAAGCAAAATTCACGGTGCCCGCTTTGGTGAACTGCCAGACGATTTCTCCCTGCTTTCCAGGAGCCAACGTGACCTTGCTGGGCTCATCGTGTTCCATGTCCGGGAACTTGCGCATCTGTTCCAAGTGTTCCAACAGTTCCTGCTGAGTGCCCAAACTCAGCTCGTGTTTGACCTGGCCCTTGTTTTTGACGATGAAACGAACCGTCTCACCTTGCTTGACCTGAATATCGGCGGGCGTATAGCGCATGTTGTCCGTCATCTCAACGGTGACGGTTCGGCTGGCCTTGCTGGCCACGCCGGGCTTCCCAATCGCGGTCTCGTCGCTATCGTGGCCGTGGCCACCCGCATGGGTGCCACCGGCAAAGGCAGCACTGGACAAGGCCAACGCGGCGATCAATGTCAAAGGGCGAAGGGTGCGGGTCATCTGAATCATTACAAGGTCTCCTGGGTTAAATGAAAGCGGGTCAGTGGTTGTCATGGCCACCGCTGGGTTTGCGCACCTTCACTTCCGTTGAGGTGAGCGGCTTCTGAGAGCGTGGCATGGATTGCCCACCTTCAGATTTGAAGCGGGCAGGTTCAGCCAGCGGCCCAGCGTATTCGTGCGCCACCGTGCCCTCCGGGTGCTTGAACCACCCCGGATTGCTGTAGTCACCAGGCTTTTGGTCACGACGTACCTTAAGCACGCTGAACATGCCGCCCATCTCGACCGATCCGAACGGGCCCTCGCCGGTCATCATGGGCGCAGTGTTGTCAGGAATGGGCATTTCCATCTCGGTCATGTCGGCCATGCCACGCTCGCCCATCACCATGTAGTCAGGAATCAAGGAATTAATCTTCTTGGCGATCCCACGATGATCAACTCCGATGAGCGTGGGCACGTTGTGGCCCATGGCATTCATGGTGTGGTGGCTCTTGTGGCAGTGGAAGGCCCAGTCGCCTTCCTCGTCGGCGAGAAACTCGATCTGCCGCATTTGGCCGACCGCGACATCGGTGGTGACCTCGTACCAGCGGGTGCTCTTGGGAGTTGGCCCGCCATCTGTGCCAGTGACGAGAAACTCGTGCCCGTGCAGGTGGATCGGGTGGTTGGTCATCGTCAGGTTGCCGATACGAATGCGAACCTTGTCGTTCAACCGCACATTTAATGAATCGATGCCGGGGAAGATTCGGCTGTTCCAGCTCCACAGGTTGAAGTCCAGCATCGTCATGATCTTGGGCGTGTAGCTCCCAGGGTCGATGTCGTAGGCGTTGAGCAGAAAACAAAAATCCCGGTTCACTTCATCGATCAACGGGTGCTTGGCTTTGGGGTGAGTGACCCAGAAGCCCATCATGCCCATGGCCATCTGCGTCATTTCATCCGCGTGTGGGTGATACATGAAGGTGCCGGGACGACGTGCGACAAATTCATATACAAAGGTTTTGCCTGGTTGAATGGCGGGTTGATTCAGTCCAGCAACCCCATCCATACCATTGGGCAAGCGTTGTCCATGCCAGTGAATACTGGTGTGCTCAGGGAGCTTGTTTGTCACAAAGATCCGCACGCGGTCGCCCTCGACCACTTCGATGGTGGGGCCAGGGCTTTGCCCGTTGTAGCCCCAAAGGTGGGCCTTGAAGCCGGGGGCCATCTCGCGCACCACCGGTTCGGCCACCAAGTGAAACTCTTTGACGCCGTTGTTCATACGCCAGGGCAAGGTCCAGCCGTTGAGTGTCACCACCGGGTTGTATGAGCGCCCAGTATTGGGCACCAGTGGCGGCATGGTGTCAGGGCTGGTTTGAATGACGGGCTCTGGCAAGGCTGCAAGTGCCACGCGGCTCACAGCACTGGCTGCAACTGCACCACCAGCGATACTGGCCAATCGGAAAAAATCTCTTCTGGATGTCATGGCTTCAATCCCTTAGTCAATGTCCAGCCGCACCAGCACTGGGTGCGCTGGTCATCACGGACAGGGAGGTCGTGGTGGGGCGGCCGATCAACGACGCCTGCAAGGCTGCGTCCGCCAGCCAGAACTGTTGCTGCGCATTGATGGCGGCTGTCACGGTTCCAACCTGATCACGAGCGTCGGCCAGCAACTCGAAGACACCAATCAGCATGCCGTTGTAGCGAAGTTGGTTTTCATCGGAGATCACACGGCGCACGGGCAGCACTTCATCCCGGTAATGCTTGGCCACATCGAATGATGTGCGATAGGCCGAATAACTCTCGCGCAAGTGCGAGCCCGCCGCGCGCACCGTGGCCTCCAGTTGATTGGCCGCCGCGAGCGTGCGGGCATTCCACGCATCGCGCTGCATGCCGCCCCAGTCGAAAATTGGTAAGCGAACCGCCACCTCGAATCCGCGCGGTTCGGTTCGGGTTCCTGCGGCGTTGTCAAATACCGTATTGCGCCGCGCGGTCAGTTCGATGTCGGTGAAACTGGTGATGATGTTCAAGCCTTGTGCCTTGCCCGCGCCAGCCAGTGCGCTTTGCGCCAAACGAATGTCCAGACGACCATTCGTCGCCAATGCGCCTACCGTATTTGGTTCGAGCGGCGCTTTGGGCAAATCGGGCAGACGTTCGGACAGTTGGAGTTGTTGCGCCTGCGCCTCATCAAGCCCCAGCAAACGAATCAGTTCCTCCCGGCTCGCGGTCGCTTGGTGTTGGGCAGTCGCCAGACGGGTAGCGGCATCGGCATAGAAAGATTGCTCACGGGCACGACTGATGCGGTTGAAGTTGCCTACCGACTGCATGCGCCGCGCGAGTTCGGCACCTGCCTCGGCGCTTTCAAACACCTGTCGCGCGTAGCTCAGGGCCTGCTGAGCCGCCACGGCACGCACCCAGGCTTGGCGTACCTGTGTCACGCGATCCACCACCTCAGCAGAAAGACGCAATTGCGCCTGCTCGATGCGGCGCTCGGCGATGCCCGTGCGGGCAGGCAAGGTCAAGAGATCCAGCAGACCAAACGAGAGCGAGCGCGCCAACTCCAGCTCATCACCAACCACCATGCGCTCAAAACTGAAGATGGGGTTGGCAATGCGGCCGACCTGTGCGGCGTCGGCGGACTCCGCCCAACCTTGCGCTAGCAGGGCTTGCAAGGCGTGGCTGTTGGTCAATGCGAGCTGCACTGCTTCTTTCTGCCCAATGGGTTTTGCCAGCCATTGCGCAGCGAGCTGTGCGCGTTGCTCACGTTCCTGATTGCTTTGGGCCAAGCTCAATTGCCCGTCAGTGAAGTCGGCGGTCTCGGTGTTGACGCGGTTCACGTTCTGCTCAAGGCTGACGCTGGCACAGCCAGACAAAACCCCGATAGCAACCACGGACACCGCCAGCTTGGCGCGACGAGATGAGAGCAAGCGCTTCATTGCTTGCCTCCCTCATGGTGACCGGCGTGCGGATTGGCCGCCGGTGGCGTATTAGGTGCTGACTGTCCAGTTGCGGCTTCCTTGGCGTAGGCGCGCCAGCCGCCAATCCGGCCAACCCGGTCATTGGCCTCACGCCAGGACTGCACCGCCTGATCGGTGTAGCCCTGATAACTCGCCAATCCAGAGGTGTACTGCAGCTTGGTCGGCGGTGGATTGACCTGATTTTTCTCCGCAGGAGCAGCCAATGCCACACCGGCAGCCAGCAAGCTGAGCCACGGCACCAGGCTTCTGAACAGGGACGAAGGGTTGAGCATCACCGCAGGCTCCTTTCAATGTATGGGTAATTGAAGGGAGTTTGGACCTTCACCCCTGTCGGGAAGGTGAGTCGAAGATGACATTTCTGTCATCTTGCTGCCATAAAGTCGAATTGCTGTCAGACTAGCGGGGAGCAATAGATGGAGCAGGCCCGTGAAAATACTGATCGTTGAAGACGAACCGAAAACCGGCGAATACCTGCGTCAAGGCTTGAATGAAGCCGGTTTTGTGGCGGACTTGGCGGCCAATGGCAGCGATGGGCTGCACTTGGCTTTGCATGGCGAATACGACTTGGTGATCCTGGACGTGATGTTGCCGGAGCTGGATGGCTGGCAGGTGCTGGCATCACTGCGGCGGCGTGGGCTGGAAATGCCGGTGCTGTTTCTGACCGCCCGCGATCAGGTGGAAGACCGTGTGAAAGGGCTGGAGTTGGGAGCAGACGATTACCTGGTCAAGCCGTTTTCTTTTGCCGAGCTGTTGGCCCGCGTGCGCACCATCCTGCGGCGTGGACGAGGCGGTGGACTGGATAGCAATGTCCTGCGCGTGGCCGATCTGGAGCTGGACTTGCTGCGCCGCCGCGTCACGCGAGGCGGAAAGCGCATTGACCTGACGGCCAAGGAGTTCGGTTTGCTGGAATTGCTGATGCGCCGTCAAGGCGAAGTGCTGCCGCGCTCATTGATCGCCTCGCAGGTGTGGGACATGAATTTCGACTCCGACACCAATGTCATCGA
This sequence comes from uncultured Burkholderiaceae bacterium, assembly GCA_964597235.1. Taxonomy (GTDB): domain Bacteria; phylum Pseudomonadota; class Gammaproteobacteria; order Burkholderiales; family Burkholderiaceae_C; genus CAYZPX01. Next base: position 1,631 of record CAZQXQ010000140.1, on the reverse strand, counting down.
AGTGGCCATGCGCCGACTGCGGTTGAAGGTTGACGATGGACAGTCAGTCAAACTGATCCAGACCGTGCGGGGCATGGGCTATGTGCTGGAAGCACCGCAGGAACCTTGAATGTTGAGCCGCTTATTGCTTTCCCGTTTATCACTGACCCGCCGTCTGAGCCTGTTCTTCACCCTGGTGGCCGCCAGTGTGGTGCTGGGATTGGGCGGGCTGTTCATGACGGCGGCGGACCGTCATTTCATCGAGCTAGATCGCAGCGTACTGCAAGACAAGCGACACCTCATCGACGACATTCTGGCCAGCGCCAATTCTGCCGAGGACCTGCGTTGGCGGCTCTCCGAAGCGCTCAACCATCATCACGGACTGTTCGCACGGGTGACCACTCCGACAGGCCAGACCCTGTTTCAGACCGAGGGCTTTCCGGAACCGGATCGCTGGCTGTTGCCCGAGCACGAAACGTTCCTTCATGCCTTGACGAGGGGGCAGCACGGACAGCAGCAATACCGCACCCAGCAGTTCCGTGCCCAGGCGCAGTACGCGCCCGAGTCCCCACTGGTGATCACACTGGCCATGGATACGATTCACCATCGGCATTTTCTGGATGATCTGCTGCGCACCTTTGCGGTGTATGCCCTGGCCGCCATTCTGGCCAGCGGGCTGCTCGGATGGGCCGCCGTCTACTACGGTCTGGCCCCCCTGCGCGCGATCAAAGCGCATGCGGCTGCAGTGACAGCGCAACGCTTGCAGGCGTGCATGCCGGTGCAGGCCGTCCCTGCGGAAATGGCCGATCTGGCTCAGACACTCAATCAGATGCTGGAGCGTCTGCAGGACGACTTTCGTCGCTTGTCGGAGTTTGCTTCGGATTTGGCCCATGAGTTGCGCACCCCGATCAGCAACATGCTGACGCAGACCCAGGTGACCCTGGCGACCCCGCGCGAGAACGCCGCCTACCGTGACATCCTGGCCTCCAATGCTGAGGAGTTGCAGCGCCTGGCCCGCATGGTGGCTGACATGCTGTTTCTGGCTAAAACCGAACGGGGTGTGGATCTGCCGCACAAGGAACGCTTCATGGCGGCCGATGAAGCCCAGGCTTTGCTCGACTTCTACGAGGCGGTGGCAGACGACAAAGGCATCCGCCTCACGGTGCAGGGCAACGGCAGCATCGAGGGGGATCGCCTGATGTTCCGCCGCGCGTTGAGCAACCTGCTTTCGAATGCGCTACGCCATGCCCCGGCATGTGGCCACGTCCGGATCATGGTGGCTGAGTGGCCAGCCGGCACCGAGGTTTCTGTGGATAACGATGGCGAAGACATCGATCCCCAGGTGCTACCGCGACTGTTTGACCGCTTCTACCGCGCCGACCCCGCGCGCGCTCATCCGACCTCCGATGGTGCTGGGCTCGGCTTGGCCATCACCAAGGCTATTGTCGAGGCGCATGGCGGCAAGGTCAGCGTGACCTCTGCGCAAGGTCTGACGCGCTTCATGCTGATGTTTCCGCATTTGGAGCACGCCTGAATGTCGCTCCACATGGTGACAGTGACTCCTGACATTTCGTGCAATCGCCTTCTGAAAATGACAAAGGCATGAGCCGCTGGCTGGCGGTCATACAAGGCCTGCTCCAAGGCATCGAGCA
>CAZQXQ010000139.1:0-7532 GCA_964597235.1 uncultured Burkholderiaceae bacterium | reverse complement strand
TGGATGCGGACTTTGCGGTGGAAACCGCCAACCTGTCGCGGGCCCAGATCCTGCAGCAGGCCGGCACGGCCATGGTGGCCCAAGCCAACCAGATCCCGCAGGGCGTGCTGTCGCTGCTGCAGTAATCGTTGCAGCAGTCTGTTATGCCTTTCTTGGTCGTGCCATGCGCACGACCAATCCGCAAACCGCCCACGCCTTGCTTGTGGCGGTTTGTCTTTTTTTGCCCCACGTTGTGACAAGGTGATTATTTTGATGAAGCACGACCGTACCGACCCAATGGCAAAACGGATGCAAGCGGCAGCCTCTGCTGGTGATTGGCCTTTGCTGGTACGGCTTTGCCGCCAGACCCTGCGCAAACAGGGCCGCCACCTGGTCGCCCATCGACTGCTGGGATTCGCCCTGAACAAAAACGGGAAAACCAACGAAGCACTGACGGCCTACCGCAAAGCAGTCGCCTTGTGGCCGGAAGATGCGGAATTGCTGATCAATTACGCCAATGTGCTCATTGAACAAGCGCACAATTTTGCAGCACTGCCCTTGATGGAGAAAGTGGTGCAACTAAGGCCGGACCATAGCTTGTGCTGGACCAAACTGGCGCAGTGCTGCTACCAGCTCGGCGGGCACCAACGGGGATTTGATGCCAGCCAGCGCGCCTTGGAAACGGCCAAGAACGACATAGAGAGAGTGGATGCACTATGCCAATCCGCCCTGCACCGGCGCGAGCTTGGCCAAGTGCGCGAGGCGGTTCAGGACTGTCAGGAAGCGATCGCCCTGCGTCCAGACGTCCCCGCTAATTACAGCAACTGCATGCTGTTCATGTTGGCAGACCCAAACTGTCAGATCAGCGATATCCTGCAGCTGGCACGGGCCTACAGCGATGTTTTCGAGCGTCCGTTGCAGGAAGAATGGCCCCGCTTTGAGTCCAAGGATCGCAGCGCTTGGCGGCGCTTGCGCATCGGCTTTGTCTCTCCCGACTTCCGCAATCACGCGGTGATGTATTTCATCGAGGGCCTGCTGGCCCAGCTGGACCGGCGCATGTTCGAGGTCGTGGCGTTTTACCTGTTTCCTAAAGGAGACCACGTCACCGACCGGATCGAGTGCCATGCGGATCGGTTTATTCGGCTGGCCGGGCGTACAACTGGCCAACAGGTGCAAGCCATCCGCGACGCCGACATCGATATCGCCATTGATCTGGCCGGCTACACCGGCCACAGCGGCCTCTGGCCGATGATGCACAAGCCCGCGCCGGTCCAGGTGTCGTGGCTGGGCTACCCGGCTACCACAGGCTTGAAAGCCATTGATTACAAATTTACCGACGAAGTGACGGACCCCGAAGGGGCGGAATCCCAGTACACCGAGCAGTTGTACCGTTTGCCTACCCTGTTTTGCTGCTACCGCCCCATGATCCGTGGACCCTTGTTGCGCTACCAGCCTATGTACCTGGTGCGGCCCACCCCCGCATTGACCAATGGGTACATCACTTTTGGGTCCTGCAACAACCTGGGCAAACTGACCGATGAGGTGCTGGCCTTGTGGGGGCGACTTCTGCAGAACGTACCCAACGCACGCCTGTTGATCGAGGGCAAAAATTTCGCGATTGATACCACCACCGAACAATTTCGAGCGCGCTGCACCGATCTGGGCATCCCAGGGGATCGGCTCGACCTGATCGGCCAAGACACCAGAAACCAATATCTGACCTACCACCGCATCGACATCGCGCTGGACCCCTTCCCTCTGGTCGGCGGAACCACCACCTGTGACCTGCTCTGGATGGGCGTGCCTATCGTCTCGATGGTGGGGGACAGCTTTAAGAGCCGCATGGGCGTGGGGTTACTTTCTTACCTGGGGCACACCGAATGGCTGGCCAACGATGCCGACGAATACCTGCGCATTGCGCAGGAGCTGGCCAGTGATGTGCAGCAACTGAACCAATTGCGCTTAGGCTTGCGCCAAGAGGTGGAGCAATCGCCCCTGATGCGTGAAGACCTGCACACCCACTACTTTGGGGAGGGCCTGCGCGCAATGTGGCTGCAATGGCTGGCACGCAGCCAACACCCAGACGATGAGGCTGCACAGCAACAGGCCATGCAGCAATGGTTACAACAGATGCCACCTGAGTGGTCGCAACCTCCTGTGCCAGGCGTAGGCCTGGGGCCAGGCCTACGCGTGACGGTGCACGAGGCGCATGCACAACTGCAAGCACTGGTGGAAAAAGCCAAAACCCAACCTACGCCAAAAAGTGACGTCATGACCGACCGGTACTGGATCGCGGTAACGGAGTTGGCGGAAAAAGTACTGTGCGCTGTACCGCACGACCCCGTAGCCCTGGCCTGTCTAGCCGAGGTAGAACACGCGCACGGCCACACCGAATTTGCAGTGACCTATCTCAAGTACGCCCAAGAAGCTATGGCACACATGGCGGAACGGTAATTCAGAGCACCCAAAGGATTGCAACCATGCCAACGATCAGCATGTTTTATGGCATCTTGGTGGCGATGATCGATTCCTTGCGCTGAGGAGGTACCGATGACGCCCGATGTTGTCAAAGTGGCAGCGACGCCCGACTTTTCTTTGTTGGCCGAATTCGAAACGGGAGAGCATCGTCGTTTCGATATGAAGCCTTATCTCGACTACCCCGCATTCGCCGCACTCAAAGACCTGGGCATGTTCATGCGCGCCCGTGTCGAGCACGGCACCGTCGTGTGGAACGATGAAATCGACTTATCGCCGGATACGCTGTACCTGCGGGGTAAAGCTTTGGGTTGAGCCATGGCAAATCAGACCTGTTTGCGGTGCGCCAGTGAAGCCATGACACCCATGGCGGAGTGGTAATTTCTCGGAAATTACCCTGCCAGTGGCGGGGGATTGCGGAAGATGTCACCCAACACAGGGCGGCTCAGTGGTTTACAGACCACCCCCCCGCCTGTGGAACGACCAAACACCGTGCAACGCCCAGGCGTGTCCGTATTGACCAGACTCACGCCCTGCGCCAGCACGGTGCCATCACCCACCTGGCAGCGCCCGATGATGGCGGTGTTCGGGTACATGACCACCCCCTCACCCAATACAGGCGCTACGCCGTGGTTCTTGCCGACCGTCGAGTTCTGGTAGATCACCAGGTAGTTGCCATAAGTGGCTTTGGCAAAGACGATGCCAACCGAGTGGCCGATGAACATCACCTCTGGCATCTCGATCTCATAAAACAAATCGATGCCGTTCAGGACCTTGTTCAAACCAAACAGCTTGGTGCACAGCGTGCGGCTGCCAGTCGCCTTCCAGATGGTGTTGGAAAGGTAGTAGAGAAACAGCGTGTATTGTGTGGAATGCAGATGGTCAAACTGGTCTGGTGTCCACCACCGCACTTCATTGATGCAACGGCCCAGCCGCAGCAGGGCCGTATCCATGTGCGCTGCCAACACGGCGGGGGCGTCTGTATCCAGTCCATCGGGGTAGAAGGTGGCCAATTGGCGTGCCACATAGGCCGCTAACTCACTTTGTGACAGGTGCAGGGGCTTCAACATGCAAAGGCTCCTTGGCAAGCATCCAACACATCCCACAGGGCTTGAGGTTGCCAGTGCAACTCACTGCGCAAGCGGTCGTTATCCACCTGTGGTGCGGGTGGCGGCACAGTCTGCAGCAAGGACTGCACCCGGCAGTCCCAGCGGCGTTCTAAATAGGAAAACAGTTCGGCATTCGAGACATTCACACCCGAGGCCACGTTGTAAACCGGCTGCTGTCCCTGCAATGCAATGCGGATCAGGGCATCGACCACATCGGGCAGGTACACATAGTCACGGGTGAAATACGGAGAGGAAGACACCTGGATCTGCCCAACACCGGCGCGGCGGGCCGCAATCACTTGGCGCAGCAACTCGGGCAAGAAACCATCGGCGTCCTGTGGCCCTTCATAAACGCAAGCCAGTCGTGCAACCCGGGCACGGCCCTGCCCGGTGACATAGCAGAGCGACTCGCCCAAGGCTTTTGACAAGTCGTACAGATGGCGAGGGTTCGACGGGTCCATGGGCAGCACAGCGCTTTCATGGGCCACCCCGGCGCCCAATTCGTCATAAAGCCTGGTGGATGACAGATACACCAGCGAATCCCACTGCCCCTGCTGCAGCACTTGGGCCAGCAGGCTGACATGGGCATCCACCGTGTCAAAGGGACGTGCAAGGTAGTCGGCTGTCAGGCCGGCGCAATACAGCACATGGCCCAGTGGCCGATTCCAGGGCAAGAGGTCATGGCGGGCGGGCACCCACACTTGCCCGCCCCGCATCCGCAAAACCTCCACAAGGCGGCTACCGACAAAGCCAGCCCCACCCACGACCGTAAAGCTGCGCCCCTGCAAATCAAGGGCAGCGGACGAGGCTGCAGCACCGACCATTCAGAAGCCACCCACGGGGTGATGCAGATGGGGCGCCTTGTGCGGCAACAGCTTGGGGCTAACACCTTCAACCATCCGGAAAGCGGTGCCTTGTACACGCGCCGCATCGGGCACGGCCAGCATGTTGAAGCCGTGAGGTGGTCCGTCCAGATAGACCGTATCGAGCGGCACCAGCTCTACAGGCTGATCGGGCATTTCGCATTGGGAGTTGATGTCGCGCACGGCAAACACGGTGTAACCCAGGTCCAACAGCAGCCGGCACAGGGGCGTGGCGCGCAAGCCGTTCGACCAGTCCACATAGTGGCGGTGCAGCTCAAACACCACATAGGGCTTGTCACGCGCCAGCACTTGTTGGGCGCCTTGCAGTGCCGCCAGTTCTGCGCCTTCGATGTCCAGTTGGATCAGCCCGATGCGCAGGCCCAGACGCTGGGCGTAATCGTCCATCGTCACCGTGTCAAAGCCGCTGCCATCCTGGGCAGACACCATGTTGGCAAAGGAATCAAAGCCATCCAGACGCATGTGCTCGCCGCTACGGTTCCACAAGCCCGCCACGTTGACCACCACATTGTTCAGGTGGTTAAGGTCGATATTGCGCTGCAGCATCTGGGCCTGCTGCGGATTGGGTTCAAAGCAGTGCACACGCTGGCCACGCCAGGCCAGTTGCTTTGCCACCAGGATGGCCTGGTCGCCAAAATAGGCACCGCCCACCAGCACATCCCCCTGCAGGTCGCGGCCTAGCTCCAGCAGCAACTTGGTGGTTTGTGGTTCCCACACATGGGTGGGGTATTCGGATTCGGACAGCAAAAAATCCCGCGCAATCTTGGTGCGGTACAGAAATTGAAAGCGCGTGCCGTCGGCCAGCACTTTTTCATATTCATCGGTGTCCAGGTGCAGGGCATCAATGATGGGGCCCACCACTTCGTCGCGTACCGAGCCCTCGCAAACGATCTGGGACTCACTTTCGCGCAGCAAGGCAATCATGCGGGCCCGCAACGCAGGGTCGCGCCCCAAAGTCTGCATGGCTTGCTGCAGGCGTTTGCCGTCCAGGTCGCGGGGATCATTGCTGGTCATGGTTGAGGGCTCCTTGGTCTCTGAATGGGATGAAAAAACTTCCAGCTGCGGCACTGCCACCACAAACTGCCCCCCCCAACCGCGCACGTAGCTCAGCTGCGCCACCACCTCGTCCCGCAAATTCCACGGCAGGATGAGGATGCGGTCGGGCTGGTGGGTGCGCAGATGGGCCTCATCCACGATGGGGATGCGGCTGCCGGGCAGGTACTGGCCTTGTTTGGCGGGGTTTTTGTCCACCACATACGGCAGCAGGTCGGGCCGCACACCGGCAAAGTTGAGCAGGGTATTGCCCTTGGCGGCCGCACCGTAGGCCCCCACGGTGAGGCCCTGGGCCTGGCACTGCAATAAAAAAGTGAGCAGCTCCCGCTTGATGCGTAAGGCCTGGGCCTGGAAATCGCTGTAAAAGTGCGCCTCCAACATGCCGGCGGTCGCTTCTTCAGTCAGCACTTGTTGCACGCGGGCGGCGCCTTCGGGCGTGGCTTGGGGATGGTCGGTTGCGTCGGCGCGAGCGGCGAACACGCGCAGGCTGCCGCCGTGGGTGGACAATTCTTCGACATCGACCACGATCAGCCCATTGGCCGCAAAGATGCGCTGCACCGCCGTGAGCGAGAGGTAGGAGTAATGCTCGTGGTAGGCCGTATCAAACTGGCAGCCCTGCACCATGCGCAGCAGGTGCGGAAACTCGAAGGTAGCCACGCCCTGGGGCTTGAGCAGGCGGGCAAAGCCGGCGACAAAGTCGTTGATGTCGGGCACATGGGCCAGCACGTTGTTGGCGGCGATCAGGTCGGCCTGGCGGCCCCCATCTGCCGAATCCGCGGCCAGCTCCTCGGCCAGGGCCACGCCAAAAAAGCGCTCGACCACCTCAATGCCCTTGGCGCGTGCGGCGGCGGCGGTGTTGGCCGTGGGCTCAATGCCATAGCAAGGGATGCCTGCCGCCTGCACATACTGCAGCAGGTAGCCGTCGTTGGCGGCCACTTCGGCCACGCAGCTGTGGGCATTCAGGCCCAGGCGCTGCTGCATGGCCTGCACATAGGCCTGGGCATGCGCCAGCCACGAGCTGGAGAACGAGCTGAAGTACGCGTAGTCGTGGGTAAACAGGGCTTCGCGCCCGGCGTGGTCTTCGGTTTGCACAAGCCAGCAGTGGGTGCAGACCAGCACGCGCAGCGGAAACCAGGTTTCCGGGGCACGCAAGCCGGCCTCGCTCAGGTAGGCGTTGGATGGCGGGGCGCTGCCCAGGTCCAGAAACGGCAGGTGCAGCGGCTGGCCGCAGTGTCGGCACTTCACAGGCGCACTCCTTCAAAAGCATCGGTCAGCCAGGCGTGGCCGCGGTCGCGGGGCGACAGCTCGGCCACGGCCACAGGCAGGGGCCAGGCAATGGCCAGGCGGGGGTCCAGGGGGTGCAGGCCGGCTTCGGCCTCGGGGGCGTAGGCGGCGGAGTGCAAATACAGCAGCTCGGCGTCGTCCGTCAGCGCCTGAAAACCGTGGGCAAACCCGGGCGGGATCAGCAGCGCACAGCTGTTGTCGGGCGACAGGCGCTCGGCGTGCCATTGCAAAAAGGTGGGCGAATCGGGGCGCACATCCACGGCCACGTCCCACACCTCGCCGTGCAGGCAGCTCACCAGCTTCATCTCGGCATGGGGCGGGCGCTGGTAATGCAGGCCGCGCACGCTGCCGCGCTGGCGCGTGAGGCTGTGGTTGATCTGGGCGATGGGCTGCGTCCAGCCAGCAGGGGCCAGATCCTGGGCGCAGAACATGCGCTCAAAAAAGCCGCGCGTGTCTTGCAAGGGCTGGCGTTGCACGCGCACCAGCCCCGGCAGGGGCAAGGGCGTGAGGGTAAAGCGGCCCGAAGTGGTCACGGTGTTGGTCATGCCGTGGCCTCCCAGGCGTGCAGGTCTGCCAGACACAGCGCACGGGCATCGGCCCCGGCGTGTTGGGCGCGGTACCAGTCCATGGTGCGCGCCACGGCGGTGGTCAGGCCCCAGCGGGGCACCACGCCCAAGGTGTGGCGGGCGTGGGCGGTTTCCAGCGCCAGCCAGCCGGCTTCGTGCGGGCCTTTACTATGATTTTCATAGCT
>CAZQXQ010000138.1:0-7546 GCA_964597235.1 uncultured Burkholderiaceae bacterium | reverse complement strand
CCAGGCGTGCGACTTAAACCGCTCATCCACCTCTCCGAAGCCCGCTACTATAACAGGCTGCAGGAGGCCTTCTGGGAAATCTGACTAAAAAATCCGTTTTCGCACAAAAATTGGCAGGGCTCAGGAGTCAGTTCACAAAGCAATTGCGGATCAGACCGACGGCCAGGCCTTCGATCTCAAAAAGATCGTCTGGTCCCACAACGATGGGGGAGAAATCCGGGTTTTCGGGGTGCAATTCGACGTGGTCACGTTCACGGTGCAGGCGCTTCACCGTGACTTCGTCTCCCAGTCGGGCCACGATGATCTGCCCGTTACGGGCTTCGCGCGTGGCCTGCACGGCCAGCAGGTCGCCATCCAGGATGCCGGCATCGCGCATCGACATGCCGCGCACGCGCAACAGGTAATCTGGCTTTTGGCTGAACAGACCGCCTTCGACGGCGTAGGTTTGCTCAATGTGCTCCTGCGCGAAAATCGGCGATCCTGCGGCCACCCGGCCAATCAGGGGCAGGCTCAAGTGCTGGAGCTGGCGCAGGCTTTCCACGCCCGGCTCCATCCAGGCTTCCGACGCTGCGAGGCGGTGGTCCAGGCGCAAACGAATCCCGCGCGAGGTGCCGCTGACCAGCTCGATCATCCCTTTGCGGGCCAGGGCCTGCAAGTGTTCCTCGGCAGCATTGGCGGAGCGAAAGCCCATGCTCTTGGCAATTTCTGCACGGGTGGGGGGCGCACCGGTGGTGGCCATGGTGCGCTGGATCAACGCCAGAACTTCCTGTTGGCGCGACGTGAGTTTGGGGTATTCGGGCATGAGAGAGCCTGTGTTTTCAATCAGTGTCTGTATTTTTAAACAGTTGTTTTGGGGATGCAAGTGAGTCGCAGACAGATCGTTGTGTTGGGCACGGGGGGCACGATTGCCGGGCTGTCTCCCCGCGCGGGCGGCAACCTCGATTACGCCGCCGCGCAATTGCCGGTGGCCCAGCTCCTGGAGGGCGTGGATTGGCTGACTGCTGAGCTTGCCAAGCCGGAGCTGCAGTTCGAACAGGTTGCCCAGGTGGACAGCAAGGACATGGACTTCGTCCTCTGGTGTGCCTTGGCGCGGCGTTGCCAGTTCTATCTCGCGCAAGCCGAGGTGCAGGGGGTGGTGATTACCCATGGCACCGACACCCTGGAAGAAACCGCCTGGTTCCTGCACCTGGTTCTAGGGTCAGGCAAGCCTGTGGTGCTGACCTGCGCCATGCGCCCCGCCAACGCCCTGCAGCCTGACGGACCTCAGAATTTGCGCGATGCCCTGACGCTGGCCATGGACCCTCAGGCGCGTGGGGTGATGGTGGTGGCTGCCGGCAAGGTGCATGCGGCCAAGGCGGTGCAGAAGATGCATCCCTACCGACTGGATGCCTTCAGCTCTGGAGAAAACGGACCACTGGCCTGGGTCGAAGAAGGGCGGGTGCGCTGGTCGGACCGGCAGCCCCCGGCTTGTGGCAAACGGTTCACCTTGCCGGATGAGCCTTCGGGTACGGGGTGCGCTGCTCACGTCCCCTGGGTGGAAGTGCTGATGAGCATGGCCGGCGCCCGGCCTGAAGGCGTGCGGGCGCTGGTGGACGCCGGGGTGGACGGCCTGGTGGTCGTGGCAACTGGCAATGGTACCTTGCACCAGGCGCTACTGCCTGCGTTGCTGGAAGCCCGTGAACGAGACGTTTGGGTCTGGGTGGTTACGCGCTGCCCCGAGGGGGCGATGTTGCCGGGGGCGGCGCCCCAGTTTCCCCTGGTGCCGGGGCTGTCACCCGTCAAGGCCCGTATTCAGATGCTGCTGGCTTTGTGGGCGCAAGACTGGGACTGTCTGAGGCACGGAGGCTCTGCACGCTGAGGGCCACACAAAAGGGACGCGAAGGGCCTCGGTGCCGAGGCCGTGGTCTCCGTCAGGCTTCCAGTGCGGCGAACGCGCTGGCGGTGATCGCTTCAACCGAGCCCATGCCGTTGATGGCGTGGTACTTGGGGGCCGATGCGGGGTCTTTGGCGGCCCAGTCACGGTAGTAGTCCACCAGGGGGCGGGTCTGGTCGCTATAGACCTGCAGGCGCTTGAGTACGGTCTCTTCCTTGTCGTCGTCGCGCTGCACCAGGTCTTCGCCCGTCACGTCGTCCTTGCCTTCGACCTTGGGCGGGTTGAACTTGACGTGGTAGGTGCGACCACTGGCGGGGTGGGAGCGGCGGCCGCTCATGCGTTCCACGATGGCGTCAAAGGGCACATCGATTTCCAGCACATGGTCCAGCTTGACGCCGGCAGCCTTCATGGCGTCGGCCTGGGGGATGGTGCGGGGGAAGCCGTCAAACAGGAAACCCTTGGCGCAATCGGGCTGGGCGATGCGGTCTTTCACCAGGTTGATGATCAGTTCGTCGCTGACCAGGCCGCCGGCGTCCATCACCTTCTTGGCTTCCAGACCCAGCGGGGTGCCGGCCTTGACAGCGGCGCGCAGCATGTCGCCAGTGGAAATCTGGGGAATGCCGTACTTTTGGCAGATGAAGGTGGCTTGGGTGCCCTTTCCGGCACCGGGGGCGCCCAGAAGAATCAGTCTCATGGAAATCCTCAAGAAATGGAATGCGAAAAACGACTCCCGTGTTCCACACCCTTGTGTGGCCCGGGGCTTTTTTGAGCCGCGGGAGGATAGCACGCACACGCCTTGCAAAGGCTTACGCTGCGTCCTCTAGGAGACGCAGGCACGGTCTGCATGCCAGGCAATGCCGGCAAAGTGTCTCAAGCGGCTTGGTGCTCCAACAAGGCACGCACCCGTTCCAGGTCTTCGGGCGTGTCCACGCCGGCGCCAGGCACCGATTCACACAGGTGGACGGCGATCACATGGCCATGCCAGAGCGCGCGCAGCTGCTCCAGCGCCTCAAGCATCTCGGTGGGCGCGGGGCTGAGCAGCGGAAACGCCCGCAAAAAATGTGCGCGGTAGCTGTAGATACCCACATGGCGCAGCGGCGCAAAGGCCTCGAACGCCGGCAGCGTCCACCAGGCCTGGCCTTCGTGGCCGCGGGCGTGGGGCAGGGGGGCGCGGCTGAAATACTGCGCCAAGCCCCGGGCGTTGCACACCACCTTGACCACGTTGGGGTTGGCAAAGTCGGCCAGGTCGTGGATCGGGTGGGCGGCGGTGCCCATGCTGGCTTCGGGGCGGGCGGGGAGCAGGGCGGCCACGGCGTCGATCAATGCCGGGTCGATCAAGGGCTCGTCGCCCTGCACATTGACCACGATGTCCGTGCCGTCCAGCCCCAGCTGTTGGCAGGCTTCGGCCAGGCGGTCGCTGCCGCTGGGGTGGTCGGCGCGGGTCATCAGGGCTTCAACGCCGTGGGCGGCGCAGGCCTGGTGGATGCGCGTATCGTCGGTGGCCACTACCACGCGCTGGGCCTGGCTTTGCGCAGCGCGGCGCGCGACGTGCACCACCATGGGCAGGCCGGCGATGTCGGCCAAGGGCTTGTCCGGCAGGCGGGTCGAGGCCATGCGCGCCGGAATCAGCACGGTGAAGGGTGGCAGCGCGTGGCTCATGACGCCAGATCGTCCAGCTCGTCGTCGCTCAATGGGCGGGCTTCGTTTTCCAGCAGGATGGGGATGCCGTCGCGCACGGGGTAGGCCAGCCGCGCGCTGCGCGACAGCAGTTCCTGGTGCTCGCGGTCGTAGCGCAGCGGGCCTTTGGTGACGGGGCAAACCAGCAGTTCGAGCAATTTCGGGTCCATGGCGGTGGGCAAGGGTCAGACAGAAGAGGGGGCGGATGATACCGGCCGGGCCGTCAGCGCCGACAGCCGCGCATCGATCCAGGCAAAGAATGCGGGGGCAATCTGGACCTCCAGCGGCACGGCCAGCGCATCGGGGTGGCGGGCCCAGAGCTTGACCGCATCTTTTTCGGTGCAAATTAGCCTCCAGGCCAATGGATTCGGGCGGTATAAGCTATCAAAATGAGAGTGGTCTGGAAAGGCTTCGGCCCGTTCTACCCGCAGGCCCTGGGCACGCAGCATGGCAAAGAACCGCTCGGGGCGGGCGATGCCGGCCACGGCATGCAGGGGTGCGCCCTGCAAGGTGGACAGCAGAACCTGCTTGCCATGGGCATCGACTGCGAAGGGGGCCAGCTGCCGCGCCAGCGCAAACCGGGGGGCGTTTCCGCCTTGCGGCGCAGCACCAGCGTGCAGCACCGCATCGACCGGGCGGGGCCAGGGTTCGCGCAGCGGGCCGGCGGGCAGCAGCCAGCCATTGCCGACGCCGTCCTCGTTGAACACGCAAATTTCCAGATCGCGGGCCAGCGCCAGGTGCTGCAGACCGTCGTCGCAGACGATGACGTCGGTTTCCGGATGGGCGGCGCACAGCGCGCGCACGGCTTCGATGCGGCGGCGGGCGACAAACACCGGGGCCTGGGTCTGGCGTGCGATCAGCGCCGGCTCGTCGCCCACGTCGCGCGGGTCGCTGTCGGGCAGCGCGGCGCGGCAGTTCTGGGTCTGCCGGCCATGGCCGCGCGAGACCACGCCCGGGTGCCAGCCCTGGGCTTGCAGGTGCCGCACCAGCGCGATCACCACCGGGGTCTTGCCGGCGCCGCCCGCCACCACATTGCCCACCACCAGCACCGGACAGGGGGCGCGTTCCGCTTTCAGCCAGCCACGGGCATAGGCCCATCGCCGCAGCCCAACCAGCCCGCCGTACAGACGCGACAGCGGCCACCAAGCCCGGGCCCGCCAGCCGCGCGAGCGCCACCAGCCGGGCGTACCCAGGCCGGGCGTACCCAGGCCGGGCGTGGTGGACGATGGTGAAGGTGTAGCGGACTCAGTCACAAGGGCAGGGCGCAACCGAAGACGGTGAAGCGCCTTAGCGCGCCGGTGCGGCGCTGGGCGACTGGGTGGCAAAGGTCACATGCGCCAGTCCCGCGCGGCGGGCGGCTTCCAGCACCGAGATCACCGCCTGGTGTGGCGCGAGCGCGTCGGCGTGGACGATCACCACCTGGCCCTGTCGATCGCTGCCTGCCGCAGCCTCCAGCGCCTGGGCCATCGCGCCCACCCCCTGGCCGCTGACCAGGGTCTGGTTGACGGCGTAGCGGCCTTCGGGTGAGACCACCACGTGCAGCGCCTGGGGGCGCTCGCGCTGCGGGTCGGCCTCGGCCACTGGCAGGGTCAGCGACAGCTCGGTGTAGCGGCTGTAAGTGGTGGTCAGCATCAGGAAAATCAGCACCACCAGCAGCACGTCGATGAAGGGGATCAGGTTGATCTCCGGCGGCTCGCTGCCGCGATGGCGACGGAAGTTCACGCCGCCCCCGGGGTGCGCAGGCGCAGCAGGTGTCGGGCGAAGCGATCGGTGGCCAGCTCCATGACCAGCACGTGGGCATCGACCCGGCTGCGGAAGTAGCGCCAGAAGATCAGCGTCGGGATGGCGACGATCAGTCCAAACGCGGTGTTATAGAGCGCCACCGAGATGCCATGGGCCAATTGCGCCGGGTTGCCGCCCGAGGCTCCAGGACTGGCGCCAAAGATTTCGATCATGCCGATCACCGTGCCCAGCAGGCCCAGCAGTGGGGCCGCCGAGGCAATCGTGGCCAGGGCGGTGAGGGATTTTTCCAGCCGCTGGGCCACGGCCCGGCCCTGGCCTTCCAGCGTGGCGCGCAGGTCGGCCTCGTTGCAGCGGGGCTGTTGCTGCAGCAGCTGCAGACCGCTGGCCAGCACCTCGCCCAGCGCGGAGTTCTGCGCCAGCTTGGCGGTGACCTCGGGGTTGGGCAGGCCCCGCGCGGTGACTTGCAGCACTTCTTCGAGCAAGCGGGGGGGGGCGACGCGGGTGGTTTGCAGGGCCACAAAGCGTTCCAGAACCAGCGCCAGGGCCAGCACCGAGCAGGCAATCAGGGGCCAAATCGGCCAGCCAGCGGCTTGTATGATCGAAAACACAGTGTTCTTTGCGCAGGGGTAAAGAGGCAGGATTATCGCCCAGCCGTTCGAGGCGCTGGCCTTGGCAGTCACCCACATTTTCTGTGGATAACTTTGTGGGAAACCCTGTGGGAGTTGCCCGCAAAACCCCGTCAATCCACGCTTGTGACGGATTGATGAAAAAATGCGCATGCCTAAATTCAATGAAATCAATAACTTACGAAGTTTCGCGTGGTTCGGAACGGGGTCTTTTCTGCCCATCCGTGCCGTGGCCTGCCATCCCTGCTTTGTGGAGTAATGGCCTGGCGCTTCGAGGGGCGCCCCGTGCCTGAGGCGCTTGAGGTTTTGCCTGGCAGCTCCGCGCCCAAGGTCTGGGAGGTGGGCGCCCTGTGCCGGGCAATTGCCGATGCGCTGGAGGCCCGCTTCAACCCCGTGGCGGTGCGCGGCGAGATCACCGGCTTTTCTCGGGCGGCCAGCGGGCATTGCTATTTCTCGGTCAAGGACGCCCTGGGCCAGCTGCGCTGCGCGATGTTTCGCCGCGCGGCCAGCCAGCTGGACTTCGTGCCGCGCGATGGCGAGCTGGTCGAATTGCGCGGCCGCCTGAGCGTCTATGAACCCCGGGGGGATCTGCAATTCATCGTTGAGCACCTGCAGCGCGCGGGGCAGGGCGCGCTGTTCGAGCAGTTCCTGCGCCTGAAGGCCCGGCTGGAGGCAGAAGGCCTGTTCGATCCCGCCCGCAAGCGGCCGCTGCCGGTGCAGCCGCGGGGGATTGGTTTGGTCACCTCGCTGGGGGCGGCGGCGCTGCACGATGTGGTGACCGCGCTGCGCCGCCGGGTGCCGCACATCCCCGTGGTGCTGGTGCCGGCGCTGGTGCAGGGCGCTGGTGCGCCGGCCAGCCTGGTGCAGGCGCTGTCGCAGCTCTACGCGCTGGCGGCGTCGGAGGCTGAAGGTGCGCCCCCCATCGACGTGATCCTGCTGGTGCGCGGTGGCGGGTCCATCGAAGACCTGTGGGCCTTTAACGACGAGGCCCTGGCGCGCACCATCGTGCAAAGCCCGGTGCCGCTGGTCAGCGGCGTGGGGCATGAGACCGACTTCACCATCGCCGACTTCTGCGCCGACCTGCGCGCACCCACCCCCACCGCTGCCGCCGAGCTGGTCGCTGCCCCGCGCGAAACCTGGCTGCGCGCGCTCGATCTGCTGCAGGACCGGCTGGCGCAGGGCGTGGAGCGCCAGCTCGATGCCCGCGCCCAGCGCTTGGATGCGGTGGCCGCGCGCCTGGGCCGGCCCTCGGGTCTGGTCGCCCGCCAGCAGCTGCGCCTGCAGCAGGGCGAGCAGAGGCTATACCAGTCAATGCTCCTGAAATTGCAGCATAAAGCGCTTGAATTGAAAGGGCTAGAGGCCAATTTGCCTCTGGTTTTTGCGCGCACCCTCACCACCCAGGCCCAGCGGCTGGAGCGGGCCGCGCTGCGGTTGGAGTTGCTCAACCCCCAGCAACTGCTGGAGCGCGGCTATGCCCTGATCACCGATGTCGAGGGCCATCTGGTGCGCCACGTGGCCCAGGCCCGCCCCGGCGATGCGCTGCGTGCGCGCCTTGCCGATGGCCACATCGACCTGACGGTTTCCCAGCCCCGGCTGATTTAGCGGGGCTTTCCTTCCTACAATCGCC
>CAZQXQ010000137.1:0-7557 GCA_964597235.1 uncultured Burkholderiaceae bacterium | reverse complement strand
ACAAATGCGTCGCCATCACGGTTTCTGAATCAACGACGGTAAAACCCGCCATTTGCGCGGCTTCCCTCTGACGCTCGTCGATCCAGTGGGCGGGCAGACCAAAGGCCGGATCGGTCGTCGGGGTGCCAATCAGCGGGGTGGTGATGCCGCCAGGGTTGATGGCCAGGAACATGCCCGGGAACGCCTCGCCCTCGCCGACGACCACGCCGCGCAGGGTGATGCGGTAGGCGCTGGGCTTGAGTTCCAGGTTGTCGCGCACATGCACCGCCGGAGGCAGAAAGCCCACTTCCTGGGCGAACTTGCGACGCACGCCCTTGATGCGGGTCAGCAAGTCGCCCTGTCGGCTCTTGTCCACCAGCGCAATCAGGCGGTAGCCCAGTTCCAGGCCCAGCAGGTCCACGGGCTGCAGATCGTCCCAGGTGGCTTCGCTGTCGGCGGGAGGAGGCGGGGGCAACTCTTCAACGGCTGCTGGCTGGTTTTGTTTTTGCTGCAGCAACCAGGCGCCGTAGCCAATCAGGGTTCCCATGCTTAGGAACACGATGTGCGGCATGCCGGGGATCAGGCCCAGCAGCACCAAAATGGCCGCCGTGACGCCCAGGACCCGTGGCGACATGAACAACTGCTGCACGATCTGCTGGCCCATGTCTTCTTCCTTGCCCACACGGGAGATCACCATGGCGGCCGCCACCGAGATCAACAGGCCCGGAATTTGCGCCACCAGGGCATCACCGATGGCCAGCAGGATGTAGCTGTCCGCCGCCTTGCCCGCCGACAGACCGTGCTGCACCATGCCAATCGTGAAGCCGCCGACGATGTTGATCAGCAGAATCAGAATGCCCGCCACGGCATCGCCGCGCACGAATTTGGAGGCACCGTCCATCGAGCCAAAGAAGTTGGCCTCTTCGGACACCTCTGCCCGGCGGCGCTTGGCCTCTTTTTCGTCGATCAGCCCGGCGTTCAGGTCAGCATCCACCGCCATCTGCTTGCCCGGCATGGCATCCAGCGTGAAGCGGGCCGACACCTCGGCAATGCGCTCTGCCCCCTTGGTGACCACCACAAAGTTGATCACCACCAGAATCGCAAACACGATCAGACCGACGGCAAAGTTGCCGCCAATCAGAAAATGCCCGAAGGCCTCAATCACCGCACCGGCGGCGCCCGGGCCCTGGTGCCCTTCCAGCAGCACGACGCGGGTGGAGGCCACGTTCAGCGACAGCCGCATCAAGGTGGTCAGCAACAACACGGCAGGGAAGGCCGCAAAGTCCAGCGGACGCACCATGTAGGCGGCCACCATCATCACCATCAGGGCGATGGCGATGTTGAGCGTGAAAAACGTGTCCAGCAACCAGGCGGGAATGGGCAGCACCATCAGCGCCAGGATCATCACCACCAGCAGCGGGGCCGACATCCCCCGCAGCGCCGTGGCACTGCTGCCCAGCCGTTGCTGCAGAGCCTTCAGGGGATCGTTCATGCTGTTCATGCCGTTCATGCATTACCTCCTTGCGGGCGCTGGCGTTGTAGCGGGTCCAGTTCGGGCGGAACCTGCGGCTCGACCAGCGCATCGGGCATCTTGCCTTGACCGCGCAGCGCGGCTTTCAGGCGATATACATAGGCCAATACCTGGGCGACTGCGGTGTAGAGCGCTGCAGGAATGGGTTGGTCCAGCTCGGCGTGGGCGTACAGGGCACGCGCCAGCATCGGGGCCTGCAGGACTGGAATGTCGTGCTGGTTGGCCAGCTCGCGAATCTTGAAAGCGATCAGGTCTGTGCCTCGGGCGATCACCTGGGGGGCATCCATGGTCTTGTCGTCATACCTGAGCGCCACCGAATAGTGCGTTGGGTTGGTGACCACAAAGTCCGCCTTGGGAACTGCACCCACGCTCGCCCCGTCAGCCATCTCGCGTTGGCGCTGGCGGATGCGACCCTTGGTGTGCGGGCTGCCTTCGGACTCCTTGTGCTCCTGCTTGACTTCTTCATGCGACATCTTCAGTCGCGACTTGAAGAAGAAGGCTTGCAAAGGCACGTCCACTGCGGCAGCCAGAAAGACCACCAGCAGCAGCAGGCCCACGCCCGAGGTCAACCACTCGCCCACATGGCGCAGCGCCAGGGCAGAGGGCTGGTGCATCAGCACCGCCATTTCTTGCAGGCTGTTGCCCATGTATTTCCAGGCCACCCAGGACAGCACCATGGTCAGCAGCACCATCTTGGCCACGTTGGCCAGTTGCTGCTTGGTGAACAGGTTGGAAAACCCCGTGAGCGGGTTCAGCCGGTTGAATTGCGGGGTGATGGGCTTGAAGCTGTAAATCCATCCGCCCGCCCCAATGGCACTGACGATGGCCGCCGCACTGGTAATCAGCGCAAACATACCACTGGCCAGCAGGCCGATGAACACCATGGGTTGCAGGCGCTCCAGCATCTGGGCAGGCGCCATCACTTGGGCTGCGTTGAACGAGAGCTGCTGGCTTAGCGCCAGTTTCATGTGGCTAATCAGCAAGGGCGCCAAGACCAGCATGGCGCCAGCTCCCGCACCCAGAATGGCCAGGTGTGACAGATCCCTGGACCGGGCACCTTGCCCGTCTTCGCGCGTCTTCTGGAGCTTGCGCTCCGACGCCGGTAGGCTTTTTTCTTGGCTCGATTCCATGGCACCAGGACTTTTGACGTCCTGCCATTGTCTTGAGCCTGCCGGAGAGCGAAAGCCTGAAAAGCCCGGTCAGATCGGGGCTTTTCAGGCGGACGAGAGGAGGGATGGGGCTTAGAAACCCAGGCTTGCCAGCAGGTCGTCCACCTGCGACTGGCTGGTCACGACGTCGGGGGTGTGTTCCGGGTCCACCACCGGCCCCGCCAAATGGGGGCGCGACGCCGTCTCGGTGGCGGCCAGGGCGGGCTGGGCGGAGGGTGGGGCGGTCTGGATCAGCAATTGCACCAGCTGCTCTTCAATGGTGGCCGCCAGATTCACCACCCGCGCAATCACCTGGCCCGTCAGGTCATGAAAATCCTGGGCCATCATGATTTCGGTCAGGTGAACATCCGCCTCCTGGGTGATGTGCGCGACATCGTCCAGGTAGTTCATGATTTCGCCCTTGGCGACGGCGGCCACAGGGTCCTTGACCAGCGACGCCTTGACGCGCTGCGTCTCTGCCGCCAGGAAATCGTGCTGGGCCTTGGCCTGTTCCACCCGGTTTAGCACCTTCTCGGCGGCATCGCCCGTCAGGCGGGCAATATAGGACAGTCGGCTTTGCGCATCCGGCAGTTCCCCCATGGAGCCCCGCAGCTTTTCTGCAAACCCCAGTTCGTTCAGCGAGTCGTGCAGTTGGCGGGTCAGTTGCCCCAGCTTGTGGTGGACATTGGCTTCTCCGACTGAGGTGTCCGGTGTTTCCATGGCCTCAATGCCCCATTTTCTTGAGGATCAGTGCGACTTTTTCTTCCAGCGTCGCCTTGGTGAAGGGTTTCACGATGTAGCCGGCGGCCCCCCCTTGGGCTGCAGCGACGATGTCTTCCTTGCGGGCTTCGGCGGTCACCATGAGCACCGGCAGGTGCTTGAGCTTTTCATCGTTCTTGATTTCTGCCAGCAACTGAAAGCCGTTCATGTTGGGCATGTTGATGTCCGTGACGACGAAATCAAATTTGCCATTGCGCAGTTTGTGCAATGCAACCACGCCGTCTTCGGCTTCGTCGGCTTCTGGATAACCACTTTCTTTCAGCAAATTCCGCACGATGCGGCGCATGGTGGAAAAGTCATCAACGATCAAAAAACGCAAGGATGTGGTCACTTGGGACCCTTTCAGTCGGAAGAACCAGAAAACGTTGTCGAAATGCCGTAGCAAGCTCGTGACGCACGACCCACGCTATTCCCCCGCCGCTTTGGTGTCTGCTTCTGCCTCTGCTTTGGGCAGCGGCGCGGGGGTGGTCTTGGCCATGAGCCGTTCTTCGGCTTCGCTCGTCAAAACGGTGATGGTAATACGGCGATTGGTGGGTGCCTTGGGATTTTCGGGCTCCAACAGGTCGCTGGATGCCAGCCCCACCACCCGCCCCAGCTTGGAGATGGGCATTCCCGCCGTGACCAGCTCCCGGCGGCTGGCGTTGGCGCGGTCTGCGGAAAGTTCCCAGTTGCTGTAGCCGCGCTCGTTGTTGCCATAAGAGACTGCATCGGTGTGACCCGCCAGGCTGATGCGGTTTTCCACATCGCCCAGTGCGGCGCCGATGGCCCGCAGGATGTCGCGCATGTACGGTTTGACCAAGGCACTGCCGCTGTCGAACATGGGCCGGTTCTGGTCATCCACGATCTGGATTTGCAAGCCATCGGGCGTGATGTTCAGGCGGATTTGCGAGCGAAATTCGTTGAGCTGCGGGTTCTCCGTGATCATGGCCTCGATCTTGTTCTGCAGGCCCTTGATGCGCTCGGCATCTTCCCGTGCTTTTTTTTCGCGGATGGACTCCTGGGACCGGCGGAGTTTGTCACCATCCGAGCGCCTGACCTGTCCGGTCGTCAGCGCCAGATCCGTGCCACCACCCATCAGGATGCTGGTGGCCGTGCCCGAGCCTTCCCCGCCCGACATGGCCACCCGCATGGGGGAGTTGAAATAGTCCGAAATCCCTTGCAGCTCCCCCTTGGCCGTGGAGCCCAGCAGCCACATCAGCAAGAAGAAGGCCATCATGGCCGTGACGAAGTCGGCGTAGGCAATCTTCCAGGCGCCGCCATGGGCCGCGTGGCCGCTTTTCTTGACGCGCTTGATGATGATTGGCTGAAGCTTTTTTTCGGACACGGCAATGCCTATAAACGTGAGGAGCTGGCGCTAGGCGCTTACTTTTTGCCTTTGACGTAGCTTTCAAGCTCCAAAAAGCCTGGGCGGTCGGTGGAAAACAGCACCTTGCGGCCAAACTCGATGGCGGTGGCCGGGGCATAGCCCTGCATGCTGGCCAGCAGGGTGGACTTGATGCACAAAAATTCCTTGGCCGCATCCTCGGTTTTTTGTTCCAGCAGACCGCCCAGGGGCTCCACAAAGCCGTAGGCCAACAAAATCCCCAAGAAGGTCCCCACCAGCGCCGAGGCAATCATGCCCCCCAGCACCGACGGCGGCTGCCCCACCGAACCCATGGTGTTCACCACCCCCAACACCGCCGCCACGATCCCGAAGGCGGGCAGCGCACCCGCCAGGCGGGCAATGGCTGCCACGGGGGCGTGGGCTTCCTGGTGGTGGGTGTCGATTTCGCTGTCCATCAAGGCCTCGATCTCGTGGGCGTTCAGGTTACCCGAGACCATCATGCGCAGGTAGTCGGTGGTGAACTCGATCACATGGTGGTCTGTACCGACATTGGGGTATTTCTGGAAGATGGCGGACTTCTCTGGCTCTTCCACGTCCGCCTCAATGGCCATTAACCCGTCCTTGCGTGCTTTTTGCAGGATTTCGTACAGCATGGCCAGCAGCTCCATGTAGCGGGCCTTGGTGTATTTGGAGCCCTTGAACGCCGCCGGAAGGGCCGCCAGCGTGGCCTTGAGCACCTTGGGCTGGTTGTTGACCACAAAAGCGCCAATCGCGCTACCGCCAATGGTGATCATCTCGAAAGGCAGCGCCTTCAAGATCACGCTGATGTTGCCCCCGTGGACGATATACACCCCAAAGATGCAAACCATGCTGACGGCGTAACCAATGATGACGAACATGATGATTCAAAAGGATGAGGCTGGAGGAGGGTGAGGGTGAGCTCGTGGCGCAGGCGATAGGCCAATCCGAAAAATCACCCACGCCCTTGACTGTAGTTTGAATCGGATTGTATGAAAGGTCTTTGGCTTTGAACTAGACCGTTGTTGGCCGCTTATTCTGCGGTTTTCCCCAGTATTGCCCTTGCTATGCTGGCAATTATGAAAGCCGTATTGCTTGCCGGTGGGTTGGGAACCCGCATTTCTGAAGAGTCGCACCTGCGGCCCAAGCCCATGATCGAGATCGGGGGGCGCCCCATTCTGTGGCACATCATGAAGATGTACGCGGCCCATGGGGTCAATGACTTTGTCATTTGCCTGGGCTACCGTGGCTACGTCATCAAAGAATACTTTGCCAACTACTTCCTGCACATGTCGGACGTGACGTTTGACATGGCCAGCAACCGCATGGAAGTGCACCACCGCCACGCCGAGCCCTGGCGCGTGACCTTGGTGGATACGGGTGCGGACACCCTGACCGGCGGGCGCCTGCGCCGTGTGCGCGAATACTTGGCACCCGGTGAATCCTTTTGCTTTACCTATGGCGACGGTGTGGCCGACTTGGACATGGCGGCGCAGTTTGCCTTTCATCGCCAGCATGGGCGACTGGCCACCGTGACGGCGGTGCAACCGCCTGGCCGCTACGGTGCGCTCCTACGTTCCGGCGAGGTCGTGACCGGTTTTGAAGAAAAACCGCGCGGTGATGGCGGCTGGATCAATGGTGGCTTTTTCGTGCTGCAGCCCGAGGTGATTGACCTCATCCCTGGCGACGACACCCCCTGGGAGGCCGCGCCCATGGAAACCCTGGCCCGCCAGGACCAGCTGCGCGCTTTCGAGCACCGGGGTTTCTGGCAGCCCATGGACACCTTGCGCGAGAAAAACCTGCTGGAAGAACTCTGGCAAAGCGGCCATGCGCCGTGGAAGTGCTGGTGATGGACGCTTCCCCGCAAGCCCCTGGCTGCCCTGACCCCGCCTTCTGGCGCGGCAAGCGTGTGCTGCTGACCGGGCACACCGGTTTCAAGGGCAGCTGGCTGGCGCTGTGGCTGCAGCGACTGGGCGCCGAGGTGACCGGGCTGGCCTTGCCACCCGCCACCGAGCCAAATCTGTTTGCCTTGGCGCAGGTGGACCAAGGCATGCAAAGCCATGTCTGCGACATCCGCAACGCCCAGGCTGTGGCGGCGGTGGTGCGCGAGGCCCAGCCGCAGATCGTGCTGCACCTGGCAGCCCAGGCCCTGGTGCGTGCGGGCTATGCCGCGCCCATCGACACCTACGCCACTAACGTCATGGGCACCGCCCACCTGTTGGAGGCCCTGCGTAGCCAAAGCGATGTGCGCGTGGCCGTGGTGGTGACCACCGACAAGGTCTATCGCAACCGCGAGTGGTGCTACCCCTACCGCGAAGACGACGCCCTGGGCGGCCACGACCCCTACAGCGCCAGCAAGGCCGCAGCAGAAATCGTCACCGCCAGCTACCGCGACGCCTTTTTGGCCGCGCAAGGCGTGGCCGTGGCCACTGCCCGGGCGGGCAATGTGATTGGCGGCGGCGACTGGTCGCCCGACCGCCTGCTGCCCGACGCCGTGCGCGCCTGGAGCGCGGGGCACACCCTGCACATTCGCCACCCCGAGGCCACGCGCCCCTGGCAGCATGTGATTGAACCCCTGGCCGCCTACCTGCGCCTGGCCGAGCAGCTGTGGGCGCAACCCCGCCTGGCCGGCGCCTACAACTTTGGCCCGCTGCCGCACGAAGCCGCCACCGTCGGAAATGTGATCAAAATGGCCTCTAGCGCTTATCCAAACAGCGGTACTAGCTATGAAAATCATAGTAAAGGCCCGCACGAAGCCGGCTGGCTGGCGCTGGAAA
>CAZQXQ010000136.1:0-7609 GCA_964597235.1 uncultured Burkholderiaceae bacterium | reverse complement strand
TGCAGCCGGGTGCCGGAGCCGCCGGCGAGGATGATGCCCTTGCGGGCCGTCTGGGTTGCGGTCATGGGAAGGTTCAGAGGATTTCGTTGAGCATCCGGGCCACACCCTGCTGCCAAGGCGGCAAGCTCAGACCGAAGGTACGCTGCAGCTTGGTTGTGTCCAAACGCGAGTTGTGCGGGCGCCTGGCCGACGTTGGAAAGGCGCTGGTCGGCACGGGATCGATGCCGGTCGCTTTGATTTTGATAGCTGGTTCCGCACGGCTGGCGTGCTCCAGCACGTATTTGGCGTATTGGTGCCAGTTGGTGATTCCGCTGGCCACGCAGTGGTACAGGCCGCTGTCGTCGGGGGAGTGCTGCAGGTGGCGGATGGCGTGGGCGGTGACGTCGGCCAGCAGGTCGGCGCCGGTGGGTGCGCCCCACTGGTCGTCGATGACGGTGAGGCGTTCGCGCTCCTGGGCCAGGCGCAGCATGGTCTTGGCGAAGTTGCCCCCGCGCGCGGCATAGACCCAGCTGGTGCGCAGGATGAGGTGGCGGCAGCCCGATTGCTGGATGCGCTGCTCGCCTTCCAGCTTGGTTCGGCCGTACACGCTCAGCGGCGCGGGGGTGTCGGCCTCGGTCCAAGGCCGCTGGCCGCTGCCGTCAAAGACGTAGTCGGTGCTGTAGTGCACCAGCCAGGCGCCCAGGCGGGCGGCTTCCTCGGCGAGCACACCGGGGGTGGTGGCGTTGATGGTGCGGGCCAATTCGGGTTCGGCCTCGGCCTTGTCCACCGCCGTGTGGGCGGCGGCATTGACGATGATGTCAGGCTGCAGTGCGCGCACGGTGGCGGCGATGCGTTCAGGCTGGCTGAAGTCGCCGCAATGCTCCTGGCTGTCGAAGTCCAATGCCATCACGTCGCCGAGCACGGCCAGGCTGCGCTGAAGCTCCCAACCAACCTGGCCGCCCTTGCCAAAAAGCAGGATGTTCATGCGCCCTCTCCCGCGTATTGCTGGGCGACCCAGTCGCGGTAGGCGCCGGTCTGTACCTGGGCGACCCAATCGGGGTTGTCCAGGTACCACTGCACGGTCTTGCGGATGCCGGTCTCGAAGGTCTCGGCGGGGCGCCAGCCCAGTTCGCGTTCGAGCTTGCGCGCGTCGATGGCGTAGCGGCGGTCGTGGCCGGGGCGGTCGGTGACGTGGGTGATTTGCGCGGCGTAGCTGCTGCCGTCGGCTTTGGGACGCAGCTCGTCCAGCAGGCGGCAGAGGGTGTGCACGATCTCGATGTTGGGTTTTTCGTTCCAGCCGCCGACGTTGTAGGTCTCGCCCAGGCGTCCGGCGTCGAGCACGCGGCGGATGGCGCTGCAGTGGTCCTTGACGTACAGCCAGTCGCGAACCTGCATGCCGTCGCCATAGACGGGCAGGCTCTTGCCGGCCAGGGCGTTGACGATCATCAGCGGGATGAGTTTTTCCGGAAAGTGGTAAGGGCCGTAGTTGTTGCTGCAGTTGGTGGTGAGCACCGGCAGGCCGTAGGTGTGGTGCCAGGCGCGCACCAAATGGTCGGATGCGGCCTTGCTGGCCGAATAGGGGCTGTTGGGCTCAAAGCCGTGCTGTTCGGTGAAGGCCGGCTCGGTGGGCGAGAGGCTGCCATACACCTCGTCGGTGCTGACGTGCAGGAAGCGAAATGCTTCTTTTTTGATAGCTGGAAGGGCAGACCAGTAGTGCCTTGCGGCCTCCAAAAGCCTGAAAGTGCCCACCACGTTGGTCTGGATGAAGTCTTCGGGGCCGTGGATGGAGCGGTCCACATGGCTCTCAGCAGCGAAGTTCACGATGGCCCGGGGCTGGTGCTCTGCCAGCAGGCGGGCCACCAGGGCGCTGTCGCCAATATCGCCCTGCACGAAGACATGGCGGGCGTTGCCTTGCAGGCTGGCCAGGTTGTGCAGGTTGCCTGCGTAGGTGAGCTTGTCGAGATTGACAACCGGCTCGTCGCTGCACGCGAGCCAGTCGAGCACAAAATTGGCGCCAATAAAACCCGCGCCGCCGGTGACCAGAATCATGAAAATCTTCGAAAAAACGCCCTCAGGCGGGAGATGGCCATTATCCCATTGGGTTTTCTTTCATATACACGGCGTAAAGTAACGCTCTGCGACAACGAGGAGACCCCCATGAGCACCCCCTGGAGCCCATTTCCCCTGGAACACCGCCTGGCCCTGGACGCTGAGGCGCTGCGCGCGCGTTGGAGCCTGCTGCACGCCGGCGATGCCGAGCCGTTTCCGGAGGACCAGGCGGTGCAGGCCGCCTGGCTGCTCTACCACCAGGGCGATCTGGAGGCGGCGCATGCCGCCGGCCTGCAAGCAGGCGGTGCCGGTGTGACGGTGGCCAACCGTGCCATGGCGATCTATGCCAACTACCTGGAACCCCGGGAAGGCCGGCGGATGGCCTTGTTTGACGAAGTGGCCGATCAGGCACAGACCCGCGCCCAAGAGTGCCCCGACGACCCCAACGCCTGGTTCTGGCAGGCCTATGCGCTGGGCCGCTACAGCCTGGGCATCAGCGTGGCCAAGGCCATGGCGCAAGGTCTGGACGCCCAAATCCGCCAGGCGCTGGAAAAGACGATTGCGCTGCGCCCCCAGCACGCCGATGCGCACCTGTCGCTGGGGCTCTTCCATGCGGAAGTGATCGACAAGGTCGGTCCGCTGGTCGGCGAAGTGGCCTGCGGTGCCAAAAAAGAGGTCAGTCTGGCCCTGTTTGAGCGCGGACTGGCGCTGAACCCCCGCTCGATCGCCGGAAAAATCGCCTATGCCAGCGCCTTGCTGATGCTGGACGGCCCAGACCGCCTGGACGAAGCGAATGC
The DNA here is from genome assembly GCA_964597235.1 of uncultured Burkholderiaceae bacterium. Lineage (GTDB taxonomy): Bacteria > Pseudomonadota > Gammaproteobacteria > Burkholderiales > Burkholderiaceae_C > CAYZPX01. Next base: position 4,784 of record CAZQXQ010000136.1, on the reverse strand, counting down.
GCTGTATGAGCAGGCCGCTGCCACCCAGCCACTGGACGCGCTGGAACATCTGCAAGTGGAGATTGCGCAGAGCGAGCTGGCAGCCGCCTGAGCCTGAAGCGGCGGAGCCTCAGCCGCCAAAGCGGGTCTGGGCGATTTCGAGCAGACCGTCGAAGATCAGGTTGTCCAGCAACTCAAAGGGGCGCGTCATGCTGGGCGCCATCTTCCAGCCGGCACCGCCGGTCATCACGCAGGCCGGCTCCTCGCCGCAGTGCTGGATCACATGCTGGACCATGCGCTCCACGGCCCCGGCAATCGCGTAGGTGCCGCCGCTGGTCAGCGCATCGCTGGTGTTGGTCGGGAACATGCGCACTTCGCCGGTGGGGACATGCAGGCCAGCGGTGCCGGTCTCTAATGCGCGCAGCATGATCCCGTGGCCCGGCAAGATCAGCCCCCCCAGAAAACGCCCAGACGCATCCAGGCACTCCACCGTGACGGCTGTGCCGACCATCACGATGACCAGCGGACGGGGTCGGCCCTGACGCAGCACATGGTGGCGGGCACCGATCATCGCTACCCAGCGGTCTGACCCCAGCCGGGAGGGGTGGTCGTAGCCATTGACCACGCCCGCCTCTTCCAGCGAAGAGACGACCCACTGGGGGGTCACGTCCCACAGTTCCAGCTGCTCGCCCACCCGGCGGCGCACGGCATCGCCGGCGACCACACAGCCCAGCATGCGGGTGGGATGTGGCAGCTGGGCCCAGCCCGCGTCCTCAGCCAAGCGGTCGATGTGGTCCAGGAACGCCACCCCGTGCGCGATCAAGGTCGCGCCAGCGCGGGGGGCTTCGAACATCGCCCATTTGAGGCGGGTGTTGCCAACGTCGATGGCCAAGAATGTCATGGGCGCGGATTATCCCGAGTTTTGCAATGACGCCGTTCAACCCTGCCGCCAGGGCAGGCCCCGGAAGCGCCAGCCGCCCTTCTTGCCACGCTGGGCCTGCTGGTCGGGGTCGCCCTCGAAGCCTTCGAGGATGTTGTAGGCCGTCAGGCCCAGCTCGGTCGCGCGGCGGGCGGCGGCAATCGAGCGCACGCCGCTGCGGCACAGCAGCACGCCCTTGGTGCCCGGGGGAATGGCGTTGCGGATTTCAGCGTCGAAATCAGGGTTCAACGCCATGCCAGGCCATTGCTTCCACGGCACCGCCACGGAGCCCGGCACCTGGCCCACCCATTCGCGCTCAGCGTCGCTGCGCACGTCGATCAGCACGGCCTCGCCGTCCTGCACCCATTGCCAGGCCAGCTCAGGCGTCACGTCGCCGGCATAGCCTTCAGCCGTGCGGGGCGCCTGCAGGGAGACGCCGTCCGCATCGTGGCGGAGCAGACCGGACTGCAAATTCGCTGGCACGGCTTCGTCAATGCGGCGCGGGCGGGGCAGGTTCAGCGCGCCCATGAGCTCGACAAACTCGGCCTGGGTCTTGCCGGCCAGACGCGGGTTACTGGCTTTTTCCGCGCCGATGGTGGAATGGCTGCGGCCCTGGTAATCGTGGCCTGGCCAGACCACGGTGTCGTCGGGCAGAGTGAACAGGCGCTGGGTGATGCTCTGGTAGAGCGCCGCAGCACTGCCCGACTGGAAATCGGTACGACCGCAGCCGTTGATCAGCAGGGTGTCGCCGGTAAAGACATGGTTGCGCCAGACAAAGCACATGCTGCCGGCGGTGTGACCGGGGGTGTGGATGGCTCTCAGGGTCTCGTTGCCAAAGTGCAGCACGTCGCCATCTTGCAGCTGTTGGGCTGCCGTGCCGATGCCACAGCCCGCAGGCGCGGCGGTGCGCGCCCCCGTGTGCTCAGCCAGGCGGCCGGCGCTGGTGATGTGGTCGGCGTGGGCATGGGTCTCCACGGTCCAGACCAGGCGCAGGCCCAGCGATTGCAGGGTGGCCAGGTCGCGCGCGAGCTGCTCATCCACCGGATCGATCAGCAAGGCTTCGCGGGTGACGGGATCGTGCAGCACATAGGTGTAGGTGCTGGAGGCGGGATCGAACAGTTGCAAGGGGATCATGGCGGTGGTCAGTCAAAACAACAGAGAACCCATTGTGCCCCGCCCTGCCATGCACCCAGAGAGACACGCAAGGCATCAGTCCCACAGCGGCAGGGGCTCGCGCAAGCCGGCGCGCAGGCGCGCGTGGTCGGGGAGCACCTGGGCCACCGTGTCCCAAAACCGGGGGCTGTGGTCCATCACGCGCAGGTGGGCCAGCTCATGGACGACCACGTAATCGATGATGGCGGGCCGAAAGTGCAGCAGGCGCCAGTTCAGGCGGATCGAGCCATCGGCCTTGGCGCTGCCCCAGCGGGTCTGGGCGCTGGACAGGCCCAGGCGCGTCCAGCGCACGCCCAGCTGCGGCGCAAAATGGTCGAGCCGCTCGGTGAAATGCCGCCGGGCCTCGCGCATCAGCCAGGCCTGCACGGCATCGCGGATCTGGCGGGCTTCGGCCTGGCGCGGCAGGCTGACGTGCAGCTGGCGGGCGCTGCCCTCGGCGTCATGCAACGCGGCGCCGGCGCCATCAAAGCGGTGGGAGGGGTCCAGCACCAGGGTCAGCGGCTCGCCCAGGTAGGGCAACTGGGCGCCGTTCTCCCAGACCAGGCGCAGGGCCTGCTGGCGGCGGTCGCGCTCCTGGGCCTCGGCCAGCTTGCGCAGGATCCAGTCGGCCTTTTGCTGCAATGCGGCATCCACCTCGGCCAAGGGGGTGCGGGTGGGGGCGCGCACCGACAGACCCTGGGCATCAATGCGCAGGCCAATGCTGCGCCGCCGCGCGCGGGTAAACGCGTAGGCCACGCGCACGCCACCCAGCAGAACCGTGCGCTCAGCCTGAGGGGAGGCCGCCACGGGGGGATTCAGCACCGGGCTAGGTGGTGCCACAGACGCGTCGCCCCACAGGTCCAGCAAGCCTTGCACCCGCTTCCACATGGCGCAGGGTGTTCAGGCGGCCGGCGGCAGCGCCGCAGCTTGGGTCGGATAGGCCTCGGGGTCCAGGCGGCGCATTTCGGACTCGATCCAGGCCTGGACTTCCTGCATCAGCTCGTCGGCTTTGCGCCCCTGGGTCGGGATGGCCGGACCAATCGATACATCGACCACCCCTGGACGCTTGACAAAGGCCTTGGCCGGCCAGACCCGGGCGGAGGTGACGGCAATCGGCACGACCGGCACACCGGTGTCGATCGCCAGGCGGGTGCCGCCGGACTTGTACTCGCCCGCCTGGCCGCGCGGGATGCGCGTGCCCTCGGGGAACATGATGACCCAGGTGCCGTTAGCCAGAAGCTTGCGGCCCTGCTGCACCACCTTGATGAAGGCGCGGGCACGCTGCTCGCGGTCGATGTGGATCATGTCCAGGCTGCCGATCGACCAACCGAAGAACGGGATCTTGAGCAGCTCCTTCTTGAACACATAGGCCAGCGGATGCGGCATCAGCGCGGGCATCAGGAAGGTCTCAAACGTGGACTGGTGCTTCACCAGCAACACGGCCCCCGCCTTGTCGCCCTGGGGCAGGTGCTCCATGCCCTGCACACGCACGCGGATGCCCAGGATCCAACGGGCGGCATCCACGCTCAGCGCCAGCCAGGCGCGGGCAATGCGATAGCGCGTGCGCGCCGAGGCGCCGAACAGCCTGACCAAGAGGATGGCCAAGGTGTAGGGAACGACGGTGACGCCCATCCACAGGAGGTGGAGAACAGAGCGAATCCAAGCCATATAGTGTCTTTTTGGGCTCTAGGCCAATGAATACCAGCGGTACTAGCTATTTTTTCGATAGCAAATCAGGCGCAGCCAAGGGCACGGGCAAGGGGGCCGCCGGTGCCATGCTGGGCAAGGCCTGGTCCACCCAGTCGCCCAGGCCTTCATGGAAGGTGCATCCCTGGGGCAGCCCCGCAGGCCAGGGCTGTCCCGGGCGCAAAGGCGCCAGGCTGCCCGTACCCACCGCGTGCAAGTGCGCGCCGATGGCAGCGCCCGCCAGCAGGTGGTCCAGACTCCCCCCCACCACATGCACCTCGCGCGGGTCGGCGGCATAGCGCTCGCAGATTTGCTCCAGCAGGCCCGGCGCAGGCTTGTGGCAACGGCAACCTTCGTCGGGCGCATGGGGGCAGAAGAAAACCGCGTCCAGCCGGGCGCCCGCCGATGCCAACTTGCGGTGCATCTTGGCGTGGATGGCGTTGAGCGCATCCACATCAAACAGCCCCCGCCCCAGGCCCGGCTGGTTGGTGGCCACCACCACATGCCAACCGGCATGGTTGAGCCGCGCCACCGCTTCCAACGCGCCTGGGAGCGGCACCCACTCATCCGGGCAGGTGACGAACTCGCCCGGCTGCACCGCGTTCAGCGTGCCGTCGCGGTCCAAGATGGCGAGCTTGACGGTGTGCAGGCGGGGAGGATGCGGCGCGGGCATGGTGGCTCCTTAGGCTGGGATGCAGCGGCGCTCAGGCTGCCAAGCGCGACAGGTCGGCCACGCGGTTCATCGCCAGATGCAGACTGCGCAGTAGGCCCTGGCGGTTCAGGCGCAGGTCGTCCTGCTCGGCGTTGACCATCACGCCGTCGAAGAAGGCATCCACCGGTGCGCGCAGCACAGCCAGGGTCTGCAGGCTGGCGGTGTAGTCGCCGGCGTCGAACAGGGCCTGCGCAGAGGGGGCCACCTTTTGCAGCGCCTCGTACAGGGCCTTCTCGGCAGCTTCCTGGAACAGGGCCGGGTTGACATGGGGGTCCACCTCGCCGGCCTTTTTCAGGATGTTGCCCACCCGCTTGTTGGCGGCGGCCAGGGCGGCGC
>CAZQXQ010000135.1:0-7613 GCA_964597235.1 uncultured Burkholderiaceae bacterium | reverse complement strand
TCTTGACCGCGCCAACAGTGGCTGTGTCGGGATTGACAAATGGGGTTTGGCAAAAATGTTGCCAAACGGCCGGCCAGAGGATCGAAAAGCCCGCGATTATAGCTTTTCCGCAGTGGCTTCAGCGAGCAGCGCTTCATCCTGCCGGGTCAGCGCGCCGGCGTTGCGGGCAGCCTCCAGCAGATCGGGACGGTGGCGGGCAGTGATGGCCAAGCGCTGCGCGCGGCGCCAGCGCTCGATCTGGGCATGGTGGCCCGACAGCAGCGTTGGTGGCACCGGCTGCCCTTCCCAGACCTCGGGCCGGGTGTAATGGGGGCAGTCCAGCAAGCCGTCGAGGGCCGGATTGAAGCTGTCGAACTGATGGCTGCCCTCGTCGTGCAAGACACCGGGCTGCAGCCGAGCCACTGCATCCAGCAGCGCCATGGCCGCGATCTCGCCGCCTGAGAGCACAAAGTCGCCCAGACTGATCTGCGCATCCACGTAGCGGTCAATGAAACGCTGATCGATGCCCTCGTATCGGCCGCACAGCAAGATGGCGCCGGCGCTACCAGCCCAGCGCTCCACCGCGGCGTGGCTCAGCGTCTGCCCGATTGGGGAAAACAGCACCACGGGCGCGGGCGCATCAACGGGGTCTTGCCGGTCGGCGCGGATGGCCGCCAGGCAGCGCTGCAAGGGCTCAGCCAGCATCACCATGCCGGGGCCGCCGCCAAAGGGGCGATCGTCCACACGGCGGTAATTGCCTTCGGCATGGTCGCGCGGGTTCCAGCAGCGCACGTCCACCTGGCCGCTGGCGTAGGCACGACGGGTAACGCCCGCCGTGAGCAGCGGCGCAAACAGTTCCGGGAACAGGGTGATGATGTCAAAGCGCATGGACAGGCCCGGCAAGCGCGCTCAGTAATCGGGCTGCCAGTCCACGGTGATCTGGCGGGCGGGCAGATCGACCTTGTCCACGTAAGCATCGACGAAGGGAATCATGCGCTCGACAGGCTTGGGCGGACGCTCGTCCACCAGCACCAGCACGGTCTGCGGGCCGGTGGAAAGCAGGTCGCGCACCACGCCTAAAGCGACGCCCTCGCGGTTGACCACGGCGAGCCCGATCAGGTCCACCCAGTAGTACTCGTCAGCCTCGGCGGCCGGAAAGTGGGCGCGGGAGATGAAGATGCGCGCGCCGCGCAGGGCCTCGGCGGCGTTGCGATCATCCACCCCCTGGGCCCAAGCCACGATGCTGCCCGAATGGGTCTTGGACTGGCGGATGGGCAAGGCCACGGTGCCGCTGAAGGTCTTGGCGCCCCGCTCGGCCGGCTGCAAAAACCATTGCTTGGCGGCAAACAGGGCTTCGGGATCGCTGCTGTAGGGCAGGACCTTGAACCAGCCCTTGATGCCCCAGGCATCGGCAATCCGGCCGACCTCGACGGCATCGGTGGGCAGTTCGGCGGGTTCCAGGGGCGGGAGGGACGCGGTCATGGGCAATCAGGCAGAAATAAAAAACGGGTTTCGTCAGCGCAAGCCAACGAAACCCGCTTTGGGAGAGGTCAACGCTCAGGCAGCCTTTTTGGCGGCCTGCTTCACCAGGCGGTCCACGGTGTCGGAGGTTTGGGCACCGACGCCAGTCCAGTAAGACAGGCGGTCTTGGGCGATGCGCAGACCTTCTTCGCCGTCCTTGGCGCTGGGGTTGTAGAAACCGATGCGCTCGATGAAACGACCATCGCGGCGCACGCGCTTGTCGGCAACCACGATGTTGTAGAAAGGACGGCCTTTGGAACCGCCGCGGGAGAGTCGAATGACGACCATTTTTATTCCTTCGGGTGGAGGGTGGGCGGCACAAAAAAACCGCTTTTCCCAAGTTTCACAGCGTTTGAGACACGCAACATGGCCACCCGGCCAGTGACACGCTGCAAAGCCCGCGATTATATCGGGATCCGTTTCCCCTGAATAATCGCACCCATGACACATCGCCACCTCAAGAGCAAAACCCTCACGGCCTGGCTGGCCTTCCTCGGGGGCCCGCTGGGCCTGCACCGCTTTTACCTGCATGGCCTGGGCGACTGGCTGGGCTGGCTGCTGCCCATCCCCACGGCGCTGGGCCTGCATGGAATCCAGCGGGTCCAGGAATTTGGCCAAGACGACACGCTCAGCTGGCTGCTGATTCCGCTGCTGGGTTTCACGATCGCTGGCTGCGCGCTGCGCGCCATCCTGTATGGCCTGATGGCGCCAGAGCAATGGAACGCCCGCTACAACCCCGGTGCAGCGCCCGACGCTGTCCCCGGCCGCACCCGCTGGGCCACGGTGGGCGCGATTGCCACCGCGCTGCTGGTGGGCACCACGGTGCTGATGGCCAGCATTGCCTTCAGCTTCCAGCGCTACTTCGAATACCAGATCGAGGAAGCGCGCAAGATTTCGCAATAAGCGGCTCCAGCAAAAAGCCCGCAGCGCGTTCAAGACGTTGCGGGCTTTTTTGATGCCTCAATCAGGCTTGAGGCCAATGGATATGGGCGGTAGCAGCTCTTATTTCAGGAGTGCTTTTAGCGATTCCTTCAATACAGCTGCAGGCTGATCCAGTACGCAATCGCGGCCACGAAGGCGCTGGCGGGGATGGTCAAAATCCACGCCCAGACGATGTTCCCCGCCACGCCCCAGCGCACTGCGCTAGCCCGCTGGGTGGAGCCCACGCCCACGATGGCACCGGTGATGGTGTGGGTGGTGGACACGGGAATGCCCAAGGCCGTGGCCAGGAACAGGGTCAGCGCCCCGCCCGTTTCGGCACAAAAACCGCCCACCGGCTTGAGCTTGGTGATCTTCTGGCCCATGGTCTTGACGATGCGCCAGCCACCAAACATGGTGCCGATGCCAATCGCCATATAACAACTGACGATGGTCCAGGTCGGCGGACTGGTGTCCGTGCTGGCCACATAACCCGTGGCGACCAGCAGCATCCAGATGATGCCGATGGTCTTTTGCGCATCGTTACCACCGTGGCCCAGGCTGTAGGCGCCGGCCGAGACCAGTTGCAGGCGGCGGAACCATTTGTCAACCTTGGTGGGGCTGGTGCGGCGGAAGATCCAGGCCACCACCACCATCATCAGCGAGCCCAGCAAGAAACCCAGCAACGGCGACACGAAGATGAAGGACACGGTCTTGATGATGCCGGTGGACACCAGCGACCCAGCGCCCGCCTTGGCAATCACCGCACCCACGATGCCGCCAATCAGCGCGTGCGAAGAGCTGCTGGGAATGCCGTAGTACCAGGTGATCACGTTCCAGGTGATCGCTCCGACCAGCGCGCCGAACACCACATGGGTGTCCACCACCCCGGGCTGGACGATGCCCTTGCCCACCGTCGCAGCCACGCTCAGGTGGAAGATGAAGATGGCGATGAAGTTGAAAAAGGCGGCGAACAGCACCGCCTGCGTGGGCTTGAGCACCCCGGTGGAGACCACCGTCGCGATCGAGTTCGCCGCATCATGAAACCCGTTCATGAAGTCGAACATCAGCGCCAGCACCACCAGCAAAATGACCACCCACAAGGCGGCTTGTACGGTTTCCATGGTGTGGACTCCCGGTGGTTCAGGAGTTTTCGAGGATGATGCCCTCGATCTCGTTGGCCACGTCCTCGCACTTGTCGGTGATGGTCTCGATCAGCTCGTAGATGGCCTTGAGCTTGATGACCTCGCGCACATCAGGCTCCTCGCGGAACAGCTTGCTCATCGCGGAGCGCATCACGCGGTCAGCATCGGACTCCAGGCGGTCGATCTCATCGCAGGTCTTGAGCGCGGCTTCGGCCGTGGCCGGGTCAGCCAGCTTGGGCAGCAGCGATACGGCATGGCGCACGCGCTCGCAGCACTTGACGCTCAGCTCCGTCAAGCGTGCGATTTCGTCGGTCATGTGGTGCACGTCGTACAAGGCCATGGTCTCGGCCGAGTCCTGGATCAGATCGGCCACATCGTCCATCGCATTGATCAGCGAATGGATCTGCTCGCGGTCGATGGGCGTGATGAAGGTCTTGTGCACGGCACGGTTGACTTCCTGCGTGATGTGGTCGGCGCCCTCTTCGGCGTTGTCCACGTCCTGGTTGTACTTGTCGCGCAGGTGGGGATCGTTGTAGTTGCTCACCAGCTGCTGGAAGGCGTGGGCGGCTTCGACGATGCGGTCGGCATGCCGGTTGAACAGTTCAAAAAAATTGCCTTCGCGCGGCAGGAGCTTGGCAAACAGCATGGGGATTCCTTTGGGAGGGGCTCGGAAAAAGGGAAAGGGCTGCGCAGCACAGACATGACAAATCCATGTCAATTTCATGACAACCCGAAAGCGGACGGGAGTGTAACCGTGTCTTTCCAGACGGCGGACCCATCCTGCACGGCCCTTGACGGGCCGCAATCCCCTGACAAATTCAGCCTTTGGTGCCCCGGGCTGCAGCGTTGCGCGCTTGCAGGCCGCGCAGCTTTTCGGCAATGCGGATCTCCAGACCCCGCTCGACCGGCGCGTAGAACTGCGGCGGCGTCACGCCCTCTGGCCAGTAGCTTTCGCCGGCGGCAAAAGCGCCCTCCTCATCGTGGGCGTAGCGGTAGTTCTTGCCATAGTCCAGCTGTTTCATCAGCCGGGTAGGCGCGTTGCGTAGGTGCAGCGGCACGGGCCGGGTGCCGTCTTGCTGCACAAAAGCCTTGGCGGCCTTGTAGGCGGCATAGACGGCGTTCGACTTGGGCGCCACCGCCAGATAGACCACGCATTGCGCCAGGGTCAGCTCGCCCTCGGGGCTGCCCAGGCGTTCATAGACCTCGGCGGCGTCCAGCGCCAGCCGCAGGGCGCGCGGGTCGGCCAGGCCGATGTCCTCGCTGGCCATGCGGACCAAGCGCCGCGCCAGGTAGCGCGGGTCGGTGCCGCCGTCGAGCATGCGCACAAACCAGTACAGCGCCGCATCGGGGTCGGAGCCGCGCACCGCCTTGTGCAGCGCGCTGATGGTGTCGTAAAAATGCTCGCCACCCTTGTCAAAGCGCCGCAACTGAGGGCCCAGCACCTGCAAAAGCCAGGCGTCGGTGATTTCGTGGAGCTGAGCCTGCGCGGCGGCCATGGCCAGGGTTTCCAGGGTGTTGAGCAGGCGGCGGGCATCGCCATCGGCATAGGCCACCAGGCGGTCGATTGCTACGCTTTCGATAGCTGGTACCGCTTGATTCTGTTGGGCTAGAGCCACAATTTGCTTCAAATCCTCGGGCGTGAGCGCCTGCAGCACATAGACCGCCGCGCGCGAGAGCAGGGCCGAGTTCACCTCGAACGAGGGGTTCTCGGTCGTGGCGCCGATGAAGGTGAACAAGCCGCTTTCCACATGCGGCAAGAACGCATCCTGCTGGCTTTTGTTGAAGCGGTGGACCTCATCGACAAACACCAGCGTGCGCTGCGGCATCAGGCCAGAGCGGGCGGCCTCGGCCTTCTCCACCGCCTCGCGGATGTCCTTAACCCCGCCCAGCACCGCGCTGATGGCGATGAACTGCGCGTCAAACGCATCGGCCATCAGCCGAGCAATCGTCGTCTTGCCCACGCCCGGCGGGCCCCAGAGGATGCAGCTGTGCGGCCGCCCGGATTCAAACGCCAGGCGCAGCGGCATGCCCGGTCCCAGCAGGTGCTGCTGGCCAATGACATCCCCCAGGCGGCGTGGGCGCAGGCGTTCGGCCAGGGGGATGTGGGTCGCGGTCGCGTTTTTCGCGTGGTTCATGGGGCATTCCAGGCGCACAAAACCGAGGGGAACACAGCAAGCCTCCCGGCGGGCGGGCATCCTACCAGCCGGTCACGGACGTGGAGAATCAGCGGCTTGTTTCGCTCTTGCTTGCGCCATGCTTCCTTCCCTGCCCCGCCCCCCTGCGCCCAGCCTGGGCATGCTGCTGCGCATGACCCGTCCCGGCTTTTTGCTGGTCACCTTCGCTGCCTGCCTGCTCGGGCTGGCGACCGCCGCGTTCTCCGGCGTGCCCCTGGCGCTGCCGCAGGCCCTGGCCACGGTGCTTCTGGCGCTGATGGCGCATGCGGGGGCCAATGTGCTCAACGATTACCACGACGCCCGCAATGGCGCGGACGAGGCCAACACCGAAGGACTGTTTCCGTTTTCGGGCGGCTCGCGCCTCATCCAGCAAGGCGCCGTCAGCCTGTCCGCCACCGGGCGCTGGGCGGCCGTCCTGCTACTCCTGCTGGTGCCGGGCGGTCTGTGGCTGACGTGGTACAGCGGCCCCGGGTTGATCGCCATCGGCCTGGCGGGGCTGTTGCTGGCCTGGGCCTACTCGGCGCCGCCGCTGCAGCTGATGTGCCGGGGCCTGGGTGAGCTGGCCGTGGGGCTGGCCTGGTGGCTGATGGTGATTGGGGCGGACTATGTGCAGCGCCAGGCCTTCGCACCCTTGCCCGCGGTGGCGGGATTGGGACTGGCGCTGCTTCTGGCCAACATCCTGGTGATCAATGGCTTTCCGGATGCACGCGCCGACGCCAGCGTGGGCAAGCGGACCCTGGTGGTGCGGCTGTCGCTGCGCGGGGCGGCCTGGTGCTATCTGGCTCTGGGCCTGCTGGCCCACGGGTGGCTGGTGTGGGCAGCCTGGCAGGGCTGGGCGCCGACTGCCGTGCTTGGTGGCTTGTTGTCCCTGCCGCTGTCGCTGGCGGCGGCGGTCTTGCTGATCCAGCGGGCAGACACTCCGGCCCGGCTGCGCCCGGCCATCGCACTCACGATTGCCGCAGCCACCCTGCACGCGCTGGCGATGGCGGCGACGCTGGTTTTGGGAATCTCAGGAAAAGCCTGAAGGCGCGACTTACTGCCGCACCACGTCGGCTCCAGCAGGCGGCTTGAACTGAAAGGTGTCAGCCGGCAGCACGGGATTGACCTGAAAGCCCGTAAAGCGCAGCACCGAGCGCTGGCCAAAGCTGTCGTGGATGTCCAGCGTGGCGAGCTGCTCGCCCTTGAAGCCGATGCGCACGGCCTGGATCTGCCCGTCCCGCGCCTTGGGCGTGGCCAGAACCCAGTCCTGGCCGTCCTGCGCCGGCGCGTTTTCGAGGGTGAATTCGGCCTGCAGGGCCTTGAGGTCGGCGGCAGACGCCAGCAGCGCCGCCGGGGTGGACCCGAGCACCTGGCTTTGCTTGCGCGCGGTGACCTGGTTCAGGTCCACGTCGTAGAGCCACACGGTCTGGCCGTCGGCGACCAGGGTCTGCTCGAAGGGCTTGCGGTACAGGAAGCGAAAGCGCGCGGGCCGTTGGAACTCGAAGCTGCCGCTCGATGTTTTGCTGCGCGCGGCCTGCCCTTCCTTGGGCGGCGCGGTGACCACCTGGGTGAATTCGGCGCGGCCGGTCTGCGTACCCTTGAGGAAGGATTCAAGGCTTTTTAGGCCCTCAGCCCATACGGGGAGAGCGGTACTAGCTATCAAAAAAGTAGCAATTATCTTATTCAAGGGCATTCCTTGTGGTCTCTCAGGCTTCCCGGTTCGGCACCAGCACTTCGCGCTGGCCGCTGGCCGTGAGCGCGCTGACCAGGCCGGCTTTTTCCATGTCTTCCAGCAGCCGCGCCGAGCGGTTGTAGCCAATGCGCAGCTTGCGCTGCACATAAGAGATGCTGGCCTTGCGGTCCTTGAGCACCACCTCCACGGCCTGGTCGTACATGG
>CAZQXQ010000134.1:0-7620 GCA_964597235.1 uncultured Burkholderiaceae bacterium | reverse complement strand
CTGCTGACCTCTTGCATGCCATGCAAGCGCTCTCCCAGCTGAGCTATACCCCCACTTGCTGCGACACATTTATTAATGTTTCGCAGCGATCAGAGACTCAAATTATAGAACGATTTTTCAGCGATTTTGCAAACGTTGCAAAACTTTTTCGCGACCAAGCAATTCCAGGACCGCATCAACCGACGGCGTATGGGCCGTACCCACGGTAAGCACCCGCACCGGCATGGCCAGTTGCGGCATCTTCAGGCCGACCTGAGTCAAGACCTGTTTGAAGACCGCTGCGATGCTGGCCTTGTCCCAAGCGCACTCGGCCAAGGCTTCGGCCAGCGTGTCGATCGCGGGAAGGATGGCTTCGGTGACATGCTGGGTACGCTCGGCCTCGGCTGGCGCCAGCGGGCCATAGAACACGAAGGCCCAGTTAGCCAAGGCCACCGTGGTGTCGCAGCGATCCTTAAACAAGGCGCAGATGCGGGACAGACGCCCATCTTCCAGATCGGCTGCGGCAATGCCACGCTGCACCAGTTGGGGCACCACCAGTGCGGCAAGGGCCTCGTCCGGCATCGCCTTCAAGTGCTGGGCATTCACCCAGCGCAGCTTGGCCTCGTCAAACTGCGCAGCGCTGCGGCCCAGATGGTCCAGGTTGAACCATTCCAGGAACTGGGCACGGCTGAAGAGTTCATCATCGCCGTGGCTCCAGCCCAGGCGGGCCAGGTAATTGATCATCGCTTCGGGCAGATAGCCCTCGCCGCGGTACTGCGTGACCGGCTTGGCGCCATTGCGCTTGCTCATCTTCTCGCCCTGCTCGTTCAGCACGGTGGGCAGATGGGCATACACCGGCGGCTCCTTGCCCAAGGCACGGAAGATGTTGATCTGGCGCGGGGTATTGTTCACATGGTCATCGCCCCGGATCACATGGGTGATGGCCATGTCGATGTCATCGACCACCACACAGAAGTTGTAGGTGGGCGTACCGTCGGGCCGGGCGATCACCAGATCGTCCAGCTCGTCGTTGCGGATCTCGATGCGGCCCTTGACCTTGTCATCCCAGGCCACCACGCCGCCCACGGGGTTCTTGAAGCGCAGCACGGGCTGCACGCCGTCAGGGATTGGCGGCAGGGTCTTGCCAGGCTCAGGGCGCCAGGTGCCGTCGTAACGGGGCTTTTGCTTGGCTGCCATCTGCTGTTCGCGCAGCGCATCCAGTTCAGCCACGCTCATATAGCAGGGATAGACATGGCCGGCGGCCTGCAGTTCGGCCAGCACTTCCTTGTAGCGGTCCATGCGCTGCATCTGGTAGAACGGGCCTTCGTCCGGGTCCATGCCCAGCCAGTGCATCCCCTCCAGGATCACATCAACGGCGGCCTGGCTAGAGCGCTCCAGGTCTGTGTCTTCGATGCGCAGGATGAAGTCGCCACCTGTGGCACGGGCATAGGCCCAGGGGTACAGCGCGGAGCGGATGTTCCCCAAGTGGATAAAACCGGTGGGCGATGGCGCAAAACGGGTGCGCACGCGCGCAGGATTGAAAGGTGTCTGAGGGGTCATGGATCAAGCCTCCGCCGTCTTGGCATTGGGCAAGGACAGGCGAGAGGTGTCTTCTTCGCTTTCTTGGCCGCCCGGACGCTCCTCGTTCATGCGGGCAATCGTTTCGGCGGTGATGTCACCAGTGACATAAACGCCATCGAAACAGGAGGCATCAAAACCCGTCAATGCAGGATTCAAACAACCCACAGCTTTTTTCATGGCCTCTACATCTTGGTAGACCAGCGCATCACAACCGATGATGTCGCGCACCTCTTCCACCGTGCGACCGTGGGCGACCAGTTCACCGTTGGTCGGCATGTCGATGCCATAGACATTCGGGAAGCGCACCGGGGGCGCGGCGCTGGCCAGGTACACCTTGCGCGCGCCGGCATCACGGGCCATCTGCACGATCTCGCGCGAGGTGGTGCCGCGCACAATCGAATCGTCCACCAGCAGCACATTGCGGTCCTTGAACTCGCTGCCAATCACGTTCAACTTTTGGCGAACCGATTTTTTGCGCACGCCCTGGCCAGGCATGATGAAGGTGCGGCCCACATAACGGTTCTTCACAAAGCCTTCTCGGTAGGGCAAGCCCAGCACATGTGCCAGTTGGGTGGCGCTGGGGCGGCTGGATTCCGGAATCGGAATCACCACGTCGATCTCATTGGGTGGAACGGTGGAAATCACGCGCTTGGCCAGGGACTCGCCCAGATTCAGGCGGGCCTGATAGACCGAAATGCCGTCCAGCATCGAATCAGGACGCGCCAAATAGACAAACTCAAAAATGCAGGGATTGAGCTGCGCAGCCGGCGCGCACTGGCGCGCTTCGACCTTGCCATCGGGCGTGACCCAAATCGCCTCGCCCGGCGCAATGTTGCGCTCGAACACATGGGAAGTCCCCTCCAGCGCGACGGATTCACTGCCCACCATGACCGTGCCATCTTCGCTGCGGCCCATGGCCAGAGGGCGAATGCCGTGCGGATCGCGAAAAGCTAGCAAACCCTTGCCAGCAATCAGTGCAATCACAGCGTAGGAGCCGCGAATGCGGGCGTGCACCGCGCTGACAGCGTCAAAAATGTCGTTGGTCGCCAGATCTCGGCCACGACTGACACGATCTAGCTCATGGGCCAGCACGTTCAGCAAGACCTCCGAGTCGCTCTCGGTGTTGGTGTGACGGTGGTCGGTGGACGCCAGCTCGCCGCGCAGGGCCTGCGCGTTGGTCAGGTTGCCGTTGTGCACCAGCACGATGCCGAAAGGCGCATTCACATAGAACGGCTGAGCCTCTTCCTCACTGAAGGCGTTACCAGCCGTGGGATAGCGCACTTGCCCCAGGCCGGCATTGCCTGGCAGCGCACGCATGTTGCGGGTACGGAACACATCGCGCACCATGCCCTTGGCCTTGTGCATGAAAAACTTGCGGCCTTGCTGGGTCACGATGCCCGCAGCATCTTGGCCCCGGTGCTGCAAGAGCAGCAGAGCGTCATAAATCAACTGGTTGACCGGCGAAGTGCTGACAACGCCAACGATTCCACACATAGTTAGTTTCCATTCATCGCGGGCATGGACCCGCATTCATTGCCAGGCTGACGCGTTGCACGCACTGCCAGCCAAACCTCTGTCACGAAGGAAGGTACCTTCCCCATTCCGGCGGAGCGACCCGTTTAAGGCCTTGTACGGCTTGATCGACCCAGGGTGCCCCCTGGGAATTGCGCCACCAGTCCGCCTGGTTGATGCTGGTCATGCCAGCAACGACCGCAACCACCACCAACAATACGCCCCCGCGCAAGACGCCAAACAAGGCGCCCAGCACACGGTCCACGGGACGTAAGCCCATGGCTTGCACCAGCTTGCCCAGCAACCAGGCCAAGAAGCCCGCCACAAAAATGGCCACGACAAACACTGCAACAAAGCCCGCTGCGTACTGCAAACTCGGAGCCCAACCGGCCAAAGGCAAGTAGGCTGCGATGTCCTGAGCAAACCACTGCGCAAGAAAAAACGCCGCCACCCAGCCCATCAGGGACAGCGCCTCGAAAACGAACCCTCGCCACGCGCCCACGCAGAGCGAAAAAGCCAGGATTCCGAGAAACACCCAATCCAGATTGGCCATTTGCAACCCCATTGCCGCACCCCACGGGCGTCATTGCGAAACAACCGAAGCAGGCAAATCCAAGGCACGCACCTTGGCCGCCGCCTTGTCGGCTTCAGCACGGGAAGCGAAAGGCCCCACCCGCACCCGGGTGCGCTTGCCATCCTTGGTCTCCACCACCTGGGTATAGGTCTTCAGACCAGAACGCTCCAGTTTGCTGCGCACTTCGCGGGCCTTATCCGCGTCGGCAAAGGCGCCCACTTGCACGACAGCCTTCTCGCCGTCGTGGCGCTCGGTTCGCTCAACGGGCTTGGCAGACAAGGCGCTCCCCTCCAGCAAGGCTTTGGCTCGCGCTGCTTCGTCAGCAGCAGGTTTTCGCTCCACCGTTTTAGGCTCTGGCTTGGGTTCGGGTTTTGGTTCAGGCTTCGCTGGCGGCATCACGGGCTTGGCCTCCAGCTTGGGAGGGACCACGACCGGTTTGGGTTCCGGTTTAGGTTCAGGCCGGGGCGCTGGCTTGAGCTCTGGTTTGGGGGCCGGCGCGGGGACAAGCACCGCTGCGGGAGCCGACACAGGACGACTGGTCGAAACCAGTTCTTCGCCGTCAACGATCCCCGCCACGGGTGGGACCGGCTCAGGCGGTTTGCCCAGCATGCCCGGTGGGGGAAACGGAATGGGCAAGGGATTACCAGGGGCCTTGGCAGCCGGCGCTTCGGCCATCGGCGCCGAGGGCACGACCAGCGGCGCCACTTTGTTACGGTCAGGAATCTCGATGGGAATATCCACCGGAATGGGGCGCGGCTGCGTATCGAACAGCAGGGGGAAGCCCAGCACCCCCGCCAGCACCAGTACAGCCGCACCGATCAAGCGGTGGCGAGCACGGCGGCGCATGAGTTCGACGCTTTCTGCGGGAGTCACGCGGGAACGCACACTGGAAGCGTCGCCCTGCTCGCGCTCACCGAGCCACCGAAACTTGAAAAATGCCATGAAAAGGGATTCGTGCGGGTCTTAAACATCCAGGTGCTTGGCACTGAGCCGGGGGATGCCCTGTTGCAGCACACCACCCACGGTGAAGAACGACCCGAAGACAACGATTCTATCAGCCGGGTCTGCCACGGCGATGGCGGCCCGCAGGGCCTGCATGGGGTCCGCATGGGTGCTGGACGGCACGGTGCGACGGTCCTTGGCGGCCTCGTGCAGGCTGCGCCACTGGCGCTCCAACTCCACTGCGCTCTGGGCGCGGGGCGTGGGCAAATCCGTGAAATACCAACGGTCCACCAGCGGCGACACCTTGGCCAGCATGGGGGCCAGGTCCTTGTCGGCCATGGCACCAAACACCGCATGGGTGACCGGGAAAAAGCCCATCGCATCCAGATTGGCCGTCAGCGCCGCGACCGAATGCGGGTTGTGCGCTACATCCAGCACCAGCGTGGGTTGGCCGGGGACGATCTGGAAGCGTCCGGGCAATTCGACCATCGCCAGGCCGTTGCGCACCGCCTGGGCAGTGATCGGCAGACGCTCGCGCAGGGCTTCGAAGGCAGCCAGCACGCCCGAAGCGTTGACCAGCTGATTCGCACCGCGCAGCGCCGGGTAGGCCATGCCTGCATAACGGCGGCCCCGTCCGGCCCAGCTCCATTGCTGCTTGTCGCCGGCAAAGTTGAAATCATGGCCAAAGCGCCACAGGTCGGCACCAATCTCGCGGGCGTGGTCCACCACGCTTTGCGGGGCCATCGGATCGCTGACGATGGCCGGGCGGCCCGTGCGCATGATGCCCGCCTTTTCGCGGCCGATGCTTTCCCGGTCGGCCCCCAGGTATTCGGTGTGGTCCAGGTCGATGCTGGTGATCACCGCGCAATCGGTGTCGATGATGTTGGTCGCGTCCAGGCGGCCACCCAGGCCAACTTCCAGGATGGCCACATCGAGCAGCGAATGGCTCATCAGGCGCAGGATGGCCAGGGTGGTGAACTCGAAGTAACTGAGCGAAATTTCCTCGCCCTGGCTGCAGCGGGCGGCTTCGACGGCGGCGAAATGCGGCACCAGCGCCTCGGCGCTGACGATCTCGCCGTGGATGCGGCAGCGCTCCTCAAAATGCACCAGGTGCGGCGAGGTGAACACCCCAGAGCGGTACCCAGCCTCCAGCGCAATCGCTTCGAGCATGGCGCAGGTCGAGCCCTTGCCGTTGGTGCCCGCCACAGTGATCACCGGGCAGGCAAAGCGCAAATCCAGGCGCCGGGCGACCGCGCGGACCCGGTCCAGGCCCATGTCGATGGTGCGGGGGTGCAGTTGTTCGCAGTGGCGGAGCCAGCCTTCCAGGGTGTGAAATGTCGTTTGCATAGCCCGCCAATTGTCGCCGAGGCCCCTGGGACAGGCATGATGTGCGCCCTATGACCACGACGCTCCTCACCCTTTACGGCATTCCCAACTGCGACACCGTCAAGAAAGCCCGTGCCTGGCTCCAGGCGCAAGGCGTGACGGTGGTGTTCCACGATTTCAAGAAACAGGGCGTCCCGGCCGATGCGCTGGCCACCTGGATGACGGCCTTGGGTTGGGAAAAACTGATCAACCGCCAGGGCACTACCTGGCGCAAGCTGCCCTCCGAACAGCAAGCCGCCGTGAGCGACGCGGCCAGCGCCCAGGCCCTCGCCCTGGCGCAGCCCAGCGTGATCAAGCGGCCGGTGGTGGCCTGGCCCAGCGCTGCGGGAACGATCTACAGCGTGGGCTTTGACCCCGAAGCCTGGACCACACACCTGGCCGCCCTGCCCGTCCGATAAGGTGCGCTCTGCGCTCGCAAGCGCCGCTGCCGCCATGGCTTTACGCAGCTTTACCGAATTTCCGCGCTGCACAAGCCACCAGGCTTCAACCGTTTCCAGACGTCCCGCGTTGAAGGCCCTATCTGAAAGGATGTTTTCCATGCGCACCGCTTCCTTACTTGTGGCCCTGGGCTCCCTGGGCCTCACCCTGCCCCTGGCTGCACAGGCTCAGGCGTCGGAATATGGCCGGGTCCTGTCCGCCACACCCGTGGTCCAGCAAATCGCCGTTCCGCAGCAAATCTGCAGCCCGGAGACGATCTACAACGACCGCCGCCCTTCCGGCGCGGGGGCCGTGGTCGGCGCAATCGCTGGGGGCGCCGTGGGCAATGCGATTGGTGGCGGCAGTGGCCGCGCGGCCGCCACAGCGCTGGGGGTGATTGGCGGCGCGATCCTGGGCAACGAGATCGAAGGCGGCCAGTCCGGCTACCAGACCGCGCAGCGCTGCACCACCGAGACCTATTACGACGAACGCACTGTGGGCTACGACGTGGTCTATGAATACGCGGGCCGCCAATACACCACCCGGACCGCCACCAATCCAGGCCAGTGGATTGCGCTGACCGTGCAACCCGCGCAGGTCCCAGGCTATGCGCCGCCGGGCTACCCCACGCCCTACGGCAAAACTTACCGTACGCCTGCTACGCCGGCGGCCGTGATGTCGCCCTACGTGGGCGTGCCGGTCTATCCGCCGGCGTCCGTCACCATCATCCAGGAGCGCGATGCTCGCTACCCCTCGCCACCGGGGCATCGCCCTCACCGCCATCCTGCGGACGAGTACAACCCCTACGGGCGCTGACCCCTCCCCTAAAATCCCGCTCGTTTCCAACCCCTTCCAACCTCTTACAACATCGGGATCTCCCATTCCATGACCACCGCAAGCATCGACGGCGTGTCCGTCACCACCCAGGCCAATGTGTACTTTGACGGCAAGTGCATCAGCCACAGCATCACCTACCCCGATGGCACCAAGAAATCCGTCGGCGTGATCCTGCCCGCCACACTGACCTTCAACACCGGCGCCCCCGAAATCATGGAATGCGTAGCTGGCGCCTGCGAATACAAGCTGGCCGGCAGCGATGCCTGGGTGAAATCCAGCGCGGGTGAACAGTTCAGCATTCCTGGCAACAGCAGCTTCGAGATCCGCGTGACTGAGACCTACCACTACATCTGCCATTTCGGCTGAAACGCTGGACTGCAATTTGAAGCCTT
>CAZQXQ010000133.1:0-7671 GCA_964597235.1 uncultured Burkholderiaceae bacterium | reverse complement strand
TGCAGGGCACCGTGCGCGCCGAGCCGCTGCAGCTGATCAACGGCAAGGAAAAACTGACCCTGCGCTTTGACTGCAAACCCTGTGAGATGCATGTGGTCGGCAAGATCAAGCGCAGCGTGCTCAACCAGGCCGCCGAAGCCCCGCTGACCTTCTACCGCCAGCGGCCACAGCAGGGCGTGTAAGCCCCGCCTCTATCAAAATTGATAGCTACTACCGACCGTATTTAAAAGGCTAGAACCTGTTTAGGGGTTTTTTCCGGAACAGTCACCGGACCATGGCATCCTTGTTGCCTTGTGATCGTGTGATCCTGTTTCCGGAAAGGACCTGCCCGTGCCCCCAGCCAACGTCCCACCAGCGACCCAAGACCGCCTTGGCATTGCCGAGGCGCCCCACCTGCACCCGGCCGCCGCCGTCACCCAAGCCCAGGGCGTGGAACCCAGCCAGGGCCTGCACCCCGACGAAGCCGGCCAGCGCGCCGCCGCCCACGGCCCCAACGAGCTCGAAGCCACCCAGCAGCGCGGGCCGCTGCGCCTGCTGCTGGAGCAGTTCCAGGACTTCATGGTGCTGGTGCTGCTGGGCGCCGCGCTGATCGCCGGGGTGGTCGGCGAGTGGACCGACAGCCTGGTCATCCTGGTCATCGTGGTGCTCAACGCCATCATCGGCTTTGTGCAGGCCTGGCGGGCCGACCAGGCCATGGCCGCACTGCGCAAGCTGGCAGCCGCCCAGGCGACGGTGCTGCGCCAGGGGCAGGTGCAAACCATTCCTGCCAGCACCCTGGTGCCCGGCGACATCGTGCTGCTCGAAGCCGGCAACCAGATACCGGCCGACCTGCGGCTGATCGAGATCGCGCAGCTGCAGGTGGACGAATCCGCACTCACGGGCGAGTCTCTTACCGTGGCCAAGCACACCGAGGCCCTGCCCCCCGAAGGCTGCGAGGCCCTGGGTGACCGGCGCAACATGGCGTTCAAGGGCACCACCGCCACCCATGGCCGCGCGCGCGGTGTGGTCGTGGCGATTGGCATGCGCACCGAGCTGGGCAAGGTGGCGGCCCTGCTGGACCAGAGCGACCGCAGCACCCCGCTGCAACGCCGGCTGGCCGCGTTCGGCAAGCGCCTGGCGATTGCTGTGCTGGGGATTTGCGCGGTGATCTTCACCGTGGGCGTGCTGCGCGGCGAAGGGCCGCTGGAGATGGCGCTCACCGCCATCAGCCTGGCCGTGGCCGCCATCCCTGAGGCCCTGCCCGCCGTGGTGACCGTGCTGCTGGCCCTGGGCGCGCGGCGCATGGTGGGTGTGCAGGCGCTGGTGCGCCGGCTGCCCTCGGTCGAGACGCTGGGCTCGGTCACCACCATTTGCTCGGACAAGACTGGCACGCTGACGCAAAACCGCATGCACGCCGAGCTGCTGCTGGCCCAGGGCCAGCGCTGGCTGCCGGGCGACCCGCTGCCCGGCCCCATCCATGCCGAAGCCCTGCGCGCTGCCGCGCTGTGCAACGACGCCCTACCCGACGAACCTGGCGAGGCCGTGGAGACCCCCGCCCCCAGCACCACCGCGCCCCAACGCTGGCGCGGCGACCCCACCGAGACCGCGCTGGTGCTGGCCGCCCATGCCGGCGGGCTGGACAAGGCCGCGCTGGACACGGCCTGCCCCCGCGTGCAGGAGCAGCCCTTTGACGCCGACCGCAAGCGCATGACCACCTTCCACCGCAGCAACGAGGGCCTGATCGCCTACACCAAGGGCGCGCCCGAATCGGTGCTGCCGCGCTGCGTGGCGCAGTGGACGCCCGCTGGCCCCACCCCGTTGGACACCGACGCCCTGCTGGCCCAGGCCCAGCAGCTGGCCGCCCAGGGCCTGCGCGTGCTGGCGCTCGCCCGGCGCAACCATCCGCAGCTGCCCGACACCAATGCGCTGGACGCGGTGGAGAGCCAGCTGGAACTGCTGGGCCTGATCGCGCTGATCGACCCGCCCCGCCCCGAGGCCCAGGCCGCCGTGCGCGACTGCCTGAGCGCCGGCATCACCCCGGTGATGATCACCGGCGACCACCCCGCCACCGCCCGCGCCATTGCCCACCGGCTGGGCATCGTCACGCAGGCCGATGCGCCCGTGCTCACCGGCGCCGACTTGCTGCAGCTGAACGATGCGCAATTGCAGGCGCGGGCGCGCGAGGTGCGGGTGTATGCCCGGGTGGACCCGGCACAAAAGATCCGCATCGTGGAAGCCCTGCAAGCACAGGGCCAGTTTGTGGCGATGACCGGCGACGGCGTGAACGACGCTCCCGCCCTCAAGCGCGCCGACATCGGCGTGGCCATGGGCCGGGGCGGCACCGACGTGGCCCGCGAGGCCTCCAGCCTGGTGCTGCTGGACGACAACTTCGCCACCATCGTCGCCGCCGTCAAGGAAGGCCGGCGCATCTACGACAACATCCGCAAGTTCGTACGCTATGCGATGACCGGCAACTCGGGCGAGATCTGGACCATCTTCCTGGCGCCCCTGCTGTTCCTGCCGATTCCGCTGCAGCCCATCCACATCCTGTGGGTGAATCTGGTGACCGACGGCCTGCCCGGCCTGGCGCTGGCCGCCGAGCCCGCCGAGCGCGGCGTGATGCAGCGCCCGCCCCGCCCGCCCAAGGAAAGCCTGTTTGCCCACGGCCTGTGGCAGCACATTTTGGGCATGGGGCTCTTGATTGGCGGGCTGTGCCTGGCGGTGCAGGCCTGGGCGCTGCACACCGGCCACGCGCACTGGCAGACCATGGTGTTCACCGTGCTGACGCTGGCGCAAATGGCGCATGTGCTGGCCATCCGCTCCGAGAGCGAGCCGCTGTGGCGCCAGGGCCTGGGCAGCAACCGCCCGCTGCTGGGCGCCGTACTGCTGACGCTGGTGCTGCAGCTGGGCACCATCTACATCCCGGTGCTCAACCCCATCTTCAAGACCGAGCCCCTGTCCTGGGACGAGCTGGCGATCTGCTTTGGCGCCGCGTTCATCGTCTATGCCGCCGCCGAAGCCGAAAAAGCCTGGCGCTGGCGGCGCGAACAGCGCAACCGAGCCACCAGCGACGCAGCCATGGACGCGCCCAGCGCCTAAAAGCAGCAAAATCGCTCCTAAATAGAGAGCACCTACCGATGGTATCCATTGGCCTAGGTGCCTATTTGACCCAAAATCCCCGGCCGGGTGCCGGGACACGCTCCAGCCCTTGCCGCGTGGGACAATCGCCCCCCATGACCCCGGAACAGTACGTCCAGCAAAAGGCTGCCGCCTCGGGCAGCAGCTTTTACTACGCCTTTTTGTTTCTGCCCGCACCCCGGCGGGCAGCGATCACCGCCTTCTACGCCTTCTGCCGCGAGGTGGACGATGTGGTGGACGAGGTCACCGACCTGGGCGTGGCCCAGCGCAAGCTGGATTGGTGGCGCAGCGAGGTCGCCCAGGCCTTTGCCGGCCAGCCCAGCCACCCGGCCATGCAGGCGCTGATGCCACATGTGGCCACCTACCAGATCCAGGCCCAGCACCTGCACGCGGTGATTGACGGCTGCCGCATGGACCTGAAGCAAACCCGCTACCTGGACTACCCCGGCCTGCAGCGCTACTGCCACCTGGTCGCCGGCGTGGTCGGCGAAGTGGCCGCGCAGATCTTTGGCCAGACCGACCCGGCCACCACCCGCTACGCCCACGCCATGGGCCAGGCCTTCCAGCTCACGAACATCATTCGTGATGTGGGCGAGGACGCGATGCGCGGGCGCATCTACCTGCCCGTCAACGAGCTGCAGCAGTTCGACGTCAAGGCCCACGAGATCCTGAACCGCCAATATTCAGAGCGCTTTACTGCGCTGATGCGCTTTCAGGCCGAGCGCGCTCACCGCCTGTATGACGAGGCCCTGGCGCTGCTGCCCCCGGCCGACCGCCGTGCGCAAAAGCCCGGACTGATGATGGCCAGCATCTACCGCACCCTGCTGCGCGAAATTGAGCATGAGAACTTTCAGGTGCTGCACCAGCGCATCCGCCTGACGCCGCTGCGCAAATTCTGGCTGGCGTGGAAGGTACAGGCGCTGGGCCGGCTCTCCTGATGAGCAGGGAGATGGGAGTAGGAGTCCAGCGGATCGCCATCGTCGGCGCAGGCTGGGGCGGGCTGGCGGCGGCGGTACGGCTCTGCACCCAAGGCCACGCGGTCACGGTGTTCGAAGCCGCTGCCCAGCTCGGTGGCCGCGCCCGCAGCCTGCCGCAGGATGCCCCCACCCAGCCGCCGCTGGACAACGGCCAGCACATCCTGATCGGCGCCTACACCGACTGCCTGGGGCTGATGCGAGAGGTGGGGCTGGAACCCGAATCCCTGTTCCTGCGCCAGCCCCTGACGCTGCGCACGCCCGACGGCCAGGGCCTGGCACTGCCCGACCTGCCCCCACCCTGGGACGCGCTGCTGGGCGTTGCCCGCGCCAGCGGCTGGTCCTGGGGCGACAAATTCGCGCTGTTGCGCTGGTCCAGCCGCTGGCAGCGGGCTGGTTTTCAGTGCGATGCCCAGGCCACCGTGGCCGACCTGTGCCAGGGCCTGCCGGCGCGGCTGCAAAGCGAATTCATCGAGCCCCTGTGCGTTTCGGCACTGAACACGCCGATGGCGCGGTCCAGCGGCGCGGTCTTTTTGCGCGTGCTGCAGGACGGGCTGTTCAGCGGCCGGGGCGGCAGCAATTTCCTGCTGCCACGCACGGATCTGGGATCGTTGTTCCCTGAGGCCGCCGCCCGCTGGCTGCAGGCGCGGGGCGCCCGGGTGCTGCGCCGGCAGCGGGTGCGGGGGCTGCGCCGCCTGGGCGATGGGTGTGGCGATGGCCGCTGGGGACTGGATGCGGGCCCCGCAACCGCCGACACCGATTTCGACACCGTGATCCTGGCCACCCCCTGGTGGGAAGCCCGCCGCCTACTGGCTGGCTGCGACGGCCTGCCGCCCGCGTCGCAGGCCACTGTCCAACGCTGGTGCGCACTGGCCGATACGCTGCAGCCCGAAGCGATTGCCACCGTCTATGTCCAAGCCCATGGCGCCCGCCTGCCGTTGCCCATCCTGGCGCTGCGCAACGGCCCCGACGCTCCCGCCCAGTTTGTGATCGACCGGGGGCAGCTCGGGGGCCCCGCCGGCCAGCTCGCCCTGGTCATCAGCGCCAGCCAGGGCGACCGCGAAACGCTGCAGACCCAGGCTTTGGCCCAGGCCCGCGCCCAACTGGGCCTGCCGCAGCTGCAAGCGATCCAGACCGTCGTGGAAAAACGCGCCACCTTTGCCTGCACCCCCGGCCTGCAACGCCCTGGCATCGCTGTGGCGCCGGGCCTCTGGACCTGTGGCGACTATGTGGACGGCCCCTACCCCGCCACGCTCGAAGGCGCGGTACGCAGCGGGATCGCGGTGGCCAGCGCGGTGCACCAGGGTGCGGCTACCGCTCCAGCCACCACTGGATGATGTACTTGGCGACAAAGCCGGTCATGCCCACGCCAAGGCCCAGGAAAATCACGAACGCGCCAAAGCGGCCCGCCTTGGACTGCCAGGCCAGCTGTCCGATGATGAACAGCATGTACAGCATGAAGGCGCCCACCCCATAGGTGAGGAAGAACGCGGAAATTTCTGCTTCGGTAAAGCCAAAAATCACAGCCGGCCTCCTTGCTCCTGTGCAGTGGAAACCAGGGGTCCGCGCAAGGGCAGGTTGGAGGCATCCACCAGCGCCCGGTAGGCGTGCCAGCTGGCATGGCCCAGCACCGGAATCAGCAATACCACGCCCAGGAGCAACAAGGTCGCCAGGCCCAGCACCGTCAGACCGGTGATCAACCCGGCCCACAAGGCCATCGGCAGGGGATTGGCCAGCACGGTCTGCCAGCTGGTCAGCACCGCCATGCGCAGGCTGGCGCGGCGGTCCAGCAACAGCGGCATGGCGACCACGCTGGACGCAAAGATCGGCGCCACCAGCAGGCTGCCCATGGCCAGCCAGAGTTCAAACAACCAGCCGCCCTCGGCCAGCACCACATGGCGCAAAAAGTCGATGGGCTCGCGGATCGGCACCGGCGCCAGCAGCGTGATCAGCGCCGCCGAGGTCAGCACCCAGCCCGTGGCCGCCAGCGCCAGCAGCGCGCCAAACTGGAACAGGCACCAGTAGTCATTGCCCCATTTGCTGATGTGGCTGTCCTGCCAGTTCAGCCAGGTGCGCAGCACCAGCTCGCGGTTGACGGGCAGGCCCTGCTCCAGCGCGCGGCTGATCGCGTACAGGCTGGTGGCCAGCACCGGCGCCACTACCAAAAAGCCCGACAGGGCCCCTGCCAGCAGCCAGAAACGGTGGTGGGCCACCAGCATGATGGCGGCCCCGACCAGGGCCAGCACCAGGCCGTGCAGCACGCTGATCCAGCCGGCTTGGCGCAAATCGCGCCAGCCCAGGACCAGCCAGTGCAAGGGCTCGGCCAGGCCGATGGTGCGCACCTGCGGAAGGATGAGATGGGACAAGGGCATCGCAGTTCTCGCGAAAAAACGAAAGGGGAAGGCCGTTGGGGACTCAGCCCAGCAGCGGGCACAGCTCCTGCAGCCGGGTGATCGTGACTGGCTGCGCGCGCTCGTGCGGCCAATCGCGGCCAGCGGGGTTGAACCACACCGCCTGCAAGCCCGCCTCCAGGGCGCCGTGGGCGTCCAGCGTGGCGTCGTCGCCCACATGCAGCACCTCGTGCGGCGCCACGTTCACGGCAGCCGCCGCCGCATGAAAGATGCGCGGATCGGGTTTGGCGATGCCCAGCACATGGGCACTGAGCGCGGTCTGAAAATGCGCGCCAATGCCCACCCGGTGGATGTCGGCATTGCCATTGGTCACGGCAACCACCGGAAACCGCGCCGACAGAAACGCCAGACATTCCAGCGCGCCCTCAAACAGCTCCACCCGCTGGCGTGCGTCGTAAAAAACCTCGAACGCCGGCTCGGCCAGGGCCGGATCGTCGCCCGCGCGCTGCAAGGCCAAGCGGATGGATTCGCGGCGCAGCGCAATCAGGTCGCCGGTCAGGTCAGGGCGCAGCGTCTGGATTTCCTCGCGCACGGCGCGCAGCGCCTGGGGGTTGGCGAACTGTTGGGCCGTGGTTGGCGCATGGGTGTGCAACCAGTCGTGCAGCACGGCCTCGGCGCGGGCGATGGTGGGCCAGATCGGCCAGAGGGTGTCGTCCAAATCCAGGGAAATGGCGCGGATGCGGGCGGGGTCAATCATGCGGGCGAGAATACCGCATGCCTTTCCAAACCGAACCCTCCTACACCCACGGCCAAGCCGAACGCACGGCCATCCTCCTGTGCAACCTGGGCACGCCCGACGCCCCCAACGCCAGCGCGCTACGACGCTACCTGGGCGAATTCCTCTCGGACCACCGCGTGGTCGAGATCCCCAAGGCGGTGTGGAAGCCCATCCTGCACGGCATCATCCTGCGGGTGCGCCCGGCCAAGTCCGCTGCCAAATACGCCAGCATCTGGACGCCCGAGGGCTCGCCGCTGGCGGTCTGGACGCGCAAACAGGCCCAGCTGCTGCAAGACCAGCTGGCCGCCGCCGGCCACAACGTGACCGTGCGTCCGGCCATGCGCTACGGCAACCCGTCCATCCCTTCGCAACTTGATGCGCTCAAGGCCGAAGGCACCACCCGCATCCTGGTGCTGCCGCTGTACCCGCAGTACTCGGGCACCACCACCGC
>CAZQXQ010000132.1:0-7684 GCA_964597235.1 uncultured Burkholderiaceae bacterium | reverse complement strand
CAACTTGTCCACAAATGAGAGGGTGGGCCCTCAAATGCCGCGCAGGCGACCTGCCTCAATGGCTTCTAAAAAAGACCGGCAGAACGGCCTGGCTGCCCTCTGCCCGTTGCGCACTTCCATCAGAATGCCTGTTTCTTCCACGGTGACCACCAACGTTTGGTCGCGGTTTTGGAAGGTTCTTCCTGCTAGATCTTGGGCTTTTTGTTGAAGGTAGGCGCGTTCTTGGGCCTGCTCATTCCCTCGGGCTTGCTCTGTGGCGCGCTGTCCAAAATCTTGGCCTTTGCTGAGCAGGGCGCGGATATAGGCAAAGAGTTCTCGGCCTTCAAGGCCTTGCAGGTATTTCCGGGTAGCGGCCACCACGTTGGACAGGCGTTGTTTGGTTTTACCTGCGAGCTTCATGAGGTGCAGCACCCCTGAGCAGTTCATGCCTTGTTCTTTCACCAGCCAGGTTAGATCGCGTGGTAGCAGCACTTTGCCAACGCGTTCAAAGAGTGATGTGTGGTTGGTGGTTCGAGCGGTGCTTTGGGTGGTAATGGGGGCCGATGTGGCGCTAGAAGGCTTTGTTTTTTGCGCAGGGTGGGCATCATCCACGGCGGTGCGGGCAGCCTCTGACAGCAGCAAAGCATCCAGCAGTTGCGCTGTGGGAATGAGGGGCGAGGATGAGCCGCGCAGCTCAGGGCGTGCTCGTTGTTCGCGCTGCACCAGGCCGTGTTCTTCCAGCCAGCGCACCACGCGGTGAACGGTTTCAACCGATTTGCCCGATTCTTCGGCCAATGTGGCGCGGCTGGCCAAGATGGGGGCGCTCAAGCGCTTGAGGTTGATTTTTTTGATGATGCGCAAGATGACACGCAGGTAGCCGTCTGGTGCATCTTTGAACATGGGGGACTCATCTAGGGTGGCACAGGCACGGCTGATGAGCGACGGATAAACAACGGTGGGAGCGATAGAGGTCATCGCAATCTCCTCAAAGAAAAGAAAGCACTTGATGGAACTCCGCCGTTTCCTCTAAAATCGCCCTTGTGTTGCAATTTTCCCGATTTGAGTCGGTTTTTTTGATTCGGGCGATTTTCGGAGAAGTTGGCGGAATTTTTTAAAATTCCTGGAAACCCCCAGAGTTGGCGCTCTGGGGGTTTTTTCATTGGCGCGAGGGTTTTGGTTTAATTCATATAGCTTCCTGAAAATTCAGGCCCTAAATGCGACGAACCCCGCACGGAGCGGGGTTCTTGAGGTGCGCAAGCCAAAGCTTTAAGCCAGCTTTGAATGAGTTTGAGCGGATGCCTCGCTGCTGAGAGTGCGGAGCTTTCGGCAGCAGCCGGCCCAGCGCGTTTAGTTGAATAAACGCGAATGCTGAAGAGTCAACCAACAGCGCACCAACCTTGCCGTACAGCAAGGGGGTGTGACTGTTTAGTTGACTAAAAGCTTTCATGCCGACGTCTGGGTTGCTTCTGCTTCTGTTTCTGCGTCGTCAGAAGCGGGTTGCGGCTGAATGGCTGCTATTTCAAGCAGCTTCTCTAAGCCTTGGGCAAAAATCTCACGTTGCTCTGCTGACACGGAAATGACAAGCTCAAACACGTCACCACGCTGCTTGTAGATGCCATTGGCGTAGCGAATGGTCTTGCCAGAGGTTTTTGCTTTTTGGGTGACTGGGTTGAGGATGGCTTGCACCTGGTTGGTGAGCCAGCGCTGTGTTTGGTCTTCGCTCGCATATTTGCTTGCGAGCGCGACGGCTTTGCGGATGCCTGCTTTGTCGTGCAGTTTGGCCAGTTGATAGGCTTCGGTGGCACCAAATTTGTGGGGGTGTTGGCGGACGATGTCGAGCACGTCTTCTGGCAGTTTGCTGTAGGCGCGGTAGAAGGTCATCATCGTTTTTGAGAGCTTGGCGCGGCGTGCTATTTCTGCGGCAGATTCACCGGCTGCAATGAGTTTTTCATAGAACATCGCTCGGTCGAGGTCGCAGTGTTGGGAGCGCCCTTCGTTTTGCTCGTATCCAAACCATGCGGACTCTTGCATTCCGAGGTTGGAGTGAATCTCTGCGAGCAACGCACCGAATACTTTGTGCTCACGGCAGGCCTGGACACGCGTCCAGCCGTCACAGATGATGAAGCGACCCGCTGCGTCCGGGTTGGGAATGACGTGGATGGGGTCGTGCTGGCCTTGGCTGCGCAGGTCTTCAGCCCGTTGCAAAATCATCTCTGGGGTGTAGACCTCACGCGGAGCCAGTGGATTGGGGTCAATCAAATGAACCTCAATCATGGCAAGGTTTCGCCCGTTGCCTGAGTTAAACGCAGCTGCGGGAACCTCTTGTGGCTGCCTCTCGATGGGGCTAGAGAGAGCTTCTGGGGTGGTGGTGCTGGCTGCGGGTGCGCTAGGTCCGGGAATGTCGGCCAGTTCATGCACGGGCATGGTTGGCACAACCATGCCTGTTTTAATGAGGCCTGAGAGTTTCGGGGGGGTCTTGTACATCGTCATTCGTTTGTTGGCAGGCCTGGCATCGTGATGCCGTAGCTGCGGATTAGGCTTTGGGCTACATCAAAGATGGCCGCTGCACCCACAGAGCTTGACTCCAATTCCACCAGCGGACCCACGTCCCGATTGGCGGGGTTGAGCTGCCGTGCGAAACCTGAGTATTGCGGCACGATGGAGTCGTTGAGCATGGAGCCGTATTTTGAATACAGAAAACCCATCGACTCGCGCACGTGTTTCAGGCTCGGGTGGTATTTGTTGATCACCACTTCCATGGTGATGTTGGCACCCGTCACGGCCTTGATTTCAGCCAAGTTGGAGGCAAGCGAGTCAAGGGCTCTCAAGCAGCTACCTTCTGGCTCCACCACGGTGAGAACCCTGCCTGAATCCTTGGCGGCATAGGAGAAGGCCAGGCCAATCGGGGTGGTTCCGGGCGCGGTATCTACGATGACGACGTCGTAGTGTGTGGCCAAGAATATGCTGTTGCGTTTTAAGAAAAGTTCTGCCCGGGTGTGGCTAGACATCACTGCGACCAGACTGGCGTCTGTTTCTGCCAAGGTGATGTCTGCTGGAATCAGGTCGAGGAAGCCGCCCTCGTAGATGTGTTTGATGGCACTAGGTAAATCTGCGTCTGGTGAGTTGGTGGCTCTTTTGAGGAAGTGACCAATGTGCAGAATGTCGGTGTCATAGACGGCCGTTTCGATGCCTAGCAGGTTCGATGCCGATGCTTGGGGGTCTGCATCAATCACTAGCACACGGTGACCCATCATGGCCATCGCAGCTGCTACGTTGACGGAGATACTGGTCTTGCCCACGCCGCCTTTCGTCATGCGTGTGACGATGACGGGGGGCAACTCAGACGCTGGTGGCAGTTGCTCTATTGAGGGAGGCTCTACGCCTGCAGCGCGGTAGCGTGCCGCACGAATGTCCGATGGCATGTAGCGCATGTGGTGCTGGCCAGCCGGCTTCTCGCGTCCACACAGCTCGTGCAGCTTTTTCGCGCTCACATCCAGGCCGGAGAGCAGTCCCGCTACCGACGTTTTGAAATTAATTGCCCGTGTCATGACTATGCCGCATTGTCAACATGGCGCGCAGCATAGCGTGTGCTGGATTTATAGGCAAGTTTTTCTTGTGATTTTTTTATTAACTATACTAACTATAGTTAAGTTAACAAATCAAAGATAAGGGTGAAAATTTTTGTGAGGTGGGCTACGCTTTAAGAGCGTAGCCAAAGTCTGCGAAACAGGGCTGAAAACGAGCTTAGCTTGATGAGCTACAAGCTGGTGTTGCCGCCAGCGCTTGCAGTTGTTGGTGTTCATAGTGCTTACGGACAGGCCGACTTGCGTCGGCAGTGGATTGTCCGTTTAACAAAATTCTGCACACCCTCGTCGCTGGCCTACCTCAGACCAATGCAGTACGAGCAACGCGGGTACGAGGCAAAGCGCAAAAAGGCCGCGTGAACCGTGGGTTAAGCACTCCACAAAACAGGGGCAACATCGGTCAAGATGTTCAAGCGCAGCATCAGCGTCATCGGATGCTGCGGTGACCCGGCAAACTGCGAAGGGTACGCGCGCCAAGTGGATCACTTCCAGCGCCAACAGACCGCGCTGGAACCGTTGATCGCGCACCGGGTGGCGACATTCGATGTCATGATGACACTGGTTTCCGTAGGGCTGGCCCTGGGGCTGGTAGGCGCTGCGCGCATTGCATCCAGCCGCAGCAGTGAGGCCGGTATGTCGGGCATGGCTTGACAAAATAAACGTCGAGTTTTGATGATGCCATTTCAAACCCTGAAGTCAACGCAATGTCAAGCAGATGTGCTGCAACCGACTCTAGCCCTTGGCCGGGCCGCGATGACTGGCCCAGATGGCGACAGCCTATGCGCCGCTGTACCCCTCAGTGCGCGCCATGCACATGACGTCGCCTAGCTAGCTCCGGCCCCGCCGCAGCTGCGGTGTCGAGGCCACTGAGGATGCCGCATTCGGTGACCGCATGTGGTGCGATGCAGCGCGCGCGCAACGCCTTGAGGTCTGCCTCAAGCGCGCGAAGTTCCCGGATGCGCTGCGCGACGTGGCCGATGTGTTCGTCGAGCAACGTGTTGATGTCGCCACAATCCTGCGTGGGTGATTCCCGCAGCGCGAGCAGCGCGCGGATTTCGTCGAGGGTCATGTCGAGGTTGCGGCACTGCCGGACAAATGCCAGCCGCTCGACATGGGCCGGCAAGTACATACGGTAGTTGTTTTCGGCACGCGCCGGAGGCGGCAGCAGACCTTCGCGCTCGTAGAAGCGGATGGTTTCAACGGGCGTTCCCGTGGCTTCGGCCAAGATTCCAATCTTCATCAACAGTACCTCCGCCTATCTTCGATGCAGTATGGGCTTGACTCTACACCGACTACAGGGTTTGCAATACGGGAAAGGTTAAAGGAGCGTCCATGAAAAACACTCACACTGATCAAGATTATGCGGACACTCGCAGCAACGATTGCTGCGGCGCCCGCTCCATCGACACGGCACCTATTTCCTGTGTTCCGACCTCCACGCGCGGCCGCAGTTTTCGTATCACTACGATGGATTGCGCGGCGGAGGAGTCGGAGATCCGCCGGGCTCTCGACGGAATGCCCGGTATCCGTGGGCTGCGCTTTCAACTCGGCCAGCGGATGCTGACCGTCGATGCTGACGAACCGTTCATTGCGCCAGCGCTGGAGGCCATTCGCAAGGTAGGGTTTGACCCCCAGCCGGTCGTTGCGGCAGGCGCAGGAGAGGTGCATTCGGTGGACGGCGGCCACGATCACGAAGGCGTCCGAGGCCAATTGCCCAAGCTGGCTGCCGCATTGATCATGGCCATCGCTGCCGAGTTGATCGGGTATTTCGCACCGGAGACCGCAACCTGGCGCGCCGCTGGCCTCGCCGTGGCGGCGGTAGCGATCTGGCTTGCCGGCTTCGACATCTACAAGAAGGGACTGACGGCCCTGCGTCAGGGTCGCCTGAACATCAATGCGCTGATGACTGTCGCGGTGACAGGCGCGTTTGCGATCGGCCAGTGGCCCGAGGCTGCGATGGTGATGGCGCTGTATGCCATCGCTGAGGCGATCGAGGCGCGGGCGGTCGATCGCGCGCGCAATGCGATCAAGGGCCTGTTGGAGATGGCGCCTGAGCAGGCATCGGTGAGGCAAGCCGATGGGAGCTGGACCACCCTGCCGGTCGCCGCGATCGCCGTCGGCGCCGTGCTGCGCGTGAAACCCGGCGAGCGCGTGCCAATGGATGGTGTGGTGCGCTCCGGTCAGACGAGTATCAACCAAGCCCCAGTCACCGGCGAGAGTATTCCGGTCGACAAGACGGCTGGCGATACCGTCTTTGCAGGCACGATCAACGCGTCGGGCACTTTCGAGTTCGAAGTCACGGCCCTCGCATCGGAGTCAACGCTTGCGCGCATCATCCACGCCGTCGAAGAAGCGCAATCGACGCGAGCGCCCACGCAGGGATTCGTCGACCGCTTCGCGGCTGTCTATACGCCAGCCATCTTCGTGCTCGCGCTGGCGGTCGCGTTGCTCGGACCATGGCTGCTGGACTGGGCCTGGATGCAGGCTATCTACAAGGCGCTCGTGCTACTGGTCATTTCCTGTCCGTGTGCGTTGGTGATCTCGACACCGGTGACTATTGTCAGTGGGCTCGCGGCAGCCGCCCGCCGCGGCATTCTCATCAAAGGAGGTATTTACCTTGAAGAGGCGCGCAAGCTCAAGGCGATTGCGCTGGACAAGACCGGCACGATCACCGAGGGTAAGCCGAGGCTGGTGGACTGGGCCGTCGTCGATTCGCAGACGGAGGCGAAGGACGCGGAACATGTCGCTGTGGTGTTGGCCAGCCATTCCGACCATCCAGTCTCGCGCGCGATCGCGGCAGGGCTGAAGCCGAATGGCGTTGAAGCGAAGAATTTCACGGCGCTGGCGGGGCGCGGTGTACATGCAGAGGTCGGCGGCGTGAGCTATGTGCTCGGCAACCACCGCTTGATCGAAGAGCGCGGACAGTGCTCACCGGCGCTGGAGGAACGGCTGAAGCAGCACGAAGAGGCAGGCCGAACCGTCACGCTGTTGGCCAGTCCGGAGCGGGTCATCGCGTTGTTTGCCGTCGCTGACACAATCAAGTCTTCGTCTCGTGAGGCGGTCGCATCGCTGCAAGCGCTGGGCATCACTCCCGTCATGCTGACAGGCGACAACCAAGCCACGGCCACGGCTGTAGCACACGAAGCCGGCATCGAGGAGGCACGCGGCAATCTGCTGCCCGAGGACAAGCTGGAAGCCATCAGGGCCTTGCAGCGAGACCTGGGGCCGACCGCGATGACCGGCGACGGCATCAACGACGCGCCCGCGCTGGCCCAGGCCGACATCGGCGTGGCGATGGGTGCGGCCGGCACCGACACAGCAATGGAAGCAGCCGACGTGGTCGTGATGAATGACGACCTGCGACGCATTGCCGAGACAGTGAAGCTCTCGCGATCGACGCACGCGGTGTTGTGGCAGAACATCACGCTGGCGCTTGGTATCAAGGCCGTCTTCCTTGTGCTTGCCCTTTTTGGCGGAGCAACGATGTGGATGGCTGTCTTCGCCGATATGGGAGCCAGCCTGCTGGTTGTGCTCAACGGGTTGCGGCTTCTGGGTGCGGTGCAGAAGGCTTGAAAGGGTCAGGCACCGTGAGCCCGATGGACGTGACGCCACCGTTTGATTCCGCCATGATCCGTCCTCCGTGCATGCGGGCGGCGTCCGACCGCGCTGCATCCGCCCGGTAGAAGCGGTGGAACAGGTAGGGTAGTCGAAGAACGGAATCAGACGCGACCAGTTGCGGCGCCACGACTGGCCGATAGGCAGATATTCCTCGTCCCAAAACGAGGCGTAACAGCAGTTCCTCGTACCCCGCAGACCCGTGTCCGAAAGTGCATTGCGTAATCTGCTTGACCATGTTAGATTTCGACGAGGTCGAAAGACCCGGTGCTTCAAAACACCATTGGTAGCGCGGTTGCAACCCCCACCGTCTAGCGGGGTTTTGTCACGTCCATATTTTTTGGGCGGGATGGGCCACGCCGCGAGGTTGGCCGCACGGCGTTACCCGTGTTTTGAACATCCCGTCCACCATCGTGCTTCAAAACGCGGTGCGTGGGTTTTAAGCCTCGTAACGGAGCCTGTACCCATGGCACATCTGCACCCCTGTGCGCCCTCGCCTGCACCTT
>CAZQXQ010000131.1:0-7733 GCA_964597235.1 uncultured Burkholderiaceae bacterium | reverse complement strand
TGACCGGCTGGCGAATGAAGGCCACGTCGTGGGCCTTGTTCGAGCAGGTCAGGAAAGCGCCGATCATGAAGTTCTTCTCAGGCCCTGCCATCACCTGTTCGGCGATGCTGAAACCCAGCACTTCAGTGAACAGCTTGACGGTGCCGTCCAGGTCGTCCCCGTACAACAGGCAGTGGTCGTAGCGGCTGGGCGAAATGCCCTTCAGACCATCGGGCCAGGGATTGGGGTTGAGGTCAGGACCGTCGGTGCCACAGTTGTTGCCCACGATCTTGCGCTCGGCGTACAACTCCATCACATGCCCGGTGGGGATGGTGAAGCGGAAACGCTCGCCGGTCTCAGGATGCTCGCCTGCGGGCACCCAGGAAAAATCGGAGCACAGGCCGCAGTTTTCGAGGTCGGCCGCCAGCTTCTTGAGCGTGGCAGGCGAATCCACCTTCCAGCCCATGTAGTCCATGCCAGCCTCGTCGGACTCGCGCAGCACGACGCTGTGGTGGTCCATCTCGTCCCAGCCCTTGAGGAAGACGCGCTTGGTCTTCTCGTCACGGGCCATTTCGATCAAGCCGAGCACGTTCACATAGTGGTTTACGGCTGGCTCCAGTTCGAGCACGCGGATTTGCACGTGCCCGGGGCGCAGAACGCCTGTCAATGCCATATCAATCTCCTTGACGGGTTATTCGTTGGATACGCTGCAAGACCCGGTCACACATTGCAGCGCAGAACCTTGCACTCAGGCGGGCTTCCAAGCCCGCCCCAGCGCACGCAGCGACAAATCGCCGCTTGGGAACACCTTGCATGCCAGGACAATGCCCTTGGCTTCATCTTCTGCAGAGATCACCGCGCGGTTCATCTTGCGCACGGTGTAATCCCCGGACAGGATCTCCACCTTGCAGGCGCCGCAACCACCGTTGCGACAGCCCACGGGAATGCCCTTACAAACCGCCTTTTCCATGGCGATCAACACGTTCACATCGTCGGCGCAACGGAAGGTTTCGCCGCTGTTCTCAATGGTGACAGTGTGGTGTGACATCTTGTTTCCAGCGTTTGCCGATCAGGCCTTGGCCTGCGCCACCGCCGAGGCGGAACGGCTGTGGTTGACCAGGGCCACGGCAACGGCCGCAATCGCAGCAGGGATGGAAATCGCCATGAAGTTCTGCTCCAGTGGCAAGGCCATGGCCACCAGGGCACCGATCACGATGGGCGCCAGGATCGCACCACTGCGGCCCACGCCCGAGGCCAAACCAATGCCGGTGGAGCGGGCAGTCATCGGGTAGTACTGGCCCACATAAGCGTAGGTCACGATCTGTGTGCCGATGGTGGAAGCGCCCGCCAGGCCGACCAGGATGAACAGCACTTCGGTCGGGACTTTGTAGCCCAGCAGCGTGATCGACACTGCCGCCAGCACATACATGCCAAACAGCACCCACTTGATGTGGAACTTGTCAGCCAGCCAGCCGCCGCCAATCGCGCCGACCATGCCACCAAAGTTCAGTACCAGCACCATGGTCAGGGCAGAGCCCAGGCTATAGCCAGCGCTGGCCATCAGCTTGGTCAGCCAGGAGCTCAGCGCATACACCATGAACAGGCACATGAAGAAGGCGATCCAGAACATGATCGTGCTGAAGCCACGGCCTTCGCGGAACAGCTCGGCAATCGATGCGCTGTCTTTGGCTTTGTCATCGGAGGACGCCACGACAAAGCGGCTCGATGCGGTGGCGCGGGTGGAGGGGTCCAGACGGGCCACGACATGGGCCAGCTCTTCCAGGCGGTTCTTGCGCAGCAAGAAAGGCATGGACTCCGGCATGGACTTCATGATGAACGGAATCAGCAGCACTGGCAGGCCTGCGGCCAGGAACACCGACTGCCAGCCGTAGGTCTCGATCAGGCCCTTGCCCAGCACCGCCGCCAACATACCGCCCACGGCGTAGCCGCTGAACATCAGCGTGACCATGGTGGAGCGGATCTTGCGCGGCGAATACTCGGTCATCTGGGCGACCACGTTCGGCATCACACCGCCAATGCCCAAGCCGGCCAGAAAGCGCATCACACTGAACGTGATGGGGTCGGAGGCAAAGCCGGCCGCGGCCGTGAACGCGCTGAACAGAAAAATACAAATGGCAATGGCCCAACGGCGGCCAATGCGGTCGGCA
This sequence comes from uncultured Burkholderiaceae bacterium, assembly GCA_964597235.1. Taxonomy (GTDB): domain Bacteria; phylum Pseudomonadota; class Gammaproteobacteria; order Burkholderiales; family Burkholderiaceae_C; genus CAYZPX01. Next base: position 5,586 of record CAZQXQ010000131.1, on the reverse strand, counting down.
ATCGTGCCCAAGAAGATGGCACCAAACATCATGCCGAACAGGGCCGAGCTGACCATGAAACCGGCGTTGGTGGGGCTCACGCCCATTTCTTTCATGATCGAAGGCAGGGCAATGCCCGCCACGGCCAGGTCGTAGCCATCAAAAATGATGATCAGGGCGCACCAAAACAGCACAAGCCCGTGGAAACGGTTGAATTTGGCGAAGTCGGCCGTGTGATGAATGTCGATAGGACGCATGGGCTTGCTCCTTGTTGTTGTATTTGTTGTATGTGTGTGCCGAAAATCGAACGCCGCCCCGGTGAGGGGGCGGCTTGCCACTTATCCCAGATCCCCGCCGCCGACCGGCAGGACAGAACCTGTGATGTAAGAGGACTCGTCCGAAGCAAAGAACAAGATCGGGGCGACCTGCTCATCCAGCGTGCCATAGCGGTGCATGGGGCTGGATTCCAGGGTTTGCTCCACGATGGCCTGGTACCAGGCTTTTTCCTTGGCAGACGGCTTGGCCGCGTTGCGCGGGATCTTGCGCGGAGGCGCTTCGGTGCCGCCGGGGGCGGTGGCGTTGATGCGGATGCCGTTCTTGGCCTGCTCCAGCGCAATCGATGCGGTCAGCGCGTTCACGCCGCCCTTGGCCGCCGCGTAAGGCACGCGGTGGATGCTGCGGGTCGCAATCGAAGACACGTTGACGATGGTGCCCTTCTTCTTCTTGACCATGAAGGGCAAGACCGCACGGCAGGACCACAGCGTGGGGAACAACGAACGGTTGATTTCCTTCTGGATCTCTTCAATGCCGTACTGGTCATACGGCTTGGTCCAGATGGTGCCACCCACGTTGTTGATCAGCACATCAATGCGCTTGAAACGGCGAATGGCCTCGGCCGTCATGGCTTCGGCACCCTCGTAGGCTTCCAGGTTGGCTTCAAAGGCAAAGCCGGTACCGCCCGCAGCCACGATCTCTGCCGCCACCTCATGGACGAGGGGGGAGATGTCCACCGCCAGCACGGCGCCACCCTCGGCGGCCACCGCCAGGGCGACGGCCTTGCCGATGCCCTGGGCAGCGCCCGTCACAACCACGGTCTTGCCCTCGAAGCGGGGGCCCAAACGGCCCCGGCCGGAGGCCTCTGCGCCTTGCGGCGCAGCACCGTCGGTGGTGTTCAGGCGCTTCATGCTCCACCCTCGCTGGAGGCGGAGAACTTCTCAAAGTAGAAGCCCTTGGGCGCCACGCCCACGCCATCCATCCACTTGCGCACGCCTTCGACCATGGGCGGCGGGCCGCACACATAGACATCGGCTTCGCCGCCGTTCAGGTCGCCCTGGGCCAGGTGGTCGGTCACATAACCCAGACGGGGGTGGCCGCTCTCCTTGTCCACCACGCAGGTGAAGTAGTCGAAGTTGGGCATGACCGCCTTGAGGGCTTCCAGGGCTTCTAGCTCGACCAGGTCATCGTTGGTATTGACGCCATAGGCCAGCTTGATCGGCTGGGTGGTCGGGTTGTCCTTGAGCCACAGCAGCATGGACAGGAACGGGGCCAGGCCCGTGCCGCCAGCCAGCATCAGGATCGGACGCACGGCGGGACGCAGGTAGAAGCTGCCGTAAGGACCGGTGAAACCCATGAAGTCGCCCACACTCGCTTTGCTGCGCATGTAGGTGCTCATCAGGCCACCGGGCACATCGCGGATCAAGAAACCCAGCTCGTCCTGGTCGGGCGCGGTGCTGAAGGAGTACGAACGCGTCTCCTTGCTGCCAGGCACGTTCAGGTTGACGTATTGGCCGGGCAGGAAGGACAGCGGACGCTCTGCCTTGAGCGAGAACGTGACCGTGGTGGGCGAATTGCGATCAATCTTGGACAGATGGCCGCCGTGGCTACCCACTTCGGTCTTGCAGGCCGCCGACGAGGCAGGCACGCGGATCACGCAGTCCGACTTGGGGCGCATCTGACAAGTCAGGACATAGCCCTTGGCGGCTTCGTCCTCGGTCAGGGCGTCGTCGATATAGACGCCCATCTCGTAGTCACCGCTTTCGCAGTGGCACTTGCAGGTGCCACAGGCGCCGTCACGGCAGTCCAGCGGGATGTTGATCTTGACTTTGTACGCCGCATCACAGACGAGCTCATGGGGCTCGCACTTGATCATGCGGGTAACGCCGTCTTCGAATTGAAGTGCGATGTTGTATGCCATCAACCTGGCCTTAGATGTGATAGACGTCCAGCATGTGGTGGATGTAGTCGTTCTTGAGCACGACGTACTTCTTCTTGATCAGTGGCTTGGGACCACTGGTGTCCAGCACATAACGGGCGGTGCCGAAATACAGGTCCACGATGTCATAGCGGAAGCTGTGCGTGGTCCAGTTGAAGCACAGCTCAACGCGGTTCTCATCCTGGGACAGGATTTCGACGTTGCTGATCGAGCGGTTGTAGCGCGTGTCCGGGGTGGACGCGCTGGAGCGGTCGGTCTCGATACGGAAGACGCGGTCTTCCAGGCCCTGCTTGCTGGGGTAGTAGATCAGCGAGACTTCGTTGTGCGGATCGCTGGTCAGCGTGTCGTCGTCGTCCCACGAAGGCATGTGAAAGTCCACATCGTCGGCGTAGAAGGCGAGCCAGTCGGCCCAGCGTTTATCCGCCTGGGCGCGGGCCTCGGCGTACAGGAAGGCTTGGATGTCGTTGTAGGAAAGCATGGCGTTGTCCCTTGTCGTCGTGTCAGGCTTTGTTGTTGGCTTCGGCTTCGGCGGCCAGGGCCTTTTCCATGGTCTTGAGCCAGTACTCGTGCTGGCCGATGTACAGGCCTTCGTCTTCGGTCTTGATGCAGCTGAGCTCGGGCTTGAGGCCGATCAGGTCAGCAGTGGCATCGGGACCGCGGACCCAGTGGGTGGCGCCACGGCTCAGGTCGTTCCACTTGACGGCGCGGCCTTCAAAGCCGTTCTGGCAAGAGCGGAACTCTTCCAGGTCGTCGGGCGTGGCCATGCCGGTGGCATTGAAGAAGTCTTCGTACTGGCGCAGGCGGCGTTCGCGGGCCTCGGGGGCTTCGCCCTTGGGCGCGATGCAGTAGATGGTGGCTTCGCTCTTGTTGACCGAGATGGGGCGCACCACGCGGATCTGCGAGCTGAACTGGTCCATCAGATAGACGTTGGGGTACAGGCACAGGTTGCGCGACTTGCGCAGCATCCAGTCGGCCTTGGCTTCGCCGAACTTCTCGATCCACTCTTCGCGCTTGGCGAACAGGGGACGGTCTTCGGGGTTGGCCCAGTTGGTCCACAGCAGCATGTGACCGTTCTTGAAGGCGTAAGAGCCGCCACCTTGCTTGGCCCAGGCGCCGGCGTTCATGGCCTTGACGTTGTCCACCTTGCCATCGGCACCGCGGCGGGCCGTGGTGGCTGCGTAGTTCCAGTGCACGGCAGACACGTGGTAGCCGTCGGCACCGTTTTCGGCCTGGAGCTTCCAGTTGCCGTCAAAGGTGTAGGTGGAGCTGCCGCGCAGCACTTCGATGCCTTCGGGGGCCTGGTCCACGATCATGTCGATGATCTTGGTGGTCTCGCCCAGGAACTCGGTCAGCGGGGCCACATCGGGGTTGATGCTGCCGAACAGGAAGCCGCGGTAGCTTTCGAAAGCACCCAGCTTGCCCATGTCGTGGCTGCCGTCCTTGTTGAAGGTCTCGGGGTAGCCGGCGTCAGGCGTTTGGTCCTTGACCTTGAGCAGCTTGCCGCTGTTGTTGAACGTCCAGCCGTGGAAGGGGCAGGTGAAGCTGGACTTGTTGCCCTTTTTGAAGCGGGCCAGCACGGCACCGCGGTGGGTACAGGTGTTGATCAGTGCGTTGAGCTTGCCGTCCTTGTTGCGGGTGATCACCACCGGTTGGCGGCCCACGGTCACGGTCAGGAAGTCGTTGACGTTGGGGATCTGGCTCTCATGCGCAAGGTACACCCAGTTGCCTTCAAAGATGTACTTCATTTCGAGCTCGAACAGCTCTTCATCGGTAAAGACAGAGCGGTCCAGCTGGTACTGGTGATTGACCGGATCGTCCACCAACATGGACTTCAGTTTGGAGATATTCATCGGGGAAGTTGCGGTCATGATGAGCTTTCCTTGGTTGTCCTCTTTATGGGCCGAAAAATGCCTTTCGCGCGACTTGAGGTCACGCCTCGGGCGTCAAATAATCGAGAAAAAGGTCTTTGGGCAGGCCTGGAAGAGCGACCGCAAACGCCACAGGACGTCCAGGGCAACCCCCGAAAACGTTGGCTTTTAACGCAGCATGGCTAAGCATGAGTGGCTGTCTCGCTTGTGATCGACCCTGTTGGGCTTGTTGTGGATTGGCATTTATCTACTCGGGTGCTTGTTCCGGTTTATCGATAATCTGCCAATCGGAGAACTCTACTATGCTTTGTGCGCCTGTGTAAACAAAATTAGGGAATGTCCGAAGTCTGCGCTCAGACAAGCCCCCTGAAAGCAGGACCTGGGACTGTGGCGTGAATCCCACGCCTGCCAAGATCCCGCAAGGCCAGTGTAGTCAGCTTCTGTAAGCTTTTACGGGGTCGCATGGCTCGGAGAAACCCTGAGCCAGCGGCCTGGCCACCGCTGGCATCGATGTATAGCCAAATTCGACCCTAGCCCTTTAAATACGGGCGGTATTAGCTATATTTTCAATAGCAAAATGATACCGAAAATCCTCAGGATGAGGTCTCGGCGGCCATGCGGGCGCTCTTCCAATAGACGTCATCGCCGCCATCCATGCGGTTGAGCACGCGGGCCAGAACAAACAGCAGGTCCGACAGGCGGTTCAGGTACTGGCGGGGGGCGTCGTTGAGGGCCTCCTCGTTGCCCAGCGCCACCACCATGCGTTCGGCGCGGCGGGCCACGGTGCGGCAGACATGGGCCTGCGCAGCGGCGCGGGTGCCGGCCGGCAAGATGAACTCCTGCAGCTTGGGCAACTGGGCGTTGTGCTGGGCCAGCGCCTCGTCCAGCGCCAGCACGGCCTCGTCCTTGAGCAGGGTGAAGCCGGGAATCGACAGCTCCCCACCCAGGTTGAACAACTGGTGCTGCACCTCGACCAGCAGCGTGCGGACGTCTGCCGGCAAGGGTTCGCACAACAACAGACCGATGTGGGAGTTGAGCTCGTCCACATCGCCCATCGCGTGCACGCGCAGGCTGTTTTTGGAAACGCGCTGGTTGTTGCCCAGGCCAGTGGTGCCGTGGTCGCCGGTGCGGGTGGCGATCTGGGTGAGTCGGTTGCCCATGGGGTGCTGCCTTTGTTGAAACAAAAAAAGGGCCATTGTGCGAGGGCAACCCCAGACACGCCGCGCCGACGGGACAAAGCCAGCGTTTGAATATTGCCAATTTGTATTTAACAACAGGACCTCACAACTTTATGATCTAGGTTTTGCGGCCTCCCGCTTGGGAGGCCTTTCTTTTTGTCCTTGATTTGATCCATTTTTGACCCCTTCCTCATCGCCATGCACCACACCCACCGCATCCGCCTGACTTCCATCGCCCTGGCCACCGCCCTGCTTGCTCCGCTCGCGGCCCAGGCCACCAATGGGTATTTCTCCGCCGGCCACGGCATCAAGGCCCAGGGCATTGCTGGCATTGGGGTGGCCCTGCCGC
>CAZQXQ010000130.1:0-7902 GCA_964597235.1 uncultured Burkholderiaceae bacterium | reverse complement strand
CCTGGACCCAAGACCAAATGGCCGCCCGCGCGGCCCAAGAACTGCAAGACGGCTTTTACGTCAACCTTGGCATCGGCATTCCCACGCTGGTGGCCAACCATGTGCCTGACCACATCGAGGTCTGGCTGCAAAGCGAAAACGGCATGCTCGGCATCGGCCCCTTCCCCTATGAGGACGAGGTGGACCCCGACCTGATCAACGCTGGCAAGCAGACCGTGACCACCATCAAGGGCTCGTCCATCTTCGGCTCGGACCAGTCGTTTGCGATGATCCGTGGCGGCAAGATCAACCTGTCCATCTTGGGCGCGATGCAGGTCAGCGAAAAGGGTGACCTGGCCAACTGGATGATTCCCGGCAAGATGGTCAAGGGCATGGGTGGCGCCATGGACCTGGTCGCCGGCGTCAAGCGCGTGATCGTGCTGATGGAGCATGTGGCCCGCAAGAAGGATGGTGGCGAAGACCTGAAAATCTTGCCCCAATGCACCTTGCCGCTGACCGGCGTGGGCGTGGTGGACCGCATCATCACCGACCTGGCCGTGATGGACGTGACCCCCGAAGGCCTGAAAGTGGTGGAGATGGCGCCGGACGTGAGTTTCGAGCTCCTGCAGTCCAAAACTGGCGTGTCCCTGTTACGCTGAGATCGCGGTCTTGCTGGGATGGGGTTTTGAGGTTAAATTGGCCTATAGCCCTTTAAATACCAGCGGTTCTAGCTATTATTTTTGATGGCCTCTGCCGACGCAGCGGCCATTTTCTTTGGCCCATCGATGTCCCGTCCCCCCCGTTCTGTCAACCTGCCCCTGGATCGTGGCCTCAGTCCCAGCGCGGTCGCGCTGCCCAGTCAGAAGGGGCGCTGGGGGCTGTTGCTGGATTTCCTGGCCGAGCGTTTTCCTGCGGTGCCGCGCGCGCACTGGCAGGCGCGGATGGCGGCGGGACGGGTGCTGGATGCCCAGGGCCAGCCGCTGGCGCCAGACCAGGTTTTTGTGCCGGGCGCGCGTATTCACTATTACCGGGAACTAGCCGACGAGCCCCGGATTCCGTTTGAAGCCACCGTGCTCTACCAGGATGAGCATCTGCTGGTCGCTGATAAGCCCCATTTCTTGCCGGTGCAGCCGGCTGGCCAGCAGGTGCATGAAACCCTGCTGGCTAGGCTCAGAGAGTCCCTGGATCTGCCCGAGCTGTCGCCGCTGCATCGCATTGACCGTGACACCGCTGGGCTGGTGCTGTTCTCGGTGCAGCGGCGCACGCGTGGGCTCTACCAGGCCCTGTTCCGCGAGCGGGCCATCATCAAAAGCTACGAGGCTCTGGCGCCCTGGCGGTCTGGGTTGGAATTTCCCCGCAGCCACCGCAGTCGCCTGGAGGAAAGTCCTGAGGGCTTCCGGATGCAAGAGGTGGCAGGCCCACCCAACAGCCTGACCCGTATGGAGTTGCTGGCGCAGCCGAGCGAGGGTGGCATCGGGCATTACCGGCTGTGGCCCGTCAGCGGCAAGCGCCACCAGCTGCGTGTGCACATGGCGGCGCTGGGTATCCCGATTGCCAACGATCCGCTCTATCCATCGCGACGGGAGGTGCTGGACGGGGATTTTTCGCGTCCTTTGCAGTTGCTTGCCCGTGCGCTGCACTTTGTGGATCCTCGCACCGGACAGGCCCGTAGCTTTACTTCAGAACGATCTTTGACTTGGACAACTCCCCCATTGCCGCAGCGCCTGCCTGTGGGTTTGATAATGCAGAACGTTTGTTGATTTCGGAGGTTTCCCATGCTGTGCCGCGCTGTCTTTGACCGTGTTTTGTGGGCCCTTGGTCTGGGTGTTGTCGCTTTGGTGTCGAACCCGCTCCATGCCCAACAGACCCAGGGTAAAGGGAGTGCGAGTCCCTCATCCCCTGGCACCTTCGTTGTTTCTGAAGATGGGGAATATGTGCTGGACATGCGCGCCCGCTTGGCGTGGCCGCGCTGCGTGGAAGGCATGACCTGGAATGGTGCGAACTGTATCGGCCAGCCACGAAGGATGACCCACGGCGAAGCCATGAACCTGGCGCTTCAGCGCTGGAAAAGTGACGGAGTGCGTTGGCGTGTGCCTCGGGCCAACGAGTTGCGCCGTTTGGTGGACAAACAACAACCCAAGGGGGGGATGGATCCACAGTGGTTCCCTGCGGCGCCGCGAGAGTGGCATTGGTCCAGTAGCGCGAGCATTCGCAGCGGAACCATTAACCCCTACAACTACGGAAATGTCATGGAGGGGCGGACAGAGCCAAATGTTTCGGAGATGGGGGTCGCGCAGGGCTGGGCTGTCAACATGGTGGATGCCGAAGCCCGTGGGGATTTCGCCAAATCCAGCCGTCTGCCCGTGCGCTTGGTGCGCCCCCTGCCTGATTCCGCGCAGGACTGAGGCGCACGAGAAGGTCAGGCTTACTGGGCGCTGGCCTTCTTCAGGATGGCGTACAGCTCATCTTTAAGGTGCAGCTTTTGCTTCTTCAGGGTTTCGATCTCGACTTGGGAACCGGACTCGATGTGGTTTTCCATGTTCTTGATCTTCTGGTCCAGATCGTTGTGCTCGTTAAAGAGACGGGTGAAATGGTGATCGTGGTTCTTCAGCTGGGTGATCAGTTCGCGGTACTCAGGGAACATTTTACTTCCTCATCAAAAAAATTGCACCGACGTGGTGCAGTGGCAACGGCACCGAATATAACCCCAGAACCCCACCTTGTTCAGGCAGCCCCCCCTGTGTCTTGATCCACGTCATCCCGTAGTGGTGTCGCTGGTGGTGTTGCTACCAGCGCTACATCCGCAACATACAGATCCCAGCAGGCAATGAACAGGGCGGCGATCATGGGCCCAACCACGAAGCCTGCCAGGCCGAACAAAGAGAGTCCGCCCAGGGTGGACAGCAGCACCAGGTAATCTGGCATCTGTGTGTCTTTGCCCACCAGCAGCGGGCGCAGGAGGTTGTCCACCAGGCTAATCACGCCCACGCCAAAGCTGGCCAGCGCCACCGCTTGCCCCACCTCGCCCGTGAGGAGCAGGTACAGGGCTACCGGCATCCAGATCAGGCCAGCGCCTACCGCTGGCAGCAGCGACAAAAAAGCCATCACCGCGCCCCACAGGACGGCCGCCTGAATGTCCAGCACCCAGAAAATGATCCCCCCCAGGGTGCCCTGGGCCAGCGCGACCAGCACATTGCCTTTGACTGTGGCCCGGATCACGGTCGAGAACTTGGCGGCCAATGCCTTTTGGTATTTTTTTTCCAGTGGGAGGGCGTTCGCGATACTGGCCAAAAGGCGATGGCCATCGCGGATCAGGAAAAACAGCATGTACAGCATCAGTGCGAAGCTCACCAGAAACTGCAAGGCGTTTTGTCCCAGGATCAGCGCTTGTCCTGCAATCAATTGGGCCAACTGGCCAGCCAGGGCGTTGAGCTTCAGCTGAAGTGCCTTGAAGGTGGTCAGTTTCCATTGGTCCAACAGGGTGACCAGCCAAGAGGGCAAGGCCTGAATGAGTTTGTGGAACTGGTGTTGCAGACTGAATTGCCCAGATCGGATCTGTTCATAAAGCAAGGTGGCTTCATGCACCAGCGACAGGCTGAGAAAGCTCAGTGGCAAGATCACGATCAGCATGCACAAGCCCAAGGTGCACAGCGCTGCCAGGTTGGCCCGGCCAGGCATCTTGCGCAGCAGGCGCTGGTGCAGCGGGCTGAAAAGGATGGCCAGCACCATTCCCCAAAATACCGCACCATGAAAAGCCCACAGGATGGCGCCAAATGCCAAAGTAACGAGGACCAAAATCAGCAGAAAAACAGGGCGGGAGCGCATGGCAAAGGCGTGGTGCACAAAACTTGCGTGAATGTACGCTCAGCAATCGAGAGTGATTGGAAAATCGCCGCTAAGCGTATCTACCTATGCAGATGGTCATTGCTTCAGTGGCACAATCTGCGCCCTGAATAAGGCCCTTCCAAAGCCACTGTCGCATCCGCCAATCGGTCCAGCCGTGTCGCGGGAGGTTTTTCAACCAAGCTAATGCTTCCTGCAGGGAAGCGGAGGTTCGCGGAATATGAGCGAAACGACGTCTGTCTATCAAGCCTACCAAGGCAACACCTACCTCTTCGGCGGCAACGCGCCATATGTCGAGGAGATGTACGAAAACTACCTGGCCAATCCTGGCAGCGTGCCCGACACCTGGCGTGCTTATTTCGACGCCCTGCAGCATGTGCCGGCCTCGGACGGTAGCGATGCCAAGGACGTTCCCCACCTTCCCGTCATTAACGCCTTTGCCGAGCGAGCTAAGCAAGGCGGCACCAAAGTCGTCATGGCCAGCGCCGATGCCGAAATGGGTCGCAAGCGCACGGCAGTGCAACAGCTGATCGCCGCCTACCGCAACGTGGGCCAGCGCTGGGCCGACTTGGATCCTCTAAAGCGCACCGAGCGCCCCGCCATTCCCGAGCTGGAGCCGTCCTTTTATGGTTTCACTGATGCCGACCAGGAAACCGTGTTCGACACGAGCAACACCTTCTTCGGCAAGGACAAGATGGCCCTTCGCGAGTTGCTCAACGCGCTGCGCGAAACCTACTGCGGCACCATCGGTGTCGAGTACATGTACACCACCAACCAGGCGCAAAAGCGCTGGTGGCAGCAAAAGCTGGAAAGCATCCGCAGCAAGCCCAGCCTGAGCGCCGAGAAAAAGCAGCACATCCTGGACCGCCTGACCGCTGCGGAAGGCCTGGAGCGCTACCTGCACACGAAGTACGTGGGCCAAAAGCGCTTCTCGCTCGAAGGGGGCGAGAGCTTCATCGCTGCGATGGACGAGCTGATCCAGCAGGCGGGCAGTAAGGGTGTGCAAGAGATCGTGATCGGCATGGCCCACCGTGGCCGCCTGAACGTGCTGGTCAACACCTTGGGCAAGATGCCCAAGGACCTGTTTGCCGAGTTCGACCACACCGCCCCCGAAGACCTGCCTGCCGGTGACGTGAAGTACCACCAGGGCTTCAGCTCTGACGTCGGCACACCCGGTGGTCCAGTGCACCTGTCCCTGGCTTTCAATCCCTCCCACCTCGAAATCGTGAACCCTGTGGTCGAAGGTTCCGTGCGCGCCCGCATGGACCGTCGTGGTGATGCCCGTGGCAGCCAAGTTCTGCCTGTGCTGGTGCACGGTGATGCTGCCTTCGGCGGCCAGGGCGTGAACCAGGAAACCTTGTGCCTGGCCCAGACCCGCGGTTACACCACCGGCGGTACGGTGCACATCATCATCAATAACCAGATCGGCTTCACCACCTCCGATCCGCGCGACATGCGTTCTACCGTGTATTGCACGGACATCGTCAAGATGGTCGAGGCACCGGTGCTGCACGTGAACGGCGACGACCCTGAGGCGGTGGTGCTGGCCACCCAGCTGGCGCTGGACTTCCGCATGGAGTTCCGTCAGGACGTGGTCGTGGACATCACCTGCTTCCGTAAGCTTGGCCACAACGAGCAGGACACCCCCAGCCTGACCCAACCGCTGATGTACAAGAAGATTGCGGCCCACCCCGGCACCCGCAAGCTGTACGGCGACAAACTGGTGGCCCAGGGCGTTTTGCCCGCCGACGGCCCCGATGGCATGGTCAAGACCTACCGTGCGGCCATGGATGCGGGCAAACACACCGTCGATCCGGTGCTGACCAACTTCAAAAACAAGTATGCCGTGGACTGGAGCCCGTTCCTGGGCAAGAAGTGGACCGATGCCGGTGACACGGCCATCCCGCTGACCGAGTGGAAACGTCTGGCAGAAAAGCTGACGACCATCCCTGCGACCGTGACACCGCACCAGCTCGTGAAGAAGGTGTATGACGACCGTGCCGCCATGGGTCGTGGCGAAACCAACGTGGATTGGGGTATGGGCGAATCCATGGCATTTGCCTCGCTGGTGGCCAGCGGCTATCCCGTTCGTCTGTCCGGCGAAGACTCGGGCCGTGGCACCTTCACCCACCGTCACGCGGTGATCCACGACCAGAACCGCGAGAAGTGGGACACCGGCACCTATGTGCCCCTGCAGAATATTGCCGAGAACCAGGCACCTTTCGTCGTCATCGACTCCATCCTGTCGGAAGAGGCAGTGCTGGGCTTTGAGTACGGCTACGCTGGGTCCGACCCGAACAGCCTGGTGATCTGGGAGGCCCAGTTCGGCGACTTCGCCAACGGTGCCCAGGTGGTGATTGACCAGTTCATCGCCTCCGGTGAAGTGAAGTGGGGCCGTGCCAACGGCCTGACGCTGATGCTGCCCCACGGCTATGAAGGCCAGGGTCCAGAGCACAGCTCGGCCCGCCTGGAGCGCTTCATGCAGCTGGCGGCCGACACCAATATGCAGATCGTGCAGCCGACCACGGCCAGCCAGATCTTCCATGTACTGCGTCGCCAGATGGTGCGTGACCTGCGCAAGCCGCTGATCATCTTCACGCCCAAGTCGCTGCTCCGCAACAAGGATGCGACTTCGCCGGTGTCCGAGTTCACCAAGGGCGCGTTCCAGACGGTGATCCCTGAAAACAAGGATCTGAACAACGACAAGGTCAAGCGCGTGCTGATCTGCTCGGGCAAGGTGTACTACGACCTCGTTAAGAAGCGCGAAGAAAAAGAAGCCAATGATGTCGCGATCCTGCGCGTCGAGCAGCTCTACCCCTTCCCGCACAAGGCCTTTGCCCATGAGCTGAAGAAGTACCCGAACGCCACGGAACTGGTCTGGTGCCAAGACGAGCCGCAAAACCAGGGCGCCTGGTTCTTCGTGCAGCACTACATCCACGAGAACATGCTCGATGGCCAGAAGCTGGGCTACTCCGGCCGTGCGGCATCTGCATCGCCCGCCGTGGGTTACTCCCACCTGCACCAGGACCAGCAGAAAGCCCTGGTGGACGGCGCCTTCGCCAAGCTCAAGGGTTTTGTCCTGACCAAGTGAGGTCAGGGTTCTCGCTAAAGATTTGAGATATTGAAAGAATTCAAATGGCCATCGTAGAAGTCAAAGTTCCCCAACTGTCCGAATCCGTGGCAGAAGCCACGATGCTGACCTGGAAGAAGAAAGCCGGCGAAGCCGTCGCCGCCGACGAAATCCTGATCGAGATCGAAACCGACAAGGTTGTCCTCGAAGTTCCCGCGCCCGCCGCTGGCGTGCTGGCCGAAATCGTCGTGGGTGACGGTGGCACCGTGGTTGCCGACCAGCTGATCGCCAAGATCGACACCGAAGGTAAGGCCGGTACTGCCGCTGCACCGGCAGCTGCTGCTCCTGCCCCCGTTGCTGCGCCTGCAGTCGCACCCGCTGCAGCAGCAGGCGGCAACAAGGGCGATGTGGCTATGCCGGCCGCTGCCAAGTTGCTGGCCGACAACAACCTGTCTGTTGGCGCCGTCACCGGCACTGGCAAGGACGGCCGTGTCACCAAGGGTGATGTGCTGGCTGCTGTGGCCGGTGGTGTGCAATCCACCGCCGCCGTGATCCCCACCGGCGTGCCCACCAAGGCCCTGCCTCAGGTGGCGGCTCCTGCGGTCAGCCAGGGCGACCGCCCCGAGCAGCGCGTGCCGATGAGCCGCCTGCGTGCCCGTGTGGCCGAGCGTCTGCTGCAATCCCAGGCCACGAACGCCATCCTGACCACCTTTAACGAGGTGAACATGGCGCCTGTGATGGAGATGCGCAAGAAGTTCCAAGACCAGTTCACCAAGGAACATGGCGTCAAGATCGGCTTCATGAGCTTCTTTGTGAAGGCAGCTGTCCACGCCCTGAAGAAGTTCCCGGTGCTGAACGCCTCGGTCGATGGCAACGACATCGTCTATCACGGCTACTTCGACATCGGCATTGCCGTGGGTTCGCCCCGTGGCCTGGTGGTGCCCATTCTGCGCAATGCCGACCAGATGAGCTTTGCCGACATCGAGAAGAAGATCGCCGAATTTGGCAAG
>CAZQXQ010000129.1:0-8159 GCA_964597235.1 uncultured Burkholderiaceae bacterium | reverse complement strand
CACGACCTGGGCAAGGGCAGCACGCCCGCCGACGTGCTGCCGCGCCACATCGGCCACGAGCAGCGCAGCGCCAAGCTGCTCAAGGGCCTGTGCGAGCGCCTGCGCGTGCCCACCGACTGCCGCGAGATTGCCGACACCGTCGCCCGCGAGCACGGCCATGTCCACGCCAGCGGCAACCTCAGCCCCGCCGCGCTGGTACGCCTGCTGGAGCGCTGCGACGCCCTCCGCAAACCCGAGCGTTTTGCCGACATCCTGCTGGCCTGCGAATGCGACGCCCGCGGCCGCCTGGGCCTGGAAGCACAGCCCTACCCCCAGCGCCCCTTCCTGCTGCGCACCCTGCACGCGGTGCAAGCCGTGGTCACCCGCGACATCGCCGCCCACGCCGCCGAAAAAGGCTTGAGCGGCCCGAAGATCGGCACCCTGATTCACGAGGCGCGGATTGCCGCCGTGGCGGCAGCGCATCTGGGGATGGAGGCAGTGGATATGCCCCATTGCCAATCGTCGCTTTAAAAGCAACAATCGTCGCTCTATGAGCAACACCCAAGATGCCATCAACCTGCTGTTCCCCGCCCACCGCCAACAGGTGCTGGCGGCGCTGCTGCTGCAGCCGGGCCACAGCCTGCACCTGCGCGAGCTGGCGCGCTTGACCGGCAGCCACGCGGGCACCCTGGCGCGCGAAGTGGGCAAGCTAACCCAGACAGGTCTGCTGCTGCGCACCGACCAGGGCAACCAGGCGCGCTACAGCGCCAACGTGCAGCACCCGCTGTTCCCCGAACTGGCGGGCATGTTCCGCAAGACGCATGGGGTGGTGCCAGCGCTGCGCACGGCGCTGGCGCCGCTGGCGGGGCAGATCACGCTGGCCTTTGTCTATGGCTCCATGGCCAGCGGCACCGCCACCGAGCACAGCGATGTGGATGTGCTGCTGGTAGGCACGCCAGACTTTGTGGCCGTGGTGCAGGCGCTGTACCCGCTGCACGAGCAACTGGGCCGCGAGGTGAACCCGGTGATCTGGTCCCCCCAGGAGCTGGCAACCAAGGCCCAGGCGGGCGACGCCTTTGTGCGCGACGTGCTGCGCAAACCCAAACTGTGGATTCAAGGAGACGACCATGGGCTTGAGCAACTTGCAGGCCATTGGTCGCCTGCAGGCGCAACCGCCTGACCCGGCGGGAATGGCCAAGCTGCTGCAGGCAGCAAGGCAGAACCTGGCCGATGCGCGGGTGGCGCAAATCAGCGCCAGCAACCGCTTTGATGCGGCCTACAAATGCATCCTGCAATGCGCGATGCTGGGCCTGTGGGCCAACGGCTGGCGCACGTCCACCAGCCAACCGGGTCACCACCAGACTGCCATCCAGACGCTGGACCAAACCCTGGGCCTGTCCAAGCCCGACCTGATCGTGCTGGATGCCCTGCGCCGACAGCGCAACGTCAACGACTACGAGGGCGACCCCATCGCCGAAGCCACCCTGCACGCCTGCCTGCAGGCCGCAGACAAGCTGCTGGACCACACGCTGCGCTGGCTGCAAACCCACCATCCCGAATGGGGCTTGGGCTGATCAGCGTTTCAGGTCTGAAGCCGAATTTCTCCGCTCTGAAATTACTTTACGCTTGAAGCGCCACACCCCGTTCAACCCATCGAGTCTTCCCATGGTCATTGACCCGTATCTCGCCCACCGTTTTATCGACACGTACATGGCGTTGCTGGGCACGCTGGTGTCCGATGCAGAAAAGCAGGGCAAGCGCCCCACCCAGTGGCTGGTGATCGGCCGCGAGCGGTTCGTGGACGCGCCACAGCAACTGCACCGCTACCACCAGCAACACCCTCGGGCCGATGCCGAAATGCTGGACGCCATTGCCGCCCTGCGGGTTCAGCGCTGGATCTACCTCAAAGACACCACCAGCTACTCCGTCTGGCTGGACGAGCGGTGCGAGGCTGCGTACGGCGTGTTGGGACTGACGGACCGCCTTCGGCTCGTGGCACAAGGGCAAAGCGGGGTCGTGGTTCACGCGGGTGTGTTCCCGCTGCAAGGCCGCTGGGTCTCCGATGGCTTGCTGGAAGGCCCGGTGCTGCTGGGCAAAAACTACCGCCGGAGCTTCACCGACGCATACAACAAGCTGCGCCGGCTGGGCAGGTTCAGCCTGGGCCCGAGCGCATCCATGCCGGATTTCGCCTGAGGGCCTCCCCATCCAGGCACTCGCCTCTCCCACCACCGGCCCAGACGGCCTAGCGTTTCTGGGCGACCTGGTACGCCGTCATCACCTGCTGCGCCACCATGTCCAGGGCCGGCCGTGCTTGCCCTTCGCGGTCGGTCCAGACCTTGGGCGTGATGCTGCCCGAGATCGCCACGCTGTCTCCCGCGCCCAGGGCCAGCAGCGCAGCACAGCTCGCCGGGTCAAAAGCAATGACGTTCACGATCAGCTGGTCGCCATCGCTGCTAGCGGCGCGCACCTTGGCCGTCATATACGGGGTGTCATTTTTGCCTGAACGTTGTTCGGGGTGGGTGTGCAGTTTGCCGGCCACCAGGGCATCGATCATGGGTGTTCCTTCGCTTGCGAATTCGATAACAGGGTGACGGCCCGAAGGCTGCGGTGTTCTTCCCCCTCCCACTGCGGCGGCAACTGGTGTTTGGCCTGCAGGTAATGGTGGGTGAACACGTCCAGGTAGGCGTCCAGCGTCCGCGCGGCCTGGGATTCGCCCGCCAGATCCAGGCACAGCGCGGCCACCTCGGCGGTGCAGAAATGGTCGCCCCGCCGAGAGCGGCGCAGTACGTAGCGGGACACCTGCTCGGGCGCCAGGCTCAGCACCGGCAAGTGGTTAAGGTAAGGGCTTTTGCGGAACATCTTGCGGGCCTCGGGCCAGGTGGCGTCCAGCAGCACAAACAGGGGGCGTTTGGTGTCTTTCAAACCGCCGGGAGCGGAAGCCGGCACCGCCGTCACCACCCGCTCGGCCTCGACGAACTCGCCCGGGAACACCACCAGCGGCTGCCACTGCGGGTCGGACAGCAGCGCGAGCAAGCCCGGCGCCACCTCGGTGCGCGCCCAGCCGAAGGCAAAGGTGTCGGGCACCACATCGGCAATCAGCCAACCGGTGTTGCTGGGCTTGAGCGGTTCGATGTCGGCCATCAGCAAGCAGACCCCGGCCCGCGTCGGCACCACCGGCCGCAGGCTGCACAGGCAGTGGCTGGGCACCAGGCGGCAGCCGGGGCAGCGCTCACCCTTGGGACCTCCCCGCGCCAAAAAAGGCTTGGCACTGCGGGCCAGGCGCTCGGCGCGCAGGCGGGCCACGGCATGAGGCGCTGCGTGGACAGAGGGGCAAGGACGGTCGGGTGGGCTCATCGCGTCCGAGGGTACCACCGCGAATGGGGCTGGGACGGAGCAGATTTTCAGGTCAGATCACTCCCAAAAACATAGCTAGCACCGCTGGTATCTATTGGGCTGGAGGCCAAAAAGACTTCATTTTTTGGACACCAGCGGCTAGGGGAATCGCCTTGACGCCATCCATGTCATGACATACAAGCAATCCTGATCAAGAAAGGAGTTCGCCATGCAGGTCCACACGTTTTCCAGCCGGGAGTTCACCCGGGATGTGTCTGCCGCCAAGCGCGCTGCAGCCGAGGGGCCGGTGTTCATCACCGACCGGGGACGCCCGGCCTTTGCGCTCTTGAGTATTGAGGACTACCACCGCATCGTCGGGCGCCAGGAGGCTTCGTTGCTGGAGGTGATGGACGCCATCCCGGGCGGGGAAGACATCGATTTCCAAGCGCCCAAGCTGTCGTTGAGCATCCGCGCGGCCCGCTTCGACGAGGGCGAGTGATGTATTTGCTGGACACCAACGTCATCTCGGAACTGCGCCACGGCAAGCCCCGCCAGTCTGAGGCCGTGCGCGCCTGGGCCGCCACCCAGCCCAGCAGTCGGCTGTTCCTGTCGGCGATCACGGTGCTGGAGCTGGAACAGGGCATTCAGGCGCTGGAGCGCCGCACCCCGCCCCAAGGCAGCGCCTTGCGCACCTGGCTCACGGGGGTGACGGCAGCATTTTCCGGGCGCATCCTGCCGTTTACCGAACGCACCGCGCCGCTATGCGCCCGGCTGCACCTGCCCGATCCCCGCTCCGAGCGCGACGCCATGATCGCGGCCTGCGCGCTGGAGCACGGTTTCACCGTCGTCACCCGCAACACCGCCGACTTCGCGCCCACGGGTGTTGCACTGGTCAATCCTTGGGGGGATTGAGAGGGCAGGCTCAATACCGGTTCGGCGTGGCCAGCACGGCCATGGTGACGCGGGAGATGCAGACCAGCTTGCCGTCTTCGTTGGTGATGCGCACTTCCCAGACATGGGTGTTGCGGCCCAGGTGGGCGGGGCGGGCGACGCCATAGACCCAGCCTTCCACCACGGCGCGGACATGGTTGGCGTTGATTTCCTGGCCCACGCAGTGGAACTTGGTGGGGTCCACCACATGCGCCGCCGCCCAAGAGGCCAGGGTTTCGGCGAACAGCACCGAGGCACCGCCATGCAGCGCGCCGGCGGGCTGGCGGGTGCGGGCATCGACGGGCATGCGGCCCTTGAGGTAGTCGTCGCCGGCCTCGATCATCTCGATGCCGAGGTTGCCGTTGGCGCAGCCGCTGCCTTTTTCATTCAGCGCGGCCAGGGGCACGCCGTCAAACCAGATCGCCATTTGCTTGTCTCCTGATGGTGGGTCAATGTTGCGTACCGAGGTAAGCCTCGATCACCTTGGGGTTCTTCGCCAGGTCAGCGGCGGGGCCTTCGAGGGTGATGTCGCCCACTTCCAGCACATAGCCGTAGTCCGACACCTGCAGCGCGGCGCGGGAGTTCTGCTCGATCAGCAGGGTGGCCACGCCGGTTTCGCGCAGGCGGGAAATCACCTGGAAGACCTCGGCCATCACGCGCGGGGCGAGGCCCAGCGAGGGTTCGTCCAGCATCAGCACCTTGGGGTCGCTCATCAGCGCGCGGCCCAGGGCAATCATCTGGCGCTCGCCGCCGGACATGGTGCCGGCCAACTGCTGGCGGCGCTCTTTGAGGCGCGGGAAGGTGGCATAGACGCTCTCCAGCCCGTCACGGTAGGACCAGCCTTGCTTGCGGCGGCGGTAGGCGCCCAGTAGCAGGTTGTCTTCCACGGTCATGGTGGAGAACAGCTCGCGCTTTTCTGGCACCAGCGCCAGGCCTGCGCCCAGGCGCTGCTCGACGGGGTCATGGACCACGTCGCGGCCTTCGTAGTGCACGGCGCCTTCGGTCTGGCCCGTGGGCGGCAGCAGGCCCATGATGGCGTTGAGCAGCGTGGACTTGCCCGCGCCGTTGGGGCCAATCACGGTCACGATCTGGCCCGCGAGCACCTCGATGTTGGCGATGCGCAGCGCTTCGATCTTGCCGTAACGCACGCTCAGGTTGATGGTGCGCAGCACGGCATCTTGATGGGCGTTTTTCATTCAATCCCCCCCAAATAAGCGGCGAGCACCGCCTCATTTTTCTGGATTTCGGCGGGCAGGCCTTCGGCGATCTTGCTGCCAAATTCCATGACCACCAGGCGGTCGGTGATGCCCATGACGAAGTCCATGTCGTGCTCGACCAACAACACCGACATGCCCTCGGCCTTGAGCTGGGTCAGCAGGTCGGACAGGGCCTCTTTTTCCTTCAGGCGCAGGCCGGCGGCGGGCTCGTCCAGCAGCAACAGAACGGGGTCCGTACACAGCGCGCGGGCGATTTCCAGGATGCGCTGTTGGCCCAGGGCCAGGCTGCCAGCGGGGGTGTGCATGAAGTCGCCCAGGCCCACGCGGCGGATTTGCTCAGCGGCCAGGTACAGCAGGCGAGCCTCCTCGGCGCGGTCCAGGCGCAGCGCGGCAGAGATGGCGCCGGTGTGGCCGCGCAGGTGCGCGCCCATGGCCACGTTCTCCAGCACCGACAGGTGCGGGATCAGGTGCACATGCTGGAAGCTGCGGCCAATGCCGCGCTGCACGATGCGGCGCGAGTCCAGGGTGTCGATGCGCTCGCCGCAAAAGCGGATTTCGCCGCTGGTCACAGGCAGCACGCCGGTCACCAGGTTGAACATGGTGGACTTGCCCGCGCCGTTGGGGCCGATCAGGCCGACGATTTCACCGGCCTTGACCTCGAACTGCATGTCCTTGACAGCCACCAGGCCACCGAACTGCTTGCGGGCCTCGGCCACTTCCAAGATCAGCGTGCCAGGCTGGGGCTTGGCGCGGCGGGGCATGTCGGAATAGCCGTCGGGGGCGATTTCGGGCGCGACCACCACCGGCTCGGGCGGATGGACCTGGGCCCAGGCGTTGGCAATGCGGGGCCACAGGCCTTCGCGGGCGCGGTGCAGCAGCACCACGATCAGCACGCCAAACACCAGCATTTCGTAGTTGCCGCTGCTGCCCAGCAGCTGGGGCAGCCAGTCTTGTAGCTGGCTCTTGAGGCCCGTCAGCAGGAAGGCGCCCAGGATCGCGCCCCAGACATGGCCCACGCCGCCCACCACGGCCATGAACAGGTACTCGATGCCCATGTTCAGGCCAAAGGGCGTGGCGCTGACCGAGCGCTGCAGGTGGGCATACAGCCATCCGGACAGGCTGGCCATGAGCGCGGCCAACACGAACACCAGCACCTTGTAGCGCGCGGTGTCGATGCCCATGGCCTCGGGCATGGTCTTGCCCTTGGCCAGCGCATGGATGGCGCGGCCCGGGCGGGAGTTGAGCAGGTTCAGGCTCAGCCAGACGCACAGGCCCAGGGTGATCCAAATAAAGCCGTACATCACGCGGGGGCTGCCCAGGTCAATGCCCAGCAGGCTGAGCGACGGGATGCCGGAAATGCCGTCGTACTTGCCCAGAAAACCCAGGGTGCCAAACAGGTAGTACAGCGACAGGCTCCAGGCGATCGTGGCCAGCGGCAGGTAATGGCCCGACAGGCGCACCGTCAGCAAGCCAATCAACCAGGCAGCCACGCCGGAGACCAGCAGACCCGCCGGCAGCCCCCACCAAGGCGACAGGCCCATGGCGGTGGTCAGGTAGGCCGTGGTGTAAGCGCCCAGACCGACAAAGGCGGCCTGGCCGAAGGAGGTCAGCCCGCCCACGCCGGTGAGCAAGATCAGGCCCAAGGCCGCCATGGCGTACAGGCCGATGTAGTTGCCCAGGGTCAGCCAAAAAGACGGCACGGGCAGGAACGGAAACAGGAAAAACCACGCAAACAAAAGCCACTGCAGCTTTTTGGTGGGGATGGACGTCAGCAAGCGCATGGAAGGTGTCTCGTTGATCTCGTTGAAAAGGAGGGCTGCAAACGGGACGACATCACTCTTCGTCGCTGTGGTGCGAGGTGAGCGAACGCCAGGCCAGCACCGGCAGGATGAGGGTGAAGACGATGACTTCCTTGTAGTCACTGGCCCAGAAGGACGAATAGCTCTCCAGCAGGCCCACGATCACGGCACCGACGGCCGCCAGCGGGTAGCTGGCCAGACCGCCAACGATGGCCGCCACAAAGCCCTTGAGCGCGACCATGAAACCGGTGTCGTACTGCACCGTGTTCATCGGGCCAATCAAGATGCCGGCCAAGGTGCCCAAACCGGCGGACAGGCCGAAGGCCAGGCGCCCCGCCTGGCTGGTGCCGATGCCCACCAGGCGCGCGCCGTTGCGGTTCACGGCGGTGGCGCGCAGCGCCTTGCCCTGCAGGCTGTGGTTGAAGAACACATACATCAGCGCGATCAGCAGCAGCGAGACCACGATCACCAGCGCGCTCTGGCCAGAAATCATCAGGCCGCCAATCGAGGTGCTCCATTCGGTGAAGGGCTCGGTGCGAGAGCCTTCAGGGCCAAACACCAGCAGACCGAGGCTGAGCATGCCAAAGTGCACGGCCACCGACACGATCAGCAGCACCAGCACCGATGCCTCGGCCACCGGCTGGTAGGCCACGCGGTAAATCATCAGGCCCAACGGGATCGTGATGCCCAGCACCAGCAGGATCTGGAAGACCATGTGCATGCTGTGCCAGGGCAGCGCAGACGCAATCACCCAGACCAGGGCTGGGTAGCCCAGGTTCTCCAGGACGCTCCAGCCCAAGAGGCGCAGGGGCATGGGTTTGTAGCGGCGCTGCTGTAGCGCGGCGGACAGCTCGACCAGGAAGGTCACCACGCCCATGGCCAGCAGCAGCCAGACCAGGCG
>CAZQXQ010000128.1:0-8257 GCA_964597235.1 uncultured Burkholderiaceae bacterium | reverse complement strand
GCAGGCGGCGCAGCCAGCGGCGCAGTTCCTTGCGCACCTTGGCGTCCAGCGCGCCAAAGGGCTCGTCCAGCAGCAGCACCTTGGGCTCCACGGCCAGCGCGCGGGCCAGGGCAATGCGCTGGCGCTGCCCGCCCGAGAGCTGCGAGGGGTAGCGGTCGGCAATCCAGTCCAGCTGCACCAGCTTGAGCAGGTCCATCACCTTCTTTTTGATCTGCGCCTCACTGGGGCGCTCGCTGCGGGGCTTGACGCGCAGGCCAAAGGCCACGTTCTCAAACACCGTCATGTGGCGGAACAGCGCGTAGTGCTGGAACACAAAGCCCACGTTGCGGTCGCGCACATGGACATCGGTGGTGTCCTCGCCCGAGAAGTGGATGCTGCCGCGGTCGGGCGTTTCCAGCCCGGCAATGATGCGCAAGAGCGTGGTCTTGCCGCAGCCAGACGGCCCCAGCAAGGCGACCAGCTCGCCGGAATCAATGTGCAGGCTGACGTCGCGCAGCGCCTGAAAGTCGCCAAACTGCTTGTGGATGTTGCGGATTTCGATGCTCATGGGGATCTTTCAGCGGGCGGTCGGGTTTTCTGGCGGCAAATCGGCACTGGCCTTGCGGGCCTGT
Source organism: uncultured Burkholderiaceae bacterium (assembly GCA_964597235.1). Lineage (GTDB taxonomy): Bacteria > Pseudomonadota > Gammaproteobacteria > Burkholderiales > Burkholderiaceae_C > CAYZPX01. The sequence goes on along the minus strand of CAZQXQ010000128.1, from coordinate 7,646 downwards.
TCCTGGCGCCACTCGGCGACCGACTTGATGGCCAGCGTGACCAGCGCCAGCAGGGCCAGCAGCGAGGCGGCGGCAAAGGCGGCCACCGACTGGTACTCGTTGTAGAGGATCTCGACGTGCAGCGGGATGGTGTTGGTCTGCCCCCGGATGTGGCCCGAGACCACCGAGACCGCGCCAAACTCGCCCATGGCCCGGGCATTGCACAGGATCACGCCATAGATCAGGCCCCATTGGATGTTGGGCAGCGTCACGTGCCAGAAGGTCTGCCAGCCGTTGGCCCCCAGCACGATGGCGGCCTGCTCCTCGTCGTTGCCCTGGGCCTGCATCAGCGGGATCAGCTCGCGGGCGATGAAGGGGAAGGTCACGAACACCGTGGCCAGCACGATGCCCGGCACGGCAAAGATGACCTTGATGTCATGCTCTGCCAGCCACGGGCCCAGCCAGCCCTGCGCGCCAAACACCAGCACGTACATCAGCCCCGCGACCACCGGCGAGATCGAAAACGGCAGGTCCACCAGCGTGATCAGGAAGGCCTTGCCCCGAAACTCGTACTTGGCCAGGCACCAGGCGGCCGCGACGCCAAACACCAGATTCAGCGGCACGGAAATCAGCGCGGTGATCACCGTCAGCTTGATCGCCGCCCAGGCATCGGGCTCGCGCAGGCCTTCCAGGTAAGCATCGACGCCCTTGCGCAGCGCCTCGGTGAACACGGCGGCCAGCGGCAGCACCAGGAACAGCGCCATGAAGCCCAGCGCCAGCGCGATCAGCGTGAAGCGCACCCAGGGCGCCTCGGTGGTGCCCGCCTGTACGCGGCGACGGGTGGGAAGCGAGGGGGCGCTCATGCGGGGGCTCCTGCGTGGCGGCGCTGCCAGGCTTGCAGCAGGTTGATGACCAAAAGCAGCACGAACGAAATCGCCAGCATCACCACCGCCACCGCCGTGGCGCCGGCGTAGTCGTACTGCTCCAGCTTGCCGATGATGATCAGCGGCGTGATTTCCGAGACCATGGGCATGTTGCCCGCGATAAAGATGACCGAGCCGTACTCCCCCACCGCGCGGGCAAAAGCCATGGCAAAGCCGGTGATCAGTGCTGGCAGGATGGAGGGCAGGATCACCTTGTAAAAAGTCTGCCAGCGCGTGGCGCCCAGGCAGGTCGCAGCTTCTTCCAGCTCTTTTTCCGCGTCTTCCAGCACCGGCTGCACCGTGCGGACCACGAACGGCAGGCCAATGAAGATCAGCGCCACCACGATGCCCGCCGGCTTGAAGGCCAGCTCGATGCCCAGGGGCTCCAGCACGCTACCGACCCAGCCATTGCCCGCCAGCAGCGCGGTCAGCGAGATGCCGGCCACAGCGGTGGGCAACGCAAACGGCAGGTCCACCAGCGCATCGGCGATCTTCTTGCCGGGAAAGGAATAGCGCACCAGCACCCAGGCCACCAGCAGCCCCGCAAACAGGTTGACCACCGCCGCCAGGAACGAGGCGCCAAAGGTCAGCCGGTAGGACGCCAGCACCCGGGGGGCCGTGACGGCCACCCAGAACTGCTCCCAGGTGAGGGTGAAGGTCTTGGTCAGCAGGGCTACCAGGGGGATGAGCACGATCAGGCCCAGGTACATCAGCGTGTAGCCCAGCGTCAGGCCAAAGCCGGGCAGGACGCGCCCAGAGCGCCTGCTGGCACGGGGGGCGCTCGGCGCAAGATCCGAAATCGCAGTCGCCATGCTTATTTATTTCCAGGGGTGTAGAGCTTGTCGAACTGACCACCGTCATTGAAGTGCACTTTCTGCGCCTCGCTCAGGGAACCAAAGTACTTGGCCACGGTGAACTGCTTGATGGGCTTGAAGGTGTTGGCGTATTTTTTGAGCACCGCTTCGGAGCGCGGACGGATGGCGTGCTTGGCGGCGATTTCCTGGGCTTCGTCGGAGTACAAGTAGTCCAGGTAGGCCTTGGCCAATTGCGCGGTGCCCTTCTTGGCCACGGTGCGCTCGACCACTGCGACGGGGTTTTCCGCGACCACGCTGACCGAGGGGTAGACCGCGTCCACCTTGCCGGCACCGAATTCACGGTCAATCGACACCACCTCGGATTCGAAGGTGATCAGCACATCGCCGATGTTGCGCTGCAGGAAGGTGGCGGTGGCATCGCGGCCGCCCTTGGCCAGCACGGGGACGTTCTTGTAGAGCTTGCCGACGAACTCGGCGGCCTGGGCCTCGGTGCCACCCTTTTCGCGGATGGCGCCCCAGGCGGCCAGGTAGGCATAGCGGCCGTTGCCACCGGTCTTGGGGTTGACCACCACCACCTGGATGCCGGGCTTGACCAGGTCTTCCCAGTCCTTGATGTTCTTGGGGTTGCCGTTGCGCACCAGGAACAACATGGTCGAGGTGGTGGGCGAGGCGTCGTGGGGGAATTTCTTGGCCCAGTCCTTGGCGACCACGCCATTGCTTGCCAGGAATTCCACGTCGGTGGTCGTGTTCATGGTCACCACATCGGCGGCCAGGCCGTCGTTCACCGCGCGGGCCTGGGCGCTGGAGCCGCCATGGGACTGGTCGATCTTCACGTCCTGCCCGGTCGTCTTCTTGTGGTGGGCCACGAAGGCGGCGTTGTAGTCCTTGTAGAACTCACGGGCCACGTCATACGACACATTCAGCAAGCTGTTCTGGGCGCCGGCCAGGCTGCTCAGGGACAGGGCCAGTCCAGCCACCAGGGATTTGAGTTGGAAAGAAGTCATCGCGGTGCTCGCCAAAAACCAAAAGAGGCGGCGATTGTCCTCAGCCTTGCTTCTAACCACAACGAATCATTTTTTCTTTGCTCATGCGAAAAACAAATAAACACACACCTCGAATGGCCGATGGCTGAAGAAATGGCTGGGGTATTACCGCCAAACCTGGCTATTACCAGTCGTTCTAATGCGGGAGAATGTGTTCCCATGCTGCTCGCCCTTCTGTTCAATGTCAGTCTGCTGGTGACGCTGAGTGCGGCTTACGAATACCTGCTCAGGCTCATACCCGAAAACCACGAGCGCTGGCGCAAGATGGGCAGTGGCCTCTTGTTTGGCGCCGTCACCATGCTGTGCATCACTTTTCCAGCGGAGGTAGACGAAGGCATCCGGCTGGACGGACGTACCGTGGTGCTGACGGCAGCCGGCTACTTTCTGGCACCTGGCAGCTCGGCACTGGCCATGACCATGGCGGGGTTGTACCGTCTGGCCCTGGGGGGCGAAGGCGCGGTGGCGGGTTTCATGAATGCGCTCATCCCCATGGTGGTCGGACTGCTGTTTCGCACCTGGCGGCACCAAACGCAGCGGCCTGCAGGGGCGGTTTTTTTCCTGCTGCTGGGTGTGTGCGTGCATGCGGTGGTTCTCGGATCCATCCAGTTCTTCTTGCCAAACCTGAGCAGCGACCACTATTCCTATTTCGTTGGGATCCTGTTGGGGGTCATGACCCCCGCGACGGCCGTGCTCTGTCTGCTGATGCAAGCCCTGGAGCGGCACCGTCATCTTGCCCAAGAACTGGCCCACAGCGAGGCCCTGCGCCGTGCCATCACCAAGGCCTCGCCCGATGTGCTGCTGGTGCTGGACGAGGATGGGCGTTATCTGGAGGTGGTGTCGCCCGATGAAAACCTGCTCTACACCACCCCAGACCAACTTCTGGGGCACACCATCCACGACGTGATGGAGCAGGCGGATGCGGACAAATACCTGGCCTTTATCCGCAAGGCCATTACGGAGGGAACGCCCCAGCGCGTCGAATACAGCTTGACAACCCTGGACGGCACCCATGTCTTCGAGGCCCGCTCCCAGTCGCTGAACCACCGGGTGCATGGCAAGCAAGCCGCCTTGTTCGTGGCCCGCGACATCACCGCGCGCGTGCAGGCCGAGGAAGAACGCCGCATTGCCGCCATCGCCTTCGAAACGCAGCAAGGCATGGCGATTGCGGATGCCAGCGCCACCATCCTGCGCGTCAACCATGCGTTTTGTCAGATGCTGGGCTACACGCCCGAGGAGCTGATTGGCCAGCCCACCCGGGTGCTACGTTCAGGCTACCAGGATGCGGACTTCTACCAGGCCCTGTGGGCCAGCATGGCCGAACAGGGCCAGTGGGAGGGAGAAATCTGGGACCGCCACAAGGAGGGCCACCTGATCCCACTGTGGATGTCGCTCAAGGCCGTGAAAAACCCCGAGGGAGAGGTCACCCACTATGTGGCGGCCACCACCGACATTTCCGCCCGCAAGGCCATGGAGGAAGAAATCCACGGGCTGGCCTTCTACGACCAGCTGACCCGTCTGCCCAACCGCCGCCTGTTCCTGGACCGCCTGCAGCGGGCGCTGGTCCAGGTGCAGCGCAGCCAGCATCCGGGGGCCTTGCTGTTCCTGGATCTGGATGGTTTCAAGCAGGTCAACGACCAGTTGGGCCACCATGGCGGCGACCAGCTGTTAATCCAGGTGGGCCAGCGCCTGAGCGCTGTGGTGCGCAAGAGCGACACCGTCGCCCGGCTGGGGGGCGATGAATTCGTGGTGCTGCTAGAGCTGGCGGTCGATGACGCCATGGCCGCACGGGACCACGCCGCTCACGTAGCCCACAAGATTCTGAGCACCCTGTCGGCGCCTTTCGACCTGGACGGCCAGCTGGCCCGGGTGGGTGCCAGCATCGGCGCAGCCCTGATCACCCCGGAGATGACCGACACTGACACCGCCTTGGGCCACGCCGACGAGGCCATGTACCGCGCCAAGGCGCGTGGTAAGAACCAGGTGTGCTTTTACGACTTCGAACCTGCCAGTTCACCCACACCACACCGCTCCTAAATTAAGAGCAAATACCGCTGGTATTTATTGGCCTATAGGCCGATTTGATTCAAAAACGCTGGTGGGTTCCAAAGGGGGCAAATGGGGCTCCAGATAGGGCAACAGCCGCGCCTGCTGCGCCTGCACCGCCTCGCGCAAAAAGGCCCAGGTGGCCTGCATGCGCGCAACTTGCTTGTTCTCGGCCGGCATCGACATCCAGAAGGTGCGGGTAAAGCGAGCAGTGTCGGGCAACACCGGCACCAGGTCCGCATCCTGCGCCGCCAAAAAGGCCGGCAGCACCGCCAAGCCGGCACCCGCGCGCACCGCTTCGACCTGCGCCAGGATGCTGGTGCTGCGCAGCGCGATGCGGGCCGGGCGGTGCAGCGCGTCCAGAAACTGCAGCTCCTTGCTGAACAGCAGGTCATCGACATAACTGATAAAGCGGTGCGCCTGCAGGTCCTCGCTCGTGTGGATCGGCGGGTGCTGGTCCAGGTAAGCGCGGGTGCCATACAGCTGCAGCGCGTAGTCCGCCAGCTTGACCACCAGCACCGCGCCGCGCACCGGGCGCTCCAGGGAGATGACGATGTCCGCTTCGCGCCGCGACAGGTGCACCAGGCGCGGCAGGGCCAGCACATCGACCACCAGGCCCGGGTTCTCCTGGGCAAAGCGCGCCAGGTGCGGCGCCAGTACGCGGATGCCAAAGCCTTCGGTGCAGCCCACGCGCACCAGCCCTTGCAGTCCGCCGTCGGGCGCGGGGCGGCTGTGCTGCACGGCCAGCCAGGCGGTCTCCATGGCCTCGACCTGGGGCAGCAGCTGGCGGCCGGCCTCAGTCAGGCGGTGGCCGCCGGCTTCGCGGGCAAACAGCGCCTGGCCGATCTGTTTTTCGAGGGCCAGCAGGCGCCGCGAGACCGTGGTGTGGTCCACCTCCAGCCGCCGTGCGGCCGCCACCAGCGTGCCGGCGCGGGCCAGTTCCAGAAAGTAACGCAGGTTGTCCCAGTCCATAGTGTGCATTTATGCAAAGTGAATGCGCGCAATTGTCTATTGCCCGAACAAATTTGCACAGATACGATGCACGGGCTTTAAATCCAAGGAGACTTTCCCATGAACGCACCCGCCTCCGTGGCCGCCCTGGCCCCCACCGTCAAGCTGCTGATCAACGGCCAGTTCGTCGAATCCAAAACCACCGAATGGCGCGACGTGGTCAACCCCGCGACGCAGGAAGTCCTGGCCCGTGTGCCCTTTGCGACCGACGAAGAAATCAACGCCGCAGTGGCCAGCGCCAAGGAAGCCTTCAAGACCTGGAAGAAAACCCCCATCGGCACCCGCGCCCGCATCTTCCTGAAGCTCCAGCAGCTGATCCGCGAAAACATGGGCGAACTGGCCGCCATCCTGACCGCCGAACAGGGCAAGACCCTGCCTGACGCCGAAGGCGATGTCTTCCGCGGCCTGGAAGTGGTGGAACATGCCGCCAGCGTGGGCAACCTGCAGCTGGGCGAACTGGCCAACAACGTGGCCGGCGGCGTGGACACCTACACCCTGCTGCAGCCCCTGGGCGTGTGCGCTGGCATCACTCCCTTCAACTTCCCGGCCATGATCCCGCTGTGGATGTTCCCCATGGCCATTGCGACCGGCAACACCTTTGTTTTGAAGCCCTCCGAGCAGGACCCCATGGTCACCATGCGCCTGTGCGAACTGGCGCTGGAAGCCGGCATTCCCCCAGGCGTGCTGAACGTGATCCATGGCGGCGAGCGCGCCGTGAACGCCATTTGCGACCACGCCGACATCAAGGCGATTTCCTTCGTGGGCTCCACCAAGGTCGGCACCCATGTCTATAACCGCGCCAGCCTGGCCGGCAAGCGCGTGCAATGCATGATGGGCGCCAAGAACCACGCCATCGTCCTGCCTGACGCCAACAAGGAACAGACCCTGAACGCCATCGCCGGCGCCTCGTTCGGCGCTGCTGGCCAGCGCTGCATGGCCCTGCCCGTGGTCGTGCTGGTGGGCGAGGCCCAGCAGTGGATTCCCGAGCTGGTCGCCAAGGCCAAGACCCTGAAAGTCAGCGCCGGCACCGAGCCCGGCACCGACGTGGGCCCCGTGGTGTCCTGCGCCGCGCTGTCGCGCATTGAGGGCCTGATCGAGCGCGGCATTGCCGACGGCGCCACGCTAGAACTCGACGGCCGCAAGCCGAACGTGCCCGGCTACGAAAAAGGCAACTTCGTCGGCCCGACCATCTTCAGCGGCGTCAAGCCCGGCATGGCGATTTACGACCAGGAAATCTTTGGCCCCGTGCTGTCCATCGTCAGCGCCAAGGACCTGGACGAAGCGATTGAGTTCATCAACGCCAACCCCAACGGCAACGGCACCGCCGTGTTTACCCAGTCGGGCGCGGCCGCGCGCAAGTTCCAGGAAGAAATCGACGTGGGCCAGGTCGGCATCAACGTGCCGATTCCGGTGCCCGTTCCCCTGTTCTCCTTCAGCGGCTCGCGCGCGTCCAAGCTGGGCGACCTGGGCCCGTATGGCAAGCAGGTCATCCTGTTCTACACCCAGACCAAGACCGTCACGGCCCGCTGGTTTGACGACAGCACGACCGGCCAGGGCGTGAACACCACGATCAGCTTGAAATAAGGAACATCCCCCTGAGGCGCTGCGCGCCTTCCCCCTTCTCTCGCGACGCGGGAAGGGGGACGACACCAGCGCGGCGGGGCGGCCCTTGCGCGGTGTCCCCATGCTGGGTCGCGCCCGTTTCAAGGGACGTGCTTTCTACGTTGCTGTTCAGAAAAACAAAAACTCCTGGAGATTCGGCAGATGGACTTTGAATTGACCGAAGAACAGCGGGCCTTCGCGCAGACGGCCCGCGACTTTGCCCAGGCGGA
>CAZQXQ010000127.1:0-8268 GCA_964597235.1 uncultured Burkholderiaceae bacterium | reverse complement strand
AAGTCAAGGAAGGCTTCGAGTGCGGTATCAAGCTCAAGAACTACAACGACATCAAAGAAGGTGATCAGCTGGAGTTCTTCGACATCAAGGAAATCGCCCGGACGCTGTAAGCCATGCCCGCGAAGAAATCCGCAGGCCCGAACCGGGCCTTCAAGGTGGCCGATCAGATCCAGCGCGATCTGACGGAGCTGATCGCGCGCGAGTTGAAAGACCCGCGCGTGGGCATGGTCACGCTGCAAGGCGTGGAGGTCACGCCCGACTACGCCCATGCCAAGGTGTTCTTCACCGTGCTGGTGGGCGACCCGCAGGAAACCCAGGACGCGCTGAACCATGCCGCTGGCCATCTGCGCAACGGCCTGTTCAAGCGCCTGCACATCCACACCGTGCCCACGCTGCACTTTGTGTACGACCGCACCACCGAGCGTGCGGCCGACATGAATGCGCTGATCGCGCAGGCCGTGGCTTCACGTTCCAAAGACGAGGACGCATGAACGCCCCGGCATCCCGTGTGCGGGTGCAGCGGCGCCCGGTGCACGGGGTGCTGCTGCTCGACAAACCGCTGACCTGGTCCAGCAACGACGCTTTGCAAAAGGTGAAGTGGCTGCTGCGCGCTGAAAAAGCAGGCCATACCGGCACGCTCGATCCCCTGGCTACCGGCGTGCTGCCGCTGTGCTTTGGCGCGGCCACCAAATTCAGCCAGCTGCAGCTGGACGCGCCCAAGACTTACGAGGCGATTGCTGTGTTGGGCACCACCACCACCACCGGCGATGCCGAGGGCGCGGTGCTGGAGCAGCGTCCGGTCGATCCCGCGCAGCTCACGCCCGAGCGGCTGGCGCAGGTGCAGGCGCAGTTCACCGGACCGATCCGCCAGGTGCCGCCCATGCACAGCGCCTTGAAGAAAGATGGCAAGGCGCTCTACGAATACGCCCGTGCTGGGGTCGAGGTCGAGCGTCCCGCCCGCGAGGTGGTGATTCATGCATTAAATCTGGCTCTAAGCCTAGAGAATCCAGCGGTTACAGCTATCAAAATCAGAGTGACCTGCAGCAAGGGGACCTACATTCGTACCCTAGGCGAAGACATTGGCAAGGCCTTGGGCTGCGGGGCGCACTTGTCGTTTTTGCGGCGCGTGGATACCGGTGGTCTGGGCGTGGAGCGCTGCGTCACATTGGCCCAGCTCGAAGCGATGGACGAGGCCCAGCGCCTGGCCTGCCTGCAGCCCGTAGAAACGCTGCTTGCCGGTCACTTGCCTGTCACCCTGGATGCGGACAATGCCGGCAAATTTTTGTCCGGCATGCGCCGACGCGGGCCCTGGCCCGATGCACCGGCGGTCGCCGTGTTTGGCGAACGGCCCCGCGCCCTGCTGGGGGTGGGCCATGTCCAGGCGGGCCAGCTGATTCCCGACCGGCTCCTGAGCCCCCTGGAAATTCAACAAATTTTGGAAAGTACGCCGCGCGCGAATGCCGGCAGATTGGAAGCACTATGAGCAAACAAATTCGCAACATCGCCATCATTGCCCACGTGGACCATGGCAAAACCACCATGGTGGACCAGCTGCTGCGCCAGTCCGGCACCTTTGCTGAACACGAAAAGGTCGTGGACACCGTGATGGACAACAACGCCATCGAACGCGAGCGCGGCATCACCATCCTGGCCAAGAACTGCGCCGTGAGCTGGGAAGGCACCCACATCAACATCGTGGACACCCCCGGCCACGCGGACTTCGGCGGCGAAGTGGAGCGTGCCCTGTCCATGGTCGATGGCGTGCTGCTGCTGATCGACGCCCAGGAAGGCCCCATGCCCCAGACCCGCTTCGTGACCAAGAAGGCGCTGGCCCTGGGCCTCAAGCCCATCGTTGTGGTCAACAAGGTGGATAAGCCCGGCGCCGCCCCCGACAAGGTGATCAACGCTGCGTTCGACCTGTTCGACAAGCTCGGCGCCACCGACGAGCAGCTGGACTTCCCCGTGGTGTATGCCTCCGGCATCAACGGCTGGTCCTCGCTGGAAGAGGGCGCGCCCGGCGAGCAGTGGGGCCCCGACATGTCGGCCCTGTTCAACACCATCTTGAAGCACGTGCCGCCGAACTCCGGTGACCCGACTGCGCCGCTGCAGCTGCAGATTTCCGCGCTGGACTTCTCCACCTTCGTCGGCCGCATCGGCGTGGGCCGCGTCAGCCAGGGCACGATCAAGCCCGGCATGGACGTATTGGTCATGGAAGGTCCCGAGGGCAAATCCACCAAGGGCCGCATCAACCAGGTGCTGACCTTCCAGGGCCTGGACCGCATGCAGACCCCCGAAGCCGGCCCCGGCGACATCGTGCTGATCAACGGCATCGAGGACATCGGCATTGGCGTGACCATCACCGACCCGGCCAACCCTATGCCGTTGCCGATGCTCAAGGTCGATGAGCCGACGCTGACGATGAACTTCTGCGTGAATACCTCGCCCCTGGCCGGCCGCGAAGGCAAGTTTGTGACCAGCCGCCAGATCTGGGACCGTCTGCAAAAAGAGCTGCAGCACAACGTGGCCCTGCGCGTCAAAGAAACCGACGAGGACGGCATTTTTGAAGTCTCCGGTCGCGGTGAATTGCACCTGACCATCCTCTTGGAAAACATGCGCCGCGAAGGCTACGAGCTGGCGGTGTCCAAGCCGCGCGTGGTCTTCCGCGAGATCAACGGCGAGAAGTGCGAGCCCATCGAGCTGGTGACCGCTGACATCGAAGAGCAGCACCAAGGTGGCGTGATGCAGGCCCTGGGCGAGCGCAAGGGCGAGCTGGTCAACATGGAACCCGATGGCCGTGGCCGTGTACGTCTGGAATACCGCATTCCCGCCCGTGGTTTGATCGGCTTCACCAACGAATTCCTGAACCTGACCCGTGGTTCGGGCCTGATCAGCAATATCTTCGACAGCTATGAGCCGCACAAGGGCGACATCGGCGGCCGCAAGAACGGTGTGCTGATCTCCATGGACGACGGTGAAATCTTCACCTATGCCCTGGGCAAGCTCGACGACCGTGGCCGCATGTTCGTCAAGGCGGGTGACCCGGTGTATGAGGGCATGATCGTCGGCATCCACAGCCGCGACAACGATCTGGTGGTGAACGCCACCCGCACCAAGCAGCTGACCAACTTCCGCGTGTCTGGCAAGGAAGACGCGATCAAGATCACCCCCCCGATCGATCTGACGCTGGAATACGGCGTGGAATTCATCGAGGACGACGAGCTGGTCGAAATCACGCCCAAGTCCATCCGCCTGCGCAAGCGCCACCTGAAAGAGCACGAGCGCAAGCGCGCTGGCCGCGAAGGCTGATCCTCGATCTGCTTCTTTGAAAACGCCCTGCCCAGCGCAGGGCGTTTTGCTTGGCGCTTCTGTGCGCTGCCATGGCGCTTTTTGACCCCCTCGGGACAGCGGCAGGGCGATGGGCTCGGTTATCGTTTGCGTTTTTCAAACCTTCGATAAACCAAGGAAAACCATGACGGAGACGACCGCAGACGTATTGGCCGAAGTACGCGGCCAAGTGGGCCTGATCACCCTGAACCGCCCCAAGGCGCTCAATGCCCTGTCTCTGGGCATGGTGCGCGACCTGATGGCACAGCTGCTGGCCTGGAAGGACGACCCTGCCGTGCTGGCGGTAGCCATCCGCGGCAGCAACAAGGAAGGCCCGTTTGGCGCGTTTTGTGCGGGTGGCGACATCCGCTTTCTGCACCAGGCGGGCAGCCAGGGCAATCCGCTGCTGGAAGATTTCTTCACCGAGGAATACGCCCTCAACCACCTGATCCACAACTACCCCAAGCCCTACATCGCCTTCATGGACGGCATTGTCATGGGCGGGGGCATGGGCATCAGCCAGGGCGGATCGCTGCGCATCGTGACCGAGCGCACCAAGATGGCCATGCCCGAAACGGCGATTGGCCTGTTCCCTGACGTGGGGGGCGGCTACTTCCTCAGCCGCTGCCCCGGCCGCGTGGGCGAGTGGCTGGCCCTGACAGGCGACACCATCAGCGCCGGCGATGCGATTGCCTTTGGTCTGGCTGACGGCTGCCTGCCCGCCGACCAGCAGGCCGCGGTGTGGGAGGCGCTGGGCAGCCAATCCTTTGCCAATGGCGACGCCGTGCAGGCGTTTGTTGCTTCGAAACTGATAGCTGCTACCGCCCGATTCCAGAGTCTTCAGGCCCAAATTGACCACTATTTCGGGCTGCCGGACGTGGGTGCCATCGTCAAGGCCTTGGAAGGCGCCGAGGGCGAATGGGAGCGTGCGACCGCCGCCACGCTGCGCAAGCGCTCGCCGCTGATGCTGCATGTGGTGCTGGAGCAAATCCGCCGCGCCCGCACCATGGGCTTGGCCGACGACCTGCGCATGGAGCGCGACATGGTGCGCCACTGCTTCTTCCTGCGCACCGGCCAGAGCGAAACCATCGAGGGCATCCGCGCGCTGGCGGTGGACAAGGACCACGCCCCGCAATGGAATCCCGTGCGCATCGAGGATGTGGGGCCGGACATGGTCGCCCCGTTCTTTGCCAGCCCCTGGCCAGCGCACGCCCATCCGCTGGCCGCGCTGAACTGATCAAAATCGATTTTTGCAGGAGCGATTGCTCCTGAAATAAGAGCTAGCACCGCAGGTATTCATTGGCCTGCGGTGCTTTTTTGCTTTGGATGGCTTCCCTTGGTGCGGGCTTGCCCTTTAGCCTTTGGGATTGAAGGCCAGCGACATGGGCGTCGCTGGCTGGGCTGCCTCGGGCCAGCGCTGCGACACGGTCTTGACCTTGGTATAGAAGCGGGCGGCGTCGGGGCCGTAAAGGTGGCCCTCGCCAAATTTCGAGCGCCTTAGGCCACCAAAGTTGAAATAGGCAGCTGGCAAGGGCACTGGCACGTTGACTCCAATCATGCCGGACTCGATTTCGTTCATGAAACGGTGGGCCGTCTTGCCATCGCGGGTGAAGATGACCGAGCCGTTGCCATAGTCGTTGGCGTTGGTGATGGCCAGGGCCTCGTCCAAGCTGACTGGGCGCATGATGGCGCGCACGGGGCCGAAGACCTCCTCCTGGTACATCGCCATGTCCGTGGTCACCCGGTCAAACAGGGTGGGGCCAAGGTAGTAACCGTTTTCATGGCCGGGTACGCGCAGGCCGCGACCGTCAAGCACCAGCTCGCCGCCTTGCTGGAGACAGGTCTCGATGGCACGCTCTACCGCTTGCTTGGATTGCAGCGAAATCACGGCTCCAAAGTCTGCCTTGGGGTCGTTGTAGGGACCAATGTGGAGCGCCTGGATTTTTTCCACCACCAGGGCCCGCAGGCGGTCGGCAGTTTCTTGTCCCACGGGCAGCAGCAGCGACACCGCCATGCAGCGCTGGCTGGCCGAGCCATAACCTGCTGCCACGAAGGCACTGGCGGCGCTGTCTAGGTCGGCGTCAGGCATCACCACCATGTGGTTCTTGCCGCCCGTGAACGCCGCCACGCGCTTGTTGTGCGAGGTGCCTTTTTGATAGACATATTCCCCCACGGCGGTGGAGCCCACAAAACTCACGCCGGCGATGCCTGGATGTTCCAGGATGCCATCGACGATGTCCTTGTCGCCCTGCACCACGTTGAACACGCCGTCCGGTAGGCCGGCTTCTTTCCAGAGGCGGGCAAAAATCAGTGCGGCGCTGGGCACTTTCTCAGAGGGCTTCCAGACGATCGCATTGCCCACCGACACGGCCATCGTCATCATCACGGCGGGCACCATGATGGGGAAGTTGAACGGGGTGATCGCGCCCACCACGCCGATGGGCACACGGATCGAAAACACATCGATGTCGCCCCCTACGTTGGCCGCAAACTCCCCCTTGGTGACATGCGGCGCGTTGACAGCAAATTCGATGCCTTCGATGGCGCGGCCGATTTCGCCCTTGGCATCGGCAAGGGTTTTGCCGTGCTCACGGCCAATCACCTCGGCCAGTAGCTCGGTGTTGGCCAGCATCAACTCGCGCAGCTTGAAGATAACGGCCTGGCGGGTGGCGTGCGAGGCGCGACCCCAAGCCTTGCCAGCCTCGGTGGCCACAGCCACGGCGCGGTCCAGCGTGGCGCGGTTGGCGTAGGCGCAGCGCGCGATTTCTTCGCCCGTGGAGGGGTTAAAGACGGGGCCGCTGCGCTCGCCCAGTCCTTCTTCCAGTTGGCCGGCAATGAAATGTCCCAAGGTGGTGCTCATGGTGTGCTTCTGAAAAAATGGATCGGTGTGGCTGGGGGATTACTTCTTGACCAGCGCGCACTGCGATTGCGCCAGGGGCATGAAGGCCGTGTTGGCAGGAATCGTGCTCAGGATGTTGTAGTAGTCCCAGGGGGCCTTGGACTGGGCAGGGGTCTTGACCTCGACAAGGTACATGTCGTGGATCACCCGGCCATCGGGGCGGATGCTGGCATTGCGCATCACGGCGTCCTTGATGGGCAGCTCCCGCATCTTGGCGGCGACCACCTCGGCGTTGTCGCTCTTGGCGGCAGCCACCGACTTCAGATAATGCAGCACGCTGGAATACACCCCCGCATGCACCTGGTTGGGTTTGACCTTGTGCACCTTTTCAAAGCGAGCGGCAAAGTCTCGGGTCTGCTCGTCCAGGTCCCAGTAGTAGCCCTCAGAAGCCACCAGCCCTTGGGCCACACGCAGCCCCATGGCATGCACGTCGGTGACCTGGAGCATGAGGGCCGCCAGTTTTTGCCCCTTTTCACCGATGCCGAATTCGCGCGCCGCCTTGATCGTGTTGATGGCGTCTTGCGTCGCGTTGGCCATGCCGATGATCTGGGCCTTGGAGCTCTGGGCTTGCATCAAGAACGAGGAAAAGTCGCTGGCGTTCAGCGGATGGCGCACCGAGCCCAGCACGGTGCCACCATTGGCCTTGACCATTTCAGAGGCGTCTTTTTCCAGCGAGTGGCCAAACGCGTAGTCCACCGTCAAAAAGTACCAAGACTTGCCACCCGCGCGGGTCAGGGCAGCCGCCGCACCGGCCGAGGCGGAATAGGTGTCAAACATCCAATGGAAGCTGTTGGGTGCGCAGTCCTCATTGGTCAGCCGTGTGGTGGCGGGGCCGGTGAATAGACCGACGGCGCCTTTTTCCTTGATCAGTTTTTGCACAGCCAAGGCGGCGGCCGAGTTGGTCATGTCGGCAAAAACGTCCACACGGTCGCGGTCCAGCCACTCGCGGGCCTTGGAGGCACCGATGTCGGCCTTGTTCTGGTGGTCTGCCGACAGCACTTCGATTTTCATGCCCTTGCATTCGGCTTTCAGGCAGTCCTCGATGGCGAGGTTCGTAGCCACCACCGAGCCTTTACCGCCAAAGTTGGAGTAAGGGCCTGACAGGTCAGTGAGGATGCCGATTTTCACAACCCCCTCGGAGATTGTGGCGTGGGCACTCATGGCGGCGGCCAGGCACAGGGGGAGGGTGGCCAAGCGAAACAGCTTGCGGGTCATGGGAGGTCTCCTGAATAAGTGTTTTGAATGATGTGGTGTGCACCAGCTGCGCATCCTAAGCAAGCTTTTATGCATTTTGTTTTGTAATATTCGCGATGTGGGTATGCAAATTTGCAGGAGCAAAGGCCGGTACTGTGAACCGTTTTGATTGGGACAACCTGCGGGTTTTTTTGGGCGTCGCGCGGGCCCGTTCGGCGCTGGAGGCTTCGCATTCCCTGGGCTTAAACCAGTCCACCATCTCGCGCCGGCTGCACCGGCTGGAAGAAGACATGGGATCCAAGTTGTTTGATCGCAACTCCCAGGGTCATCGCTTGACCAGTTCGGGTCACCGTTTGCTAGAGCATGTGGAGAAGCTGGAGAGCACCTTGGCTGCAGTGGAATCCGAGGTGTTCAACGACAACATGGCACTCACGGGAGAAATCCGGCTGGGAGCCACCGAGGCGTTTGGCAGCTACTTTCTGGCGCCCCATCTGGCACATTTCTGCACACGCCATCCGGCCATCACCGTGGATTTGCTGCCTATGCCGCGCAACGTGAACCTGTCCAAGCGCGAAGCCGATGCTTCAGTCACGGTGGATCGTCCCACCACCGACAGTTTTGTGGTCAGCAAACTGGCCCAATACCGCCTGTTGCCCTATGCCACACCAGCCTATCTGCAGGCGCATCCGCCCATTCGCAGCGGCGCTGATTTGACAGGGCACCGTTGGATTGACTATGTGGACGACCTCTTGTTCACCGAGCAACAGGTCAGCCTGCGCAAATGGCTGCCTTCTGCCCCAATGCCAGTCAGTTAAGCCCCTGCAGGGCTAAAGACGGCTAAAAAGGGAACG
>CAZQXQ010000126.1:0-8286 GCA_964597235.1 uncultured Burkholderiaceae bacterium | reverse complement strand
TTCCAGGTAGGCCCGCTGGGCATAGGCGCCCAGGCTGTCGGGGTCGGCGCTGCTGGAGGGTGGTAAATCGGTAACGGATAGGTCGGTCATAGTGGATAAAAAGTGGCTCTAGCCCTTGTTTGGCAAGCGGTAGCAGCTATGGTTTTATGGAGCATCCTTGTATTGCGCCGGAGTTTCCTGCCTGTCATGGCTGGGGGTGTTGGGCTGGGGCTTGATGCGCTCGATGGCACCATTGCGGCTCACCACCAATTCAGTGCCGGTTTGCGCGGCCAGCTCACGGGCGCGCAGCGCCGCGCGCTGCAAGGCCAGCCACGAACCGCGCAGATCGGCCGTACTTGCCTGGTCGATGGTCTTGGTGCTCATTGCTCACTCCAGTCCAATAGCTCCGGGATTTCGCCGGCGTTGTTGTACAAGGCCCAAGCATTCACAGCAGGGGCGTAATGGCGGTGGAAGTTGTCCAGCCCGGCGGCAAAACGGCGGCGAATGACATCTGCCGGTATGTCATGCCCACCTTGTCGAACGCGCTGCTGAACGCGCGCCACGGCCTCATCGGCATGGTTGAGGCGCAAAAAAATCAGCTCCACCCGATACCCAGCGCGCTGCCATTGCCGGATGTGGCGCAAGTAGGCACGCCCCGACAGTGTGGTCTCAAAAGCAAAACTGTTGCCCGCCCGAAAGTGCCGCTCCAACTCGGTCAGCATCAGCCGTCCAGCCTGCACCGCTGCGGTTTCAGGCGCAAAGGGGGCCAGCCCGGCCGCGATCAAATCGGCGTTAATGAACACGGGGCAGGCGGCTTCGTTAGGCAGAAACTCACGGGCGAAGGTGGTTTTTCCGGCGCCGTTGGGGCCAGCAATGATGATGACCTTGCGATGCGTGTTCACCCTCACAGCTCCAGCGCGTAAGGAATCTGCTTGAAGGCGATGCCAGCCTGTGCCGTGCGAGCATCGCCCAGGCGATTGGCGGCGGCATAGATCACTTTCGGCACGCTCCAGCCCAGGCCCATGCGGTCCATGGCGTACAGAATGCGCCGCTGCACGGGCTTGAGCCCATCGCACACGTCGGGCAGCGCCCGGCCCTTGACCACGCTGAGTGCGTATTCCAGGTAAGCCCGCTGGGCATAGGCGCCGAGGCTGTCGGGGTCGGCAGGGGCTGCGGAAGCAGGAAGGTCCAAAAGGGTGTCGGTCATGGGTGAATTGCTACTTTATTGATAGCTAGTACCGCTGGTGTTTACTGCGTTAGAAGCCAAAAAGACTGAGATTTCAAAATCTTCTATAGAAGCCAAGGATCTTGCTCAAAAAGTGCCACAAGCCGTGGCACTTTTATCGGTCATTGGTGTGGCTGCTCAAGCTGACCCGCTTTACAGGTACTTCTGCAAGATCGCCTGCTTGCGGGCTGGGGCGCTGTCAATCACCGCTTGTGCCTCAGCAATCTGCTGTTCCAGCGCCTCGATCTTGGCAACGAATTTTTTCTGCTCTGCAAGCGATGGCAGCGGTACCTTGATATTGCGCATCACTGTCGCGTTGATGTTGGCCTGATTAATAGACTTGGATGCTTTGCCTTTCGCTTCTGTTTGGAAAGCCAATGAATTCATCATTTTTTCCAGAAATTTCGGCAACACCTTCTCGGTGTCGGGCACCACGCGCACCAGGTACGAAGCAAAGCAATAGTCGCCATCCAAATCAAATAACCCAGTCTTGCCAACGTGCTCAATGCTGTTGGTGCGATTAAAAAGCAAATCACCCTTGTTGAGCTTGTACTTCGCAAACTCCTCGGCGCCAATGTCGGCGCACTTCATGCTTCCGTTGTCCACCATGCGACCTCGGATAATCTCGTTCATGCGAAAAATCTTGTAGCCGATGCCACCCTCATTCATGGCTTCGTTCAGGCCGTACTGAATGTTGATGGAGATTTTTTCGATTTCCACCCTTGGTGCTGAAGACGAATAAATGGCAGCTATAGCAGTGACGAGATCATTCTCTGAAGACACCATCCTCGCCTCTGCTGCACTTCGATCTACATCTACGGCAACACAATCTTTGGCGGCAGCAATTTGGACCTCCTTGGGCGGCAGAGGCAGTTTTTTCTCACGGAGATCAGTCGCGGAGATTGATTCGAAGGTTGCCCCTTGTTTCCCCTTGAAGAGTTCTTTATTGCAGGCAATGAATTCAAAAAGGAATCGCGAATCGATTTTTTCTCCAGGTCGAATCGCAGCAAGCCCTCTGCCGATACAAATCTTGTCTAGGGGGCAAAAATTCACATCTCCCACGGGTGCCCGGACGCTCATCAAGATGTCGCCCTTGACAGCTTCCTTTGTAACTTGAGTCGTCCAAGTGGTCGGGGGAAGCAGTTCTGTTACGCCAAAGTCTTTCTTGCCTTGATAAAACGGCATTCCTTTTCTCTGGTCGTTGTAGTGGGTAGATTCTGGTGATTGACCGGGTATGACTTCGGCAAGTGCTCCAAGACGTTCAGCTGGCCACTTTGAAACCAAGGCAACAGAAATTTGTGGCGTGACAGAAATCTGTTTTTCAAAAATAGGGCGAGAGAAATCCAACATATCGACTAAAGGAGCAGTTCGCACCACGTCCCGCAATGCAGCCGGGATGACCAAAAGTGCGCCTGTGAAATTCGCCGCAATGCAGTAATTCAGCTTCTCTGCACTGTCTCGGTTCGTTTCGTCATACAGCGGCGTGAGGTGCCGCCCATGGGCGTCCTTGATCAGTTTGATGCCCTCGTCGCCCTTGGCCGAACTCCATTCGTAGCCAAGGAATTGTTTGATGGCTTTAGTCTCTGTCGGGCTACGAATGATCAGCACGGGATTTTTCTGATCACAGGCCATCACAAAGTGATAAAGCTTGTCGCGCTCAATGGCTTGAACAAATGTCAAATAACGCTTGTCAATCTCTAGAGCCTGTTTTTCTGGGGGAAGCGCCTTGAACCATTTGGCCTTGTGCAAAGTTGCCACCTCGGTGCTGGCGTTGAATTTTTCCAGGTACACGCTTTCGAGGTGGGTTGCCCACGGGCCATCCGGCTGGCTTTGCAAAAGGGTTTTGTAAGCTTCCAAGGGGACTTGGATATGCGCGCAGTAGCGCGCCAGCAAGTGCTCGTCTTGGTAGATGCAGGCTGCAGAGGCATCCGCAGCATCGCCCCGGAACCACTCAGCCACGCGCTCGCGGTAATGTTGGGCGGTATCGGGGGTGGTGGGCTTGCGGCGCAAAAACAAGGTGACGGTGTTGGTGCCCGTTTTGCCAAAGGTGCCACTGCCAAACTCGGCAATTGCCACAATGTCAAAATACTGAATCACAATTTCGCGGGTGCGAATATAAATGCTGCTGCCATTCGACAAAATACTGGATGGCAAGATAATCGCTGCCACACCGCCCGTTCTGAGCAATTGCTTGGCACGCTCAATAAAAAAGGCTTCAATGCTGTTGGCTGTTTCCAGCTCATTGATGTTGGCAGCCAAGGCATAAGCCTGCCGCTCTTGTTCTGGTAGGGTTTCCAAAAAACCGCGCACACTGTAGGGTGGATTGGCCACCAAAATATCAAAACTGCCATCCTGAATCCCAGGGAAGGCTGCATGTTGATTGACCAATGCATCGCCATAGCAAATGTTGATTTCTTGCTGGCCATACATGAAGGCTGAAACCTTGGCAACTTTGGAGAGGCGATACTCTTTCTCGATGCCGTAGATAGCGCGGTGGTAGTCATTCAGGGAGGCATCGGGCTTGTGACGTGCCACCAGCGGCTTGAGCTGCAATGCCAACTCGGTCAGAAAATGCCCTGCACCACATGCATAGTCAATTGCTTTGGGCGGGCTACCGTGTTGCTGCACCATGCTGTCAAGCGGCAGGCTCATCAAAATAAATCGGCAAATTGGCATGGGCGTGAAATACTGCCCTTCGCTTTGCTTAACACCCTGATCGAGAAAACCCTCGAACATATCGCCTAAAAACTGGTTATGTCCCTCCGAATAGGTCAATCGAATATCCTGCCACATTTGCAGAATTTTCAGCAAGACCTCAGCATTTTGGTAAAACAGCTTTTCGTTGTGAACATCAATCAGCGAGAAGTCGCTGTTTGTATAAAATTTTTGCCTAACAAACAACTTCCAAACTGCCCGTTGCGTAGCATCTGGGTCTTGCCTTATGAAACGCATGGCGTTAAAAACATCGGCCTGATTGATATAGGTAATGTCTTCGCCCAAAAATTTTCCCATACCTGCTTGATAAAGCTGCTGCAAGCGGTCCATCAGGTCGAAATGGGTATCGTAGGCTACGCCCTTCCAATAAAACTTGAGATCGTGGGGGTTCTCTATCTCATCCACCAACTTACATAAAAACAAGTTGACCAGCTTATCAAAGGCATTCTCACGGCCTGAAACATTGTGCTGTCGCAAAATGGTTGCAAATTCGTGGTATTTCTTTTGTTGATCACTAGCAGAGATTGGGCTCAAATCTTCAATACCATATTTATTCTTACCAATCTGATACGGCTGAATATTGGCTTCAAAAATACCCTTGGTGGCGTAGTCCAGCTTATAGGTGTCGCGCCAGACGGCAAAACGCTCTTTGACGTTGGTGGCAGATTGAAAGCTTTTGAAATCAGGGTTTTCGCTCAGGTATTTTTCGTTGTCCCGGTGGGCAATTACATGGCTGGTGTAACGCACCTGCCCCGCCTCCAAATCAGACGCGTAAAGGCACAAAAACTGCGTTTCGCTGATCTGCTGGGCGTAGCTGAAAAGCTGGTCGCCATCTTCCAGCGTTTTGCTCCATGCGCGCTTGAATTCAGAACCTGCGGTTTTGCATTCAATGATCAGCAAGGGACGGCCCGCGTTGTCCTTGATCAGCACGTCCGCCCGTCCACCGCTGGCGCCCCGCCCCAGCTTCCACTTGGGTTCCAGCTCAATGTGCTGGGGCTTGTAGCCTTTCTCCAGCAAACGGTGCACGCATTCGAGCACCACAAAATTTTCATTGGCGTCGAAATTGCAGGTCTGGCGTTCATTGATCAACAGGCCCGCTGCTTCGGGATAACGGATTTCGCGCTTGGCAAAGTCCACCTCCAGCAACGCCCCATCGATTGTTTTTTGGTGAACCGCGCCTTTGGCGTCAAAGCCCAAAGCTGACAGGAGATTCGTCAAGTTGTCTTGTGTGAGCATGGATCAAAAACTCTCTGCTGCTTGGGGGTTACGCGCATTGCCCGAACTGATGTGTCCGCTTGGGTTTTCGCACACCGCGAGGCAGGAATTGGGCATGAACGGATAGCAAGGCGCCATTGGTGGCGCCTTAAACACTTCAAAAATAATAGCTAACACCGCACGTATCCATTGGCCTGGTGGGCAAAACACTCGAACAGCGTTTGCAACCATGTCGCCATAGGACTTCTTCATCGCACCGGGCCCGGGCGATTGTGCAAGCGCCGCTTGCACAAATTCGGATCGCAGCGGAACAGGCGTCAACGAAACGGGTAGGGCATCTATCTGCGCTATGTCCGCCACGAAAAGCACTCCTGAATCAAGCTGAACGCTACTTTATTGATAGCTAGTACCGCTGGTATCCATTGGCCTAGAGGCCAAAAACATCGCATCAAATATCGATATCCACGTTGTCGCCGTGCAGCTCCATCAGCGCGCGGCGGGCGGCGGCTTCGCCTTTGCCCATCAGCTGGGTCATCAGGCCCTCGGTGGTGGCAAAGTCCAGGTCGCCCAGCTGCACGGGCAGCAGGCGGCGGGTGTCGGGGTTGAGGGTGGTTTCCCAGAGCTGCTCGGCGTTCATCTCACCCAGGCCCTTGAAGCGGCTGATGGCACATTTCTCGCGCGCGACGCCTTCCTTGGCGGCCTTGTCGAGGATGGCGTTCAGCTCGCCCTCGTCCAGCGCGTACTGCTTGCTGGCGGGTTTCTTGCCCCGGGCGGGCACATCGACCCGGAACAGCGGCGGGCGGGCTACATACACATGGCCGGCTTCGATGAGCTTGGGGAAATGGCGGAAGAACAGCGTGAGCAGCAGCACCTGGATGTGCGCGCCATCGACATCGGCGTCGCTCAGGATGCAGACCTTGCCGTAGCGCAGGCCAGACAGGTCGGGCGCGTCGTTGGGGCCGTGCGGGTCCACGCCGATGGCCACGGCAATGTCGTGGATTTCGGTGTTGGCAAACAGCCGGTCGCGCTCGACCTCCCAGGTGTTGAGCACCTTGCCGCGCAGCGGCAGCACGGCCTGGCATTCCTTGTCGCGGCCCATCTTGGCGCTGCCGCCGGCGGAGTCGCCCTCGACCAGGAAGACCTCGTTGTGCGCGATGTCGCGGCTTTCGCAGTCGGTGAGCTTGCCGGGCAGCACGGCCACGCCGGAGCCCTTGCGCTTCTCGACCTTCTGGCCGGCGCGCTGGCGGGTCTGAGCAGCCTTGATGGCCAGTTCGGCCAGTTTCTTGCCGTAGTCCACATGCTGGTTCAGCCAGAGTTCGAGCGCCGGGCGCACGAAGCCAGAGACCAGGCGCACGGCGTCACGCGAGTTCAGGCGCTCCTTGATCTGGCCCTGGAATTGCGGGTCCAGCACCTTGGCGGACAGGACGTAGCTGGCGCGGGCGAACACATCTTCAGGCATCAGCTTGACACCCTTGGGCAGCAGGCTGTGCAGCTCGATAAAGCTTTTGACCGCGTTGAACAGGCCATCGCGCAGGCCGCTGTCGTGGGTGCCGCCTGCGCTGGTGGGAATCAGGTTGACGTAGCTCTCGCGCATCGGCGCGCCTTCTTCGGTGAAAGCCACGGCCCAGGCCGCGCCCTCGCCTTCGGCAAAGCTGTCGTTGCCGCTGTCGGCGTAGCCCTCGCCCTCGAACAGCGGGATGACGGGCTCGGCGCTCAGCGATTGCGAGAGGTAGTCGCGTAAGCCGCCCTTGTATTGCCAGGTCTGGGTCTCGCGGGTCTTTTCCTGGGTCAGCGAGACGCTGACGCCGGGCATCAGCACCGCCTTGCTGCGCAGCAGGTGCAGCAGCTCGCCCATGGGGAGCTGGCTGGATTCGAAGTATTTGGCATCGGGCCAGACGCGCACGGTGGTGCCGAGCTTGCGCTCGCCAGCGGCCAGGGGGCGCACTTGCAGGGGCTCGACCACGTCGCCGCCGGCAAAAACCAGGCGGGCGACCTGGCCCTCGCGGTGGCTTTGCACTTCCAGGCGGGTGGACAGGGCATTGGTCACGCTGACGCCCACGCCGTGCAGGCCGCCGGAAAAGCTGTAGGCCCCGCCCTGCCCTTTGTCGAACTTGCCGCCCGCGTGCAGGCGGGTGAACACCAGCTCGACCACCGGGGCGTTTTCCTCGGGGTGCAGGCCAAAGGGGATGCCCCGGCCGTCGTCTTCGATACTGACCGAGCCATCCAGGTGCAGCGTGACCTTGATCTTCTTGCCGTGGCCGGCCAGGGCCTCGTCGGCGGCGTTGTCCAGCACTTCCTGCACGATGTGCAGCGGGTTGTCGGTGCGGGTGTACATGCCGGGGCGCTGCTTGACGGGCTCCAGGCCCTTGAGCACGCGGATCGAACTTTCGGAATAGGCGGGAGGCGTTGGGGACATCGTTGAAGGGGTGGGTTTCGCGGCCATGGGCGGCGATTGTAGTGGCGTGATTTGGCGAAACTGTATGAAAAACCAGCCTTCTTAGGCGCTGGGTACCAGGTCCGTATTCGCTACAGTTCAGCCCCTATGTCCAGTCCTTCCTCCAGCCCGTCCCAGCACCAACTCCCCGTTTTTCAGATGCTCGCCTGCGGCGCGGCCATCGTCACGCTGTCGATGGGGGTACGCCACGGCTTTGGTCTGTGGCTGCAGCCCATGACCCAGGACCTGGGCTGGACCCGCCAGAACTTTGCCTTTGCGATGGCGGTGCAAAACCTGGCCTGGGGCGTTTTTGGCATCTTCCTGGGCATGGTGGCCGACCGCTTCGGCGCGTTCAAGGTGCTGCTGGGCGGCACGCTGCTGTATGCGCTGGGGCTGGCGGGCATGTCGCTCACGCCCAGCCCGCTGGGCTTTGCGCTCACCGCCGGGGTGTTGATTGGCGCAGCGCAGGCGGGCACCACCTACGCGGTCATCTACGGGGTGCTGGGCCGGCAAATGCCGCCAGAGCGCCGATCCTGGGCGATGGGGGTGTCGGCGGCGGCGGGCTCGTTCGGGCAGTTTTTGATGGTGCCTGTGGAGGGCTGGCTGATCGCCAACCTGGGCTGGCAGCAGGCGCTGTGGGTGCTGGGTGCGATGGTGCTGCTCATCATGCCGCTGGCGCTGGGCTTGCGGGAGAAAGACTTTCAGGGCGGCGGCACCG
>CAZQXQ010000125.1:0-8292 GCA_964597235.1 uncultured Burkholderiaceae bacterium | reverse complement strand
AGCTGAACGAGGCCTTCGCCGTGCAGGTGCTGTACTGCCGCGACAAGCTGGGCATTCCCGCCGACCGCCTGAACGTGAATGGCGGTGCCATCGCCCTGGGCCACCCCTATGGTGTCTCGGGCCAGCGTCTGACCGGCCACGCCCTGATCGAAGGCAAGCGCCGTGGCGCCAAGCGCGTCTGCGTCACCATGTGCATTGGCGGTGGCATGGGCGCTGCGGGTGTGTTCGAGGTGCTGTAAGCGATGAACCTTGGAGGGTGCCACGGTGGTTGTGGAATGGAAGCTGTGGCGCTTCTCCAAGGTCTGAGCCCCAGCTGCCGCAAGGCACTGGGGCTTTTTTCTGTCCGATCACTCCTGATTTGATAGCTAATACCGCACGTCAACAGGGCTTTAGACCCTGATTTCATTCAAAAGGAGACTTTCCATGGCCCTGCGCCCCACCGTTGATTTCCTGCTGTACGACTGGCTGCACGCCGATGCCTTGAGCGAGCGCCCGCGCTTTGCCGACCACAGCCGCGAGACCTTTGCCGCCGTGCTCGACACCTGCGAGCGCATCGCCCGCGAGAAGTACGCCCCCTTCAATCGCCTGGTCGATACCCAAGAGCCACACTTCGATGGCGAGAAGGTCATCCTGCCCCAGGCCACGCACGACGCGCAAAAAGCCTATGCCGAGAGCGGCATGCTCAGCGCCGCGCAGGATTACGCGATGGGCGGCATGCAGCTGCCCTACACGGTGGAAGCGGCGGCCAACGCCTTTTTTGCGATGGCCTCGGTCAGCATCGGCAGCGGCATGCTCACGGTGGGCAATGCCAATTTGCTGATGGCGCATGGCAGCGATCTGCAAAAGCAGGTGTTTGCCGCCAACGAATTCAGTGGCCGCTGGTCCGGCACCATGTGCCTGTCCGAGCCGCAGGCGGGCTCTAGCTTGAGCGACGTGGCCACTCGGGCCGTGCCGGACGGGGAGGGCTCCGAGGCTGACCCGCTGGGCCCACGCTACCGCCTCAAGGGCAACAAGATGTGGATTTCGGCCGGCGAGCACGAGCTGACCGAGAACATCATTCACCTGGTGCTGGCCAAGATTCCCGGGCCCGATGGCAAGACCGTGCCCGGCGTTAAGGGCATCTCGCTGTTCATCGTGCCCAAGAAGCTGGTGGACACGGCAGGCCATCTCACGGGCGAGCGCAACGACGTGGCGCTGGCCGGGCTGAACCACAAATGCGGCTGGCGCGGTACGACCAACACCCTGCTGAACTTTGGTGAGGGCAAGTACCCGGTGCGGGGCAGTGCGGGGGCGATTGGCTACCTGGTCGGCCAGCCCGGCGAGGGCCTGAAATGCATGTTCCACATGATGAACGAGGCGCGGATTGCGGTCGGCCTGTCCGCCACCATGCTGGGCATGGCCGGCTACCACGCCAGCCTGGATTACGCCCGCAACCGCCCCCAGGGCCGACCCATGGGCGCGGGCGGCAAAGACCCCAGCGCGCCGCAAGTGCGCATCATTGAACACGCCGATGTCCGGCGCATGCTGCTGGCGCAAAAGAGCTATTGCGAGGGCGCGCTGGCGCTGGGCCTGTACTGCGCCCGCCTGGTGGACGAGCAGCACACCGGCACGCCCGAGGCGGCCGACGAGGCCCGTCTGCTGCTGGAAGTGCTGACCCCCATTGCCAAGAGCTGGCCCAGCGAGTGGTGCCTGGAGGCCAACAGCCTGGCCATCCAGGTGCATGGCGGCTACGGCTACACCCGCGACTTTCCGGTGGAGCAGTACTGGCGCGACAACCGCCTGAACATGATTCACGAAGGCACCCACGGCATCCAGGCCATGGACCTGCTGGGCCGCAAGGTGCTGATGGAAAACGGCCGGGGCCTGCACTTGCTGGCCGCCCGCATCGACGCCACCGTGGCCCGCGCCCTGCATCTGCCCGCCCTGGCCGCCCATGCCAATGCCTTGGCCAGCGCGCTGCAGCAGGTGGGTGCTGCCACCAAGGCCGCCTGGGCCACCGGCCAGCCCGCTGAGGCGCTGGCCAATGCCGTGCCCTACCTGCAGGCCTTTGGCCACACCGTGCTGGCCTGGATCTGGCTGGATGTGGCGCTGGCGGCCCTGGCCCACGACCCCGATCAGGCCGCGCCCGCCACCCAGGGCCGCGTCGGCGCGGCGCAATTCTTCTTCCACTACGAGCTGCCCAAGATCGGCGCCTGGCTGAACGTGGTGCGCAGTCGCGACACCACCTGCGCCCAGTTGCCCGAAGCCGCGTTCTGACCGCAGGGCGGCCCGCATCGCGCAGGCGACAGGCCTTGCGCCGGCGGCTGCCCACAATGCGCCATTTTTGTTGATTCCCACACAGGAGACCTTCATGACCCGTACCGTGCAACAGCTGTTCGACCTCTCCGGCAAGACCGCCCTGGTCACCGGGGGCTCCCGGGGCCTGGGCCTGCAGATGGCCCATGCGCTGGGCGAGGCCGGCGCGCGCATCATGCTCAGCTCGCGCAAGGCCGCTGACCTCGAAGAGGCTGCTGCCGAACTGCAGGCCGCCGGCATCGATGCCCGCTGGATCGCCGCTGACTGCGCTAAGGAAGACGACATCCACCGCCTGGCCAGCGAGACCCTGCAGCGCATGGGCGATGTGGACATCCTGGTCAACAACGCCGGCGCCAGCTGGGGCGCCCCGGCCGAGGACCACCCCATCGCCGCCTGGGACAAGGTGATGAACCTGAATGTGCGCGGCTATTTTCTGCTGTCGCAGGCGATTGCCAAGCACAGCATGATCCCGCGCAAGCAAGGCCGCATCATCAACCTCGCCTCGATTGCCGGGCTGGCGGGCAACCCCCTAGGGATGAAGACCATTGCCTACAACACCTCCAAGGGCGCGGTGCTCAACTTCACCCGCGCGCTGGCGGGGGAGTGGGGCGTGCATGGCATCAATGTCAACGCCATTTGCCCCGGTTTCTTCAAGACCAAGATGGCCACCGTGCTGATCGAGACCATGGGTGAGGAAAAAATGGCCAGCCATGCCCCGCTGCGCCGCCTGGGCGACGACGAGGACCTCAAGGGCATCACGCTGCTGTACGCCAGCGATGCCGGCAAGCACATCACCGGCCAGTGGATGGCGGTGGATGGCGGCGTCAGCGCAGTGATTGGCGGCTGAGGGCCTGCGGCGCGTAGATACTGCGGGCCTTTTGCAAACCATTGACAGGGAGTTGAATGTGCTGAGTTTTGGAGTGAGCATTCCGTTTGTGGACCACTTGGGCTTTCGCCTGATGAAGATGGAGGGCGGCGAGTCCGAGCTGCATTTCGAGCCCCGGCCCGAGCACCTCAACTCCTTTGACGTGGTCCACGGCGGCGCGACCATGACCCTGCTGGACGTGACCCTGGCCACGGCGGCACGCAGCGTCACGCCCGAGCTGGGCGTGGTCACCATCGAGATGAAGACCAGCTTCATGCTCCCCGCACGCGGCAAGCTGGTGGGCAAGGCCCGGCTGATCCACCGCACCAAGTCCATGGCCTTTACCGAAGGCGGCGTGTATGACGAAGAGGGCCGCTTGTGCAGCCATGCTACCGGCACCTTCAAGTACGTTCCCCGCCGCGCCGATCCGCAGCACCCGGAAACCCCGGCGCCCGTCGCTACCGACTGATTTTTAGCCAAAACGGGCTCTAGCCCAATGAATAAAAGCGGTACTAGCTCTCAAAAGAGGAGCAAATCCGCCCCCCCCCCAAGGAGACATCCATGCCCCGCAATTCCCAGATCCTGCTCGACAACCGCCCCACCGGCGTGGCCGAGGTCGGCAACTTTCGCCTGGTCACCACCGACACTCCCGCGCTGCAGCCGGGCCAGGTGCTGGTGCGCCACCACTACCTGAGCCTGGACCCGTACATGCGTGGCCGCATGAACGAAAGCAAGAGCTACGCCGCCTGCCAGCCCTTGGGCGAGGTCATGCTCGGCGGCACGGTGGGCGAGGTGGTCGAGAGCCAGCACCCCGGCTTTGCCGTGGGCGACAAGGTGGTGGGCTACGGCGGCTGGCAGGAATACAGCGTGGTCGATGCCGGCCAGCCCGGCCTGCTGCGCAAGGTGGACGACCGCCAGGTGCCCTTGTCCTACTACCTGGGCGCCGTGGGCATGCCGGGCGTGACGGCCTGGTACGGGCTGACCCAGATCATCGACCCCAAACCTGGTCAGACGGTGGTGGTCAGCGCGGCCAGCGGCGCGGTGGGCAGTGCCTTTGCGGCGCTGGCCAAGGCGCGTGGCTGCCGCGTGGTCGGCATTGCCGGTGGCCCCGAAAAATGCCAGTACGCCGAAGCCGAACTCGGCTTTGACGCCTGCCTGGACTACCGCGTCCACGCCGACACCAAGGCCCTGGCCCAGGCGCTCAAGACCGCCTGCCCCGACGGCATCGACGGCTATTTCGAGAACGTGGGCGGCTGGATCATGGATGCGGTGATGCTGCGCACCAACGCCTTTGCCCGCATCGCCCTGTGCGGAATGATCGCCGGCTACGACGGCCAGCCCCTGCCCATGGCCAACCCGGCGCTGATCCTGATCAACCGCCTGCGCATCGAGGGCTTCATCGTCAGCGAGCACATGGAATGCTGGCCCCCGGCGCTCCAGGAGTTGGCCGGGCTCGTGGTGGCGGGCAAGCTGCGCCCGCGCGAAACCGTGGCCCAGGGCCTGGCCAGCGCCCCCGAGGCATTCCTGGGTCTGCTCAAGGGCCGCAACCTGGGCAAGCAACTGGTCAAGCTGGTTTGATCCCGTCATTCATCCAAGGAGACACCCATGATCACGGACTTTGCAGGCAAAACCGCTGTGTTGACTGGCGCCGGCTCGGGCTTTGGGCTGGAATGCGCGCGCATTGCCGCTGCCCGGGGCATGAATCTGGTGCTGGTCGATGTGCAGCAGGACGCGCTCGACGCGGCTGCCGCCGAATGCCAGGCCTTGGGCGCCACGGTGCTGGCACGGCGGGTCGATGTGTCCAGCGCGCCCCAGATGGAAGCGCTGGCCGCCGCCGTCAAGGCCCGCTTTGGCGCGCCGCACTTGGTGTTCAACAACGCTGGCGTGGGCGCGGGCGGCCTGGTCTGGGAGCACTCGGTGCGCGAATGGGAGTGGGTGCTGGGCGTCAACCTCTGGGGCGTGGTGCACGGTGTGCGCCTGTTCACGCCCATGATGCTCGACGCTGCCCGCCAGGACCCCACCTGGCAGGGCCACATCGTCAACACCGCCAGCATGGCCGGGTTGGTGACGCCGCCCAACATGGGCATCTACAACGTCAGCAAGCACGCCGTGGTCAGCCTGACCGAGACCCTGTACCAAGACCTGTCTCTGGTCAGCGACCAGGTCGGCGCCAGCGTGCTGTGCCCCTTCTTCGTCCCCACCGGCATCCAGCACAGCGAGCGCAACCGCCCCGCCGACCTGGCCACCCAGGCGCCCACGGCCAGCCAGCAGATCGGCCAGGCGATGATGGCCAAGGCCGTGTCCAGCGGCAAGGTCTCGGCCGCCGAGGTCGCAGCCAAGGTATTCGACGCGGTGGCCAGTGGCCAGTTCTATATCTATAGCCACCCCAAAGCCCTGGGCTCGGTGCAGCAGCGGATGGAAGACATCGTGAGCGGCCGCAACCCCTCCGACCCGTTTGCCGACCGGCCCGAGGTGGGGGCCAGCTTGCGAGCACAGTTGCGCGGACACAACGCCGGCGGTGTTTGAGCCCCTCGGTGGTCACGGTGGCGGTGTACATTGGCTTACTCCCTTTTTGGTACACCGCAGCAGCCCCAAGCTGCCCTGGGCCGACCCACCTGCTTTTGCACCCATGCTTTCGGAACGTTCGTCGCTGATCCGCGCCTTGTTTGACGAGTACCTCGCCTTGTATTCCGGGCGGGACGAGCGCCTGTTTGCGCGTTTCAGCGCGGATTTCAGCGGCTATGTGGGCAGCAGCGAGGGCTTTATCCGCAACCGCGCGGCCTGGATCGCCTTGCTGAAAAATGACTTTGCGCAGTTCCCGGGCTTTGTCGCCGTGGAGGTGCTGGATTGCGCGGTGCAGGAGTTGTCAGACGACATCTGCCTGCTCACGGCCCGCTGCCGCATCCGCCTGCCCATGGCCGACTACCTGCCCACCAGCCAGACCGTGCGCCATGTGCAGGTGCTGCGCCGGGAGCCAGGACCGGCGGGGAAGGACGTTTGGAAGATCGTGCACAGCAGCACCTCCGCCCCCTTTGGCGTCGCGCCGCGCGAGGGCGAGGTCTATCCGGTGGCGGGTGTCTATGAGCGCAACCGCGCCCTCGAAGCCCTGGTTACCGAGCGCACCCGCGCCCTGGCCGAGGTGCACCAGCGCTTTGAGGCGCTGCGCAACACCGACGAGCTGACCGGCCTTCCCAATCGCCGGCATTTCGACCTGTTGCTGGCCCAGGCCTGGGAGCGCTGCCGGCGCGCGCAGACCCCGCTGGCGCTGCTCTTGCTGGAGCTGGACCAGTTTCCGCAGTTCAACGACCAGTACGGCTTGCTGGCCGGTGACGCCTGCCTACAAACGGTCGCGCGGACCCTGGGCCAGGTCGGCATCCGCCGCGAGGGCGACCGGGTGGTCCGCTTTGGCGGCGAGCTGTTTGCCGTCCTGCTGCCCGACAGCACCGAGGACGACGCCCTGGCCCTGGCCGAGCGCCTGCACCAGGCCCTCAAGGCCCTGGCCCTGCCGCACGAAGGCACGCCTACCGGCCTGGTCACCGCCCACATCAGCGTGGCCAGCCTGGTGCCCCAGCCCGGCCAGGCCTCCCACACCCTGGTCCGCCGCGCCGATGCGGCCCCGCGCCGGTCCAAGCCGCAGTGAAGGGCGATAAAGGGCGGTAAGAGACGGTTTAGGGTTAAATTGGCCTCTAAGCCAATGAATACCAGCGGTAATAGCTCTCTTTTTAGGAGCGATGTTGGCCGTCTGGGAATGCCTTTTTCGTTGGGCTGACCTTTTGCAGCGCTGCGATCGCCTCGGCATCCTCCACCTGGCCAAAGTCGGCGTAGAACTGCCCTACGGCATGCAGCTCCGGCGCCGGGTGCAGGCAGACCACCGCATCCACCAGGTGCCGCACCCGCTCCAGCACCTCGGGCGGGGCTACGGGCACGGCGCAGACCAGCTTGGCGGGACCCTGCTGGCGCAGGCCATGCAGCGCGGCGATCATCGTGGCGCCGGTGGCCAGGCCGTCATCGACCACGATCACCGTGCGCCCCTGGACCGCCGCCGGCCCGCGCCCGGGCGTGTACTGGGCACGGCGCTGGCGGATGCGTTCCAGCTCCACCTCCCGTTGCACGGCGATGTGCGCGCGCAGGTTGGGGCTGTCGGGCACCTGTGGGTTGCGATAAACCCAGCCGCTTTCATCGACAGCCGCCACGGCAAATTCCGCCCAGTCCGGCGCGCCGATCTTGCGCACCAGCACCACGTCCAGCTCGCCGTCCAGTGCCTCGGCCACGACGCGTGCCATCGGCACCGCGCCGCGCGGAATCGCGAGCACCAGCGGGTGCTGGCCTTGGTAAGGCGCCAGCGCTTTGGCCAGCTGGCGGCCGGCGTCGAGTCGGTCTTGAAAGTACATGGGGCTCTCCTTTTCGTCGGCAGGGCAGGGCGGTCAACCACCCCAGGTTTGGGGCCTTCATTGTGTCTTCCCGGTGGCATACTCGCCGGCTTTTGCGGGGTGCCCGGCACCCGCGCCAGACAAACAGAAGAAAGCCGCGATGACAACCATCCTCCGCCAGATTGCCGATGAAATCCGGGTCCGCGAAGACCAGGTCAAGGCCGCCGTCGAGCTGCTCGATGGCGGTGCCACCGTGCCCTTCATTGCCCGCTACCGCAAGGAAGTGACCGGCGGTCTGGACGATGTGCAGCTGCGCGAGCTCGAAGCGCGTCTGTCCTACCTGCGCGAGCTGGAAGACCGCCGGGGCGTGGTGCTGAAAGCCATCGACGAGCAGGGCAAGCTGAGCGACGCGCTGCGCGCCGCCATTGCTGCTGCCGCGACCAAGCAGGAGCTGGAAGACCTGTACCTGCCCTACAAGCAAAAGCGCCGCACCAAGGGGCAGATTGCCCGCGAATTCGGCATTGAACCGCTGGCCGACAAGCTCCTGGCCGACCCCACGCTGGACCCGGCCGTCGAGGCCCAGGCCTTCCTGCGCCCCGCCGAAACGCTGGACGATGGCAAGCCCGGCCCGGATTTCTCCACCGTGCCTGCCGTGCTCGATGGCGTGCGCGACATCCTCTCCGAGCGCTGGGCCGAAGACGCCGTGTTGGTCCAGTCCCTGCGCGAATGGCTGTGGAACGACGGCTTGCTGCGCAGCAAGCT
>CAZQXQ010000124.1:0-8500 GCA_964597235.1 uncultured Burkholderiaceae bacterium | reverse complement strand
TGCTGGCCCAGGGCTGCACCGAGCCCATCACCCTGGTCTATGGCCAGCGCAGCCGCGCCGAGCTGTACTACCACGAGGAATTCGAGGCGCTGGCCCAGCAGCACGCCAACTTCACCTACGTGCCCGCCCTGTCCGAGGAGCCCAAGGAGGGCGACGGCTGGACCGGCGCGCGCGGTTTTGTGCACGACGCCGCCAAGGCGCATTTCAACGGCCAGTTCAGCGGCATGAAGGCCTACCTGTGCGGTCCGCCCGCCATGATCGAGGCCTGCATTTCCACCCTGATGCAGGGCCGCCTGTTCGAGCGCGACATCTACACCGAGAAATTCCTCTCGGCCGCCGATGCCCAGCAGGTACGCAGCCCGCTGTTCCGGACCATCTAGGAGTCGCCATGGGAGCCCCTGCCTCTTCGCGCGTGCGCGTCACGGTGGCACAAACCGGTGACAGCTTTGACTGCGGCACCCATGAAAACCTGCTGACGGGCATGCTGCGCTTGGGTCGCAAAGGCATTCCGGTCGGTTGTGTGAATGGCGGCTGTGGTGTCTGCAAGGTGCGCATCCTGGAAGGCACCGTCAAGTCGCTGGGGCCCATCAGCCGGGCCCATGTCAGTCTGGAAGAAGAGGCCCAGGGCTACACCCTGGCCTGTCGCGTGGCGCCTACCGAGGACGTGCGCCTCGAAGTGGCGGCCAAATTGCGCAAACCGTTCATGCGCAGCGCCGCCCCCGCCCCTGTGGTCCGGCAGCCTGCCAATCCCGTGCATTGAGTTCCCTCACGCTGTTGCAACGAAAGGAGAAGTGAAATGGGTATTTTGAGAATCGGCCACGCCAGCCTGCGGGTCATGGACATCGAAGCGGCCGTCAAGCACTACGAAGAAGTGCTGGGCTTGAAGACCGTCATGAAAGACAAACATGGCAATGTCTATCTGAAATGCTGGGATGAGTGGGACAAGTACTCCATCATCCTGACCCCCAGCGACCAGGCCGGCCTGAACCACGTTGCCTACAAGGTCCAAAAAGACGAAGACCTGGAAGCCCTGCAGGCCCGCATCGAGGCCTGGGGCATCAAAACCACGATCCTGCCCGAGGGCAGCCTGCCCTGCACGGGCCGCATGCTGCAGTTCAACCTGCCCAGCGGCCATGAAATGCGCCTCTATGCCCAGAAGGAATACGTGGGCACCGACGTGGGCACCACCAACCCCGATCCCTGGCCGGACGACATCCGTGGCGCCGGCGCCCACTGGCTCGACCACCTGCTGCTGATGTGCGAGATGAACCCCGAAGCGGGCATTAACAAGGTCGAAGAAAACACGCGTTTCGTCACCGAATGCCTGGACTTCTTCCTGACCGAGCAGGTGCTGGTGGGCCCCAACGGCGACATGCAGGCTGCCACTTGGCTGGCCCGCACCAGCACGCCCCACGACATCGCCTTCGTGGGCGGCCCGACCAACGGCTTGCACCACATCGCGTTCTTCCTGGATTCGTGGCACGACGTGCTCAAGGCCGCCGACGTCATGGCCAAGAAGAAGGTCCGTATCGATGTAGCCCCCACCCGCCACGGCATCACGCGCGGCGAGACCATCTACTTCTTCGACCCCAGCGGCAACCGCAACGAAACCTTTGCCGGCCTGGGCTACCTGGCCCAGCCTGACCGCCCGGTGACCACCTGGACCGAAGACCGCCTGGGCAGCGGCATCTTCTATCACACCGGCGAACTGGTCTCCTCCTTCACCGAGGTGTACACCTGATCCCCGTGCCTGTACGGCGCTGACCGGGGAGGGGCTGGACCTGTCCAACCCCTCCTTTTTTCATTTGGACCCCCTGTTTTTTCCATGACCGCTTCTGCTTCTACCCCCGCACCCGTAGCCGCCAATCCTGAAATTGCCAACTCCATCGTTGCGGCCGGAATCCGCACCAACTACCACGACGTGGGCAGCGGCTTTCCGCTGCTGATGATCCATGGCTCTGGCCCCGGTGTGTCGGCCTGGGCCAACTGGCGCCTGGCCATTCCCGAACTGTCCAAGCAGGCGCGCGTGATCGCCCCCGACATGGTGGGCTTTGGCTTCTCCGAGCGCCTGGACCTGAGCCAGCCCGGTAACCGCTACGACATGGACACCTGGGTGCGCCAGGCGATTGGTCTGCTGGACGCGCTGGGCATCGAAAAAACCGACCTGGTCGGCAACTCCTTTGGCGGTGCGTTGTCGCTGGCGCTGACCATTCGCCACCCTGAGCGCGTGCGCCGTCTGGTGCTGATGGGCAGCGTGGGCGTGTCCTTCCCCATCACGCCGGGCCTGGACGCCGTCTGGGGCTACGAGGCTTCGTTGGACAACATGCGCAAGATCATGGGTGTCTTTGCCTGGAACAAAGACCTGCTCAGCGACGACCTGGCCAAGATGCGCTACCAGGCCAGCATCCAGCCCGGTTTCCAGGAGTCCTTTTCTGCCATGTTCCCGGCGCCGCGCCAGCGCTGGGTGGACGCCATGGCCAGCCGCGAGGAAGACATCCGCGCGCTGCCGCACCAAACCCTGCTCTTGCACGGTCGCGAAGACCAGGTGATTCCGCTGATCACTTCGCAGACCCTCGCGAACTGGATTCCGCGCTCGCAATTGCATGTCTTTGGCCAGTGCGGTCACTGGACGCAGATTGAGCACGCGGCCCGCTTCGTGCGCCTGGTGGGCGACTTCCTGGCCGAGGCCAACCCGGCCGAGCCACTGCCACTTTGACCTGGGGCAAGCCCCTTTCAGCGCCTCCTCCGAATCCGCTGGAACGGCGGGGGAGTCATGGTAATTTCGACCCCCTTTCTGACTGCATGGAATCCACAATGCTCCAACGCCGACATTTCCTCGCTGCTGCTTCCACCTTGGCTGCTCCGCTGGCCACCTGGGCCCAGGACGCCTGGCCCAGCAAGCCGATCAAGCTGATCGTGCCCTTCCCGCCCGGCGGTCCCACCGACATCATGGGCCGCACCGCCGCCCGCGTGATGGGCGAGAAGCTGGGCCAGCAGCTCATCGTCGAGAACAAGGCCGGCGCGGGCGGCGACATCGGCACCGACGCGATTGCCAAGGCCGCCGGCGATGGCTACACCATCGGCATGTCCGCCATCAGCAGCCTGGCGATTGCGCCCGCGCTCAAGCCCAAGCTCCCCTTCTCGGTCGAGAAGGACCTGGCCCCGATCTCGCTGGTGGGTTTTACCCCCTGCGCCATCGTCGCCCACCCCAGCGCGCCGTTCAATGACCTCAAGGGCATGATCGCTTACGCCAAGGCCAATCCGGGCAAGCTGAGCTTTGGCACCTCGGGCATCGGCACCAGCACCCACCTGGCGGCCGAGCTGTTCCAGTCCACGGCGGGCATTCAGATGACGCACATCCCCTACAAGGGCACCAGCCAGATCGCCCAGGATTTGCTGGCCGGCGTGATCCCGCTGAGCTTTGAAAGCTCGTTGACCACCACACTGCCCAATGTCAAGGAAGGCAAGCTCAAGGTCATCGCCGTGACCTCGCCCCAGCGCTCGCGTGCGCTGCCGAATGTGCCCACCGTGGCCGAGTCGGGCTTCCCGGGCTTTGACGTGGTGACCTGGTTTGGCCTGATTGGCCCCGCCAGCCTGCCCAAGGCCACCATCGCCAAGCTGGCCGATGCCTGGAAGGCCGGCGCCGCCACCAGCGTGGCCACCACCGCGTTCGAGAACATCGGCGCCGACATCAAGGTCAACACGCCGCAGCAGTTCGCCGATTTCATCCGCGCTGAAAGCAAGCGTTGGGGCGACCTGATCCGCAAGCTGGACATCAAGCTGGACTGATCCTCCGTCCACACCAGACCCGGGGCTTGGGGATAATCCGCAAGCCCCTTTTTTCATCCTTTTCTGACAGGAGTTACCCATGCCATTTGCCCACATTCACATGCTCGAAGGCCGCACCGAAGAGCAAAAGCGCGCTGTCATCGAAAAAGTCACGGCCGCCCTGCACGAAGCCGTGGATGCCCCGGTGCAGAACATCCGTGTCTGGATCTCGGAAGTACCCAAGGAAAACTGGGGCATTGCCGGTGTCAGCGCCAAGGATTTAGGGCGCTAAATCGTTCTAAATTGCTATTGATTCAATAGCTAGTGCCGCTGGTATCTATTGGTCTGAAAGCCAATTTGGCTTAAAAACTGGATTTCAGTGGCCGTTTCACGCCCCGCCCTGTGCGGGGCGTTGTCGTTGTGTCATTGGTTGGTGGCGCCTACGACTTCCAGCATGTCGGTCAGGCCCTGCAGCACTTTTTCGATGCCGTCCTGGCGCAGGGTCATCATGCCGGCCGCCAGCGCGGAATTGCGGATTTCCATCGCCGAGGCGCGGTGCCGGATGTGGTGGCGGATGGTGTCGTCGCTGAGCATCAGCTCATGGATGCCCAGCCGGCCTTTGTAGCCATGGCCTTCGCATTCCTTGCAGCCCACATGGCGCCACAGGGACACCTCGCCCTCGGCATTGCCATAGGTTTTGCGCCAGCGCTCCACCAGCGCGGCCTGCTCCTCGGGCGTGTTGTGGTCGCCGCTGGACAGGTACTGCGAGGCCAGGGCGGTCAGGGTGTCGGGCGGGGCCACATAGGGCTCGCGGCAGGCCTTGCACAGCCGCCGCACCAGGCGTTGGGCCAGGATGGCGAGCAGCGAATCCGAGAAATTGAACGGGTCCAGCCCGATTTCTAGCAAGCGCGCAATGCTTTCCGGCGCCGAATTGGTGTGCAGCGTGGACAGCACCAGGTGGCCCGTCAGCGAGGCCTCGATGGCGATGCGGGCCGTTTCCTCGTCGCGCATTTCGCCGATCATGATCACGTCCGGGTCGGCGCGCAGGAAGGTGCGCATGGCCGCCGCGAAGGTCCAGCCGATGCGCGGGTTGACCTGCACCTGGCGCAAGCCGCTTTGCGAGATTTCGATGGGGTCTTCGGCCGTCCAGATCTTGCGGCCCACGGTGTTCAGGTCCCGGATCACCGAATGCAGCGTGGTCGTCTTGCCGCAGCCAGTGGGTCCGCAGACCAGCACCAGGCCATAGCTTTTTTGCACCACGCCCCGCAGCGAAGTCAGGTTGCCCGTGCTCAGGCCGATCTGCTCCAGTGGCAGGGGCTTGGCCCCGGTCAGCAGGCGCAGCACCACGTCCTCCAGCCCGCGCGAGGTGGGCACCGTGACCACCCGCAGCTCCATGGCCTGGTTGCCAAAGCGCGAAAAATCGATCTTGCCGTCCTGGGGTTTGCGATGCTCGGCAATGTCCATGCTGGCCATGATCTTGATGCGCGCCACCATGGCATAGCGGAACCGGGCCGGCAGCTCCAGGTAGGGCGTGAGGTCCCCGTCGATGCGCAGGCGCACCCGGACGTTCTGCGGCGCAGGCTCGGTCTCGATGTGGATGTCCGAGGCGCGGTGCGCGATCGCCTCCTCGATGATGGTGTTGATCAGCCGCACCAGGGTGTTGTCCGATTCGCTGACCACATCGGTTTCCACCGCCACCTTCTCGCTTTCCGTGGCGGCTTCCTGCAGGTTGTTCACCAGCTCCAGCGACGTGGCCCGCGCGGGCGCATGGTTCCGGCCGGGCGCGGCGGACCGCGGGTCGTTCCCGGCGGGGCCTGGCGGGGCCTTGGTCAGTGGCGTGGTCGTGTGCACGCTGTAGGCGTTGGCAATCGCCGGCATCAGCGTGCCAGGCGCGGCCTGCAGCGGGATCAGGCGGCGCTGGGTCAGAAAGCGCAACTCGTCCAGCAGCACCCGGTCGTAGGGGTCGGCCATCAGCAGCACCAGCGCATCGTTGCGGGCCAGCAGTGGCAGGATGGACTCGCGCTCCGCCATGCTGCGGGGCACCAGCGCCAGGGCAATCGGGTCGGGCGTGAGCTTGCCGGGATGGACCATGTATTCGCCCAGCCAGGAGGCAATCACCTGCCGCAACTGCTCGTCGGTCAACACCCCCTGGTGGATCAGCCATTGGCCCAGCGGCAGCTCATGCCCCCGCTCGCGCTCGGCCTGCTGCATCTGCAGCGCATGGGCCAGCTGCATGGGCGTCACCATCTCGGCATGCAGCAGCGCCTCGCCCAGGTGGTGGGCCTTGCCGACCACCGGATGCGGCGTCGTCACCAGGTCCCACAGCGCGTTCAGGCTGTCGGGTTGAAAGCACTGCGCGGGCAGCGCGGTTTCATTGTCGTGGGCAGGAGGCATTGCACAGCAGGGCGGAGGAGGGCACCAGGCCCAGGCGGCCCCCGTGCCCGTGACACCGGGCGATGCGGGGCCGCGGGCCGCAGGCGCCTATCCTACAGGCGCCGCGTGGCACGGCTTCACAGTGCAAATCCGTACTCGATGCTCAAAGGCGCGTGGTCTGAAAAGCGCTGCTCTTTGTCGGCCCGGGCGCGCTGTGCCGTGGCGGCCAGCGCGGGGGAGGCCAGGTGGTAGATACTTCGACAAAAAACCCACAAACTGCGTGAGAACGCCGCCAGCTCACATCGCACCGGCAGAACTTTACTTAGGGAGCTTTGACCAACGCACCCAAAATTGCCGACGCGGCTGAGACACGGGCAGGGATGGGGTAGTTCTTGTTCGCCAACATCACCAGTCCGAACTTTTCTGTCGGCACAAACAGTGCGTAAGCGCCAAACCCGCCTGTTGAGCCAGTCTTATTGAAAAGGCGTGGGCCTTGGCCGTTATCGGCTTGAATCTGTTGTACCGGCTGCACGCCGAAAATGACCTCTGCCGCGTTTCCGTCCAAAAGCTGTTTCTGCGTGGTCGGGTAGGCGTACTGCTCCCAGCCCAAACCCTGCACAACGGGACCAGCTCTGAAGAATCCGACGTGTGTCATTTCCACGGCGCGCTGCATCCGGCCTTCTAGCGCGGCTGGATCGATGTTGGCTTGGACAAACCGGAGCATGTCGCGAGCTGTCGTCTTTACCCCGTAGGCTTGTTCATCCATAGGCCCTGGATTGACTCGCACCGCCTTGTCGTCCCGATAGCCCCATGCGTAGTTGGCGGCGGCACTGTGGGGAACATTGATGAACGTGCTCGCCATCCCAAAGGACGGAAAAACAACGGACTCCATGGCGTCGGCGAAGCTTTTCCCAAGGGAGTTGCTGGCGGCGAGGCCGAACAGTCCCAGGCTTGGATTTGAATACTGTCGCTGGGTTCCAGGCCGGGCGGTAGGAGCCCAGCCAGCGTAGTAGGCAAAGGTGGCCTTTGGGCCATCGACTGAGTCGGGGAACTGCAACGGCAAGCCGCCAGCCGTGTAAGTACCAAAGTGCAGGAGGGTCGCTTGGTCGATGGGCTTTCCGCTCAACTCAGGAACAAATTTGCTTGCATGGTCTGAAAACGAAAGCTTCCCCGTCTCTTGCGCGTAGGTGCCAAGGGTGGCAGTGAGTGTCTTGCTGAGTGAACCAATTTCGAAGATGGTGGCATCCGTCACCGGCTGGCCCGACTCCTTGGAACTTACCCCGAAGTTCAGCACGTAGGGGTGACCGTGGACAGTCACGGCGACAGCCATGCCAGGGATGGAATGCTGGGACATCAGCCGGCCAATGACCGGCTCAACAACGGCCCGCACACGCGCGGCCTCGTCTGCGTGGGCGACGTTGAAAGTCAGAATGGAAATGGCGATGTACGAGATGCGGAGGGCCGACACGGAAGGTTCTCGATTCATGTTTTTAGGTGAGTGTTGTTGCAGGCTTACGCGACAACGAATGGCGACGCCGAGTTCACAGCGTGAAGTCATAGTCAATTGAGAGGGGGGCGTGGTCGCTGAACTTTTGCGCCTTGTAGACGGTCGCAGTCCGGGCGAGTTCAGCAATGCCGGGGGTCGCGATTTGGTAGTCGATGCGCCAACCCACGTTGTTGGCCCAGGCCTGGCCGCGGTTGCTCCACCAGGTGTAGGCCTCGCTGGTGGTGTCGGGGTGCAGGTGGCGGTACACGTCCACCAGGCCCCCGGCGGGGTCGGTGGGGTGGAGCAGGCGGCCCATCCAGGCGCGTTCTTCGGGCAGGAAGCCGCTGTTCTTCAGGTTGCCCTTCCAGTTCTTCAGGTCGATTTCCTGGTGGGCGATGTTGATGTCGCCGCAGAGGATGAATTCGCGCTCGGCCTTCAGGCGCATCAGGTGGGGGTGGATGGCGTCCAGGAAACGGAATTTGGCCTCTTGCCGTTCCTCGCTGGACGAGCCACTCGGAAAGTAGCTGCTGATCAGTGACAGCTTGCGCGCGGGCGTGTCAAAGCGCAGCTCGACGTAGCGGCCCTCGGCGTCGAATTCGCCGCCATCGAAGCCGATGACCACGTCGCTGGGCTCGTGCCGGGTGTAGATGCCCACGCCGGAGTAGCCCTTCTTCTCGGCAAACTGAAAATGCCCCTGCAGGCCCACCAGCTGCTCGAACTTACCCGTCACATCGGCAGCCTGGGCCTTGACCTCCTGCACGCAAATACAATCCGGCTGCTCGGCTTCCAGCCAGGCTTCCAGCCCCTTGCGGGCCGCAGAACGGATGCCATTGAGGTTGAGGCTGCTTAACTTGAACAAGGAATTTCCCATGG
>CAZQXQ010000123.1:0-8525 GCA_964597235.1 uncultured Burkholderiaceae bacterium | reverse complement strand
GTGTTGCGGGAAATTCTTCCTGCAACTGCAAAGCCTCCGTTTCAAACGCGACCTTTCAAGTCGGCTGCCAGCGCCTGAACTTGGTTTGGACGTTAACCAAAGCACTAACCAAACCCTAACCATGCCCCTAACCAAAAGTGCGCTTGGCTGGTAACCGGCTGGTAACTGCCCCCTGGTAACCAGCGCGGGAGGGGTGACACCCATGGGAGGGCGGCAGATTCTGCCGGGGTGGGCGGGGCCCCAAGGCTTTGGCGAAGGCTTCCCGCAAGGCTTTGGAGGGCTTCGTGCCGGGTGTGACCAGCTCAGAAAAGAGCCGGTTTCGTGGATACCGCGTTGGATACCGCCTCGTTCTCTGTCGCACTTTGGTGCGCGCTGTTGCTGTTGACACCTTGTTGTCGTTTGGTGACAGCTCGCGGGCAGCAGCATTGCTACCTTCCTGCCACCTCTTGCTACCAGCATTGCTACCGTGGGCCAGTACGATGCTGGCGGCACCTATCGAAGCAACCCACGCAGCCATGCCATCAGGCCACGCCTGGGCGGCGGCTTCTTGTACCAGTTGGGGGTATGCCGGGTGTCGTTTGGCGGTCCGTCAGGCTTGCGTCCAGCGGGGCCAAAGTTCCAGTGGGACATAGCCACGAACGGGATGCCTCTTGCCTTCAGCGCATCAGATGCCTCACGCATCCGGTCGCGTAGTCTCTCCTGCTCCTGAGGGGCCTTGCCTCGCGTGAACAGACTGATGTTCGCAACAAAGTTCGTCAGTTCCTCGGTGGTGCACTGGTCCGCTGGGCCTGGCGGCAGTTCACGCACCATGCTCAGTGGTCCACTGGGGTTTCGGCCTTCGGATTTATCGAGCATCGATGGCATCCTACCCGGAAGGTCAGTCGTTCCAGCTCATCAGGTCATGGCAGTGCTCGCGGTCAATCACGCGGTCGTCACCACTGACTGCGCCAGCAAGGTCGGCCAGCACGGGTGCAGGTGACTTTGGGCGGGCATGACGGGCAATGGCTTGTTCCTGGGCACGACGGGCCAGCTCCAGCCGGCCAGCGGGCGGCAGGCGGTCACGGTGCGGGTCTGGGTTGTGCACCACGCGGCGGCCAACCTTCTGCCAAAGCTCGTCGAAGGACTCGATTGCTCGCGGCTCGTCGGTCTTGCTCTGCGGTGCAGCAGGTGCGCGCTGAACCTGCCATGGCGGCAGCTTGACCCCCACCCGCTCCCACAGTTCACCAATCGTCCCAATGGCTTCCGGCTGGTTGTCCGTGCCTTGGTGCCGGTGGTCAGCGGCAGGGGCTGGTTCGGCAGCGGTGGTGGCGTGGCCTGGGCGGGAATCGGGGGTGATTTGAGGGGGTGGAGGGGAGCGAAACCTACAGAGCATAGGTTTCGGTGTTTTTGACCCCCCAAAACCTATAGGTTTCACTCCATCGTTGCCACCTTCAAAACCTATAGGTTTTCGTTCCCGGTCCTCGCTGGTCTTTTTGCCGGTGCCGGTCATGATTTGGGTGAAGCTCCGCATGGGCTTTTTCCGTTCGCTCACGGTGACGCCCAGCACCTCGGCAAATGGCTGCGGGTTGCTCTCAATCGCGGCTCGCAGCGTGGCCCATATCGCGCTCTTTTGGCACGGGTCACTGGTGACGTTCAACCTGTCCAGCACGGCGCGGGCAAGGTCGGTACGGTGGGCAGGGTTGGAGCGTTCCGGCTGGCGCAGGCCGAAGGGCTTGGCAACTTGCTGGAAAAAGTCCCGCGTCATCGTGGATGTTGCTTCTCGCGTTACCAATGCGCTACCCGCCATCTTCCCGTTCAGCAACGGCAGAACAATGATGTGACAGTGCGGCGCGCTTTCATCGCGGTGCACCACGGCAGAAAGGATGTTGTTCATGCCGAAACGCTCCTCTGCCCATTCCACAGCAGTGGCGAAGAATCCCGCCTCGTTCACGCCAGATTCAGGCGGCAGCGAAACCAGCAACTCAACCCCCTGGACGTGGTCCCTGCGCAGCTTGGTTGCATCGATTCCAGCCTCGGCCATGAGGCTTTGAGCAAGCGCAGCCACCTTGACGGGCGTGTCAGGCCCGCGCAGGATTTGATTCCGGTAGGACTGTGCCGGGTCGATATTGGCACGCCCCCCGCGTTCGTTTTGGTCAGCGCGCAGATTGTGGGCGGCGGCCTGCGCCAGCGTAGAGGGCTTGCGCCCCGCACGTTTGGACAGGCCAATGGTGCCCACGCGCAGCAACATGGTCGGGCTACTTGGCATCTATCCACCCCCCAGCAACAGGCGGGGAAGACCCAGCAGCAGACCAAGGCCAACGCCCATCAGATACCAGCGGGCAGCGTTGAAGGTTTGGCGTATGCGGCTCACAGGGCACCCCCTAAGTCCAGGGCAAACTGTCCTGGGTCAGCACGGCGACGGGCGGCGGCCATTGCCTCATTGCGGCGCTCGGCTTCGCGGCGGGCCTCGGCAGCCTTTTTTCGCAAGGCAGCCCTTGCGCTACGGACGTCCTTGCACCAAGCAACGGCACCAGAAGCACGGGCGGCGGCGATGATTTCAGGGCGCAGGTAGTAACGATGCGGCCACGAAACGCGGCCATCAACGCAACCAGCGGCGAAGGGCTCGGACTCGATTTGCCACCCGTAATCACCAACCAAGCGATGTATGAACGCGCCTAGTCTGGTCGTGCTCGAATCAACGACTGAATCCAGCGAAGTGAGATATTCGCCAGACAGCAGGCGGGCCAGGACTTCACTGGTCACGGTTGCAAGCCTTTTCGGCAGCATCCCGGCGCGGTCCGTAAAATCTGGCTTGCCCTCCACGGCGGCCCCTTGCTTCACGGCTGGGGCTTTTTTCATGCCTTGGCCCCCAGTCCGAGTGCGCGGCGGATACCGTCCACCGGCCATCCAAGGCGACCAGCGATGCGGACCGGGCGCAGGCCAGCGGGATAGCTTTCCGATGCAGCCCAGCCGCGCAACGTTTGAGGGCGGCGCAGTAGGTAGAAGGCCGCCTCTTGCGTCGTCACCACAGGGCGCGTCACGCTCTCCAATGGTTGAAACTGTTGTGTCACGTCTGTCACTCCAAGCCCGGCAGCAATCGGCCCGGCATGGAACAAATTTTTTTCGGGGCAACGCTTGCCCTCCAAACAAGAAAAATCGGCCTGCAACCCGCATGAAATCTAGGTTTTGCAGGGCAAACGCTTTGCCCCGTCAGGGCTTGCCCCGTTTGCCCTGTCCTGCCCCTGTTGATTCGCCATCGCCCGTGCTGT
Organism: uncultured Burkholderiaceae bacterium; assembly: GCA_964597235.1. GTDB lineage: Bacteria > Pseudomonadota > Gammaproteobacteria > Burkholderiales > Burkholderiaceae_C > CAYZPX01. Next base: position 5,277 of record CAZQXQ010000123.1, on the reverse strand, counting down.
TTTTAACGGGACCGAGTGCATGGCGCTTGATATACGCGGCAGATAGTGGTTTCCCCGATGGCCCGTACACCTTGCGGTTCCGCAACACCTCTGCAACGTGTTGGGCAACGTGCAATAGCGTCGGGTGTAAGTCCTTGCCCTTGCGGTCTTTCATATAGGCTTTGGCCACCTTGCGCGCTTCGTCAATCCACGCCGGCTCAGGCTTTACCCGTGTACCCTGTTGCTCAGGCTCTGACACAGGCGCAGACTCTGGCGGCGGTGCTGGTGCTGGTTCGGGCGCTGCTGGCGCTTGTTCGTGGGCTGGTGCTGGGTGGTGGTGGTGTACGTTGTGCTGTTGATAGTGATTCGCTTGGGTGGTCACGTTCACCAGGACAATGTTCCCGTGCAACTTCTCCTGTTGCAGCTCAGGTACTGGCGGCCCATATAGTCCGTGATGCTTCGCGTACCGCGCGGCCCATGAATGGGTTTTGCGACCAGCGCCAGCAGCAACCGCCATCCAGTCGAGCAATGAGCGGTTACGCGGTTTTGCCACAGCTCTAGCCTCAAATGTCGCTAGCAGGCACTTGAAATCCTCCGGCGTGGTCTCGTCGGTGTTTGTCACCTCTGCAACCTCCCTGGTGTCACGGTGCGGATTGAACCGACACAGCACCATTGCAGCCTGCACAGGGGTGACAGTGTCCATGTCAAACAACCCAGCAGCGTCAAGCGTGGCATCCCACCATTGCGCCTCACGCTCGGCGGCCTGGGTTCCTTGCTGGTCGTTGGGCTTGTCGTTGTCTTGTTGCATGGCGTGTGCGTCCTTCTGCGCATCCTTCGTGATGGGTGCCCCGGCAGGCGGGTGAAGGGCCCCGCTTTTCGGTTCGCGGGCCTATCCGGGGCAAAACGTGGTTAGTCTGCGGTCACTTCCACACGGCGCACGGCGCTGGAGTAAAGCTCCAGGCGGGTCTCCATCGCGGCCACTGCGACGGCCTGGGCTTGCTCTGCGGTGGCGTACAGCCCCGGCAGGGTCTCGGGTTGCCCAATGCTGATACCGCAGGGCGTCGTTCCGCCATCGCTGAAAACCACGGCCTGCCACATCGTTGCCTGTTCGCTCATGCTGCGCCCCCTTCGGACTGCGCCAGCAATGCGGCGGCGTGGTTGTGCAGGGCTTGGGCCAGTTGCAGGGCGCAGGCGGGGGCCAGTTCCAGGCACAGGCTCAGGCGGGTGCTGTTGTCCATTGCCAGCACCTTGACCATGCTGGCGCTGGTCGTGACCTGGGCGGTTCCGTAGGCAGCGCTGTTGCCTGCCAGGGTGATGGTGCTTTCGGTCATGCTGCGCTCCCTGTCAGTTCGGCCATGTGGCGCAGGTGGGTTGCACCACGGCGGGCGCGGCCAATGGCTCGGGCCAGGGCCTCGGGGCTCAAGTCGGCCGTGCGCAGGGTGTGCAGGGCTTCGGCCAGGGCGTTACAGGCCAGCATGTGCAGGCGCACAGCGTCAGCTTCGGCGGGGGTGGTGGTGGGCGCGGCGATGCAGCCCACGGACGTGGTGATGGTGTCAGCCATGATGGCTCCTTGGTAACAGGTTTGAACCTGCCCACCTCCGACGCCAATCAGAGGGTGGCAGACCGTGCGGGTTGGCGTACCGGACCAAGGAACCGGCGCACCCTCGCGGGTGCCCCACACGGCCCACCAAAAAGGAAACCGTGCGCCATGCGCAGCACATGGACGTAAAAAAAGCCACTGCGGGCGCGTGGCTTGCTGCGCCTTGGTTGTTCGGGACGCCAATCCCGTTTGAACCTTGCGGCTCGATGCGCAGTGTAGCGCGGTTTTCGGCTGTGTTGGTGTTCGCTGTGCTGCGCCAGCTCCCCACCTCTCCCACGCTGGCGCTGGGGCCCGTGCTCCACGCATGGCGGCACTAGGTCAGCACCAGGCACCGGTGCAGCGGCCTGGGTTCGGCCTGGGTTTCGGCGCGGGCGGGTTGCAAAAACCGGCTGGGTTCCGTGTGGGTTTCCAGAATGAACCCGCGCGGTTTCCGTGGAACAGCGCCAGCACCAAAACCGACTCCAGGCCAATGGATGCGGGCGGTACTAGCTATCAATTCGGAAGCGTTGTAGAACCGTTGCGGCAGCGTTGCACAACCGTTCGACAACCGTTCCGCGACCGTTTCAGCAGCATGGTGCGTGTCACGCGAACGCTGGTTCTGTGCGTACCGCTTGCGTACCTGGGCGGCGCGTACCGGGGAACCCCCGCAGTGCAGGGGTTCAGTCTTGGTCTGGGGGGGGTCAAATGCAAGTAATTCGCATTTGGCTGGCAGTGGGGTGATGCACTTTGCCGCTGGTGCAGCGGTCTTGAAGTGGGTTTCGCCTTGGCACTGGGCGTAATTGTGCACGCCGATGTTACGCCATGTTTTACCGTCCAACAATGCGGGTCTATCCATGCGGCTCAGGCGTGGGCGGCGTCGTGTGCAGCAGGGGCCACGCTCTCATGCCGCGACCGCATCCAGACCAGCCATGCGCTCAATCCGCTGGCGGTCCTTCGCGTGTTCTTTCGCCATCCACAGGTCACGCTGGGATTGCAGCGCCAGCCAGTACCCCGGCGACGTGCCCAGCGCCTCGGACAGCCTCAGGTCCATATCAGCGGTGACGGCGGCGTGTCCATGCAGCACGCGGGAAAGCATCACGCGGCTGATTCCAATGTGCGCAGCAAAGGCGGTGATGGTCACGCCCAAGTCATCCAGCCAGCCGGTCATCAGCTCGCCAGGGGGGATAGGGTTGTGCATGGCGTCCAACTCAAGCGTGTGAACGCTTCCAGTCCTTCAGGGCCTCATTGATGCGAGTTTGCCACCCAGCGCCAGCAGCCTTGAAGCTTTCCAGAATGTCAGTGTCAATGCGCAAGGTGACTTGCGTTTTGGTGCCACCGGTAGGCGGTCTGCTACGCGCCCCATGAGGCTTGAAGTTCAGCAGTTGCTCATCGGTCAGTGGCTTGTTGTCAGGGTCAGCCAATGCGGCGGCAGTGATGGCGGCGTCCTCGTCATCGCTGGGCAGTTGCAAGACCCGGCCAGTGCGTGTTTTAAGCATTTTGGACATAGTGCTTCACCTCTCTCTGGTTGGCCTTTCGCAAACTGACGATGCGGCGCTCTGTGGGGTGTTCGGGTGGCCTGTCCACAAACACCACGGCATACAACCTGTCCCCCACTGGGGCGAGTCCGACATAGCGGGTTTCACCATAGTCGAATCGGTCATCCACCCATGAAAGCATTTCATCCCAGTCCAGATGGTTTGCCAATGCCAGCGATACGCCGTGCTTCGTCTGGTTGGTATCGTCCTTGGCGGGGTCGAAAGTTATCCGCATCACTGATTGTAGTTACACCACCCAAAACAAGGCATCACCCCACCACGCGCAGCCGTCCGGGTTCCGCCTGGGCGTCGAACTGCACCCCGGCCTGTTCCAGCATCCATGCCTCGATGCGCTCGTGATGAACGCGCAGCAGGTCCAGGGGGCGGACGGTGTAATGCTTCTCTGCCGTGGCGCTGGGCTTGTGCCCCATGATTTGCGCCACCACCCCGGCTGGTATCTCCAGCCACTCGGTCAGGCTTTTGAACGAACGGCGCAGGCCGTGCAGGGTCAGGCCATCGATGCCAGCCACGCGGCAGGCGCTGGCGTGTACCGGGTCCAGGCGGGTCATGTGCTCGCCCTGTCGGTCGCTCCTGGGGCTGGAGAACACCCATTCATTGCGGCGGGGCAGGGCGGCCAGCAGGCTGTGCACATAGGGCGTCAGCGGAATCATGCGCTCGCCTTCCACCTTGTCCCGGATGGTCAGGCTTCGCCATTGGGTGCCCACGTCCTCCCATCGCATCGTCAGCACTTCGCCGGGTCGTGCGCCGGTCAGCAGGATGGTTTGAAGGTAGGCGGACACGGCGGGGTTGTGAATCTGTCGCACGGCAGCGAACCAGGCGGGCAGTTGCTCTTTCAGCAGGGCGTCGTTCTTCACCCCGGCCTTTCCCAGTGCCTCGCGGGTCTTGCGCGTCTTGGTGGGGTTGCTGGGCTGGCACAGGTCGGCGTACTCGGGTTGCTCGCTGCACCACGTCAGAAACGCCTTCAGCAGTCGGAAGGCAAGGCGGGCCACGGTCGGGCGCTCCTGCCCTTCCCGGTCGGCCCACTGTTCCACGGTGCGGCTGTCCAGCGACTTGAGGGGCAGCGCCAGCAGGCTGTGCAGCGCCCCCGGCTGGGTCTTGCCACCTGGGGCGCGTTTGGAAGGCTCGCCGCCCGCCTTGCTCAGTTGGAGATGGTCAAGGTAGTGGCGCTCGCCCCAGTGCCGTTGTCGGTCCTTCAGGTAGGCGGCCCATGCTTCGCTGGCGGGCAGGGCGGCGCGGGTCTGTGCTTCGGCCTGGGCTTGCTCTTGCTGGCGCTGGGCCTCGCGTTCCGCCTGCTCCTTGCGCTCCAGCTCGCGGGGGTCTTGCCCGTTGTCCAGCAGCACAGCAAGGCGGCGGGCCTCGGTGCGGGCCTGGGGGATGGTCCAGTCTCGAACATCGCCAATGGTGCGCCGGATGGTCTGGCGGTTCAGCTTCTGCTCGAATACATAGGACTTAGCACCCGCAGCGGTACACCGCACGCGCAGGCCGGGCACCTCGGCATCGCGCATGAACACCTGTTGCTTGTCTGGCGGGCAGGCCAGCCGCTCAATCGCCCCCACGGTCAGGTTCACCCGGTCGGATAGGTCTGGCAGGTCGGATTTCTTGGGGCGTGGCATGGCGGGTTCCAGGCTGATTTGGCTACATGAGGGCTCCATGTAGCCACCATGTAGCCACTTGACCCCTAAAAAGGCGCATTTCAATCAACACTCGATGCCTAAAAAACAGGCGATGATTCGGTCAAGTGATTGATTTTCCTAGATTCTACCTACACCAATCAACACAGGCAGATAGTGCTGAGAACGGATTGCAAATCCGTGTAGGTCGGTTCGACTCCGGCCCGCGCCTCCAAGATGGACAAGCACTTAGCGCAGCGATGCCTAGGTGCTTTTTGTTTTATGCATCAAGTCGGAGATATCTCTGTTTTGACGATGGATGCGCCTCCGGGAAAATCCCCATCGCGATTGCCGCCCAGGTGACGCGGACTACGTCCGCTGCCCGCTACGCTGGCGGCCATGACACACCCTCCAGCACCTTACATCCCCCAGATCCGCCGGTACCAGGATTGGCTGCGACAGCATCGCGGCTTGACGTTTGACGACTACGACGCCCTCTGGCGCTGGTCCACCACCGAGCTGGACGCCTTCTGGCAGAGCATCTGGGACTATT